>NZ_JBMPPF010000011.1:0-144413 GCF_049339385.1 Undibacterium sp. SXout7W | reverse complement strand
GTTTTGGCATAGCGTTCAAAGCTTCCTTGGGCAAATGTAGTCTGTCTCATGGCTTTAATGATTGACGGTCGAACATGCTTCTATTAACGTTTCTCAATCAGGTTGCGTTTACTTAATCAGAGATTCCTTAGTTTATTGATCATTGGTTCATCGGTATATCACTACAGCACCTGCATCAGGTGCTGTTTTTCTTGTGCAAGCTGATGCAGATAAGCGGGGAGCAATGTTGCCATTGCCTCGATGACAGAATTCCAGTCGCCGCCTGCATGCTGTCGGAACAGGCGCATCTGTAGTGGATACCAGGGTGTATCGGAACTCCCGGCACCCCAACGCCAGTCACAGCAATAATCAGGAAGCAGCACCCAGCAGGGAATGCCCATGGCACCGGCAAGATGCGCCACGGCAGTATCGACACTGATGACCATATCTAGTTGGCACATCACGGCTGCCGTGTCTGCAAAATCTTGCAAACGCTCTCCGAATAATTCCACGCCGTAGTATTGCGCTTGCCCGATTGCGGCCGTGGAGGCATCGCCTTTTTGCAGGCTGATAAACCGGATATCGGGAATGCGAAGTATGCTGTCCAACTCGGCCAGCGATGCCAGCGAACGGGTGTCGTCATTCTCGAACTGAGGGTTGCCTTTCCAGACCAACCCTACTTTGTAACCAGACGTGGATAAGCTCGCTGCGAAGGTTTGTTCTCTGGACGGATCAGCAAACAGGTAGGGAATTTGTGCAGGAATCGTATCTGCACGTGTGCCACACCAATACGGCAAGCTCATTGGCAGAACCCAATAATCCCATTCGCTGACAGGCAGATCGTCATGATAAGAAAATACTTCATCTATATCGTGCAAGCTGCTTAATAGCGTTTGTAACTCTGGTTGGCAAATCAGGCTGATTTTGCTTGCATACATGTGTCGTAGTTGCTGCGCGTAACGCGAAAACATGATCATGTCACCGCAACCACCTTCAAACGTAATGAGTATGGCTTTTCCTGCCAGAGATTCTCCGTTCCAGCGTGGGAACTGAAAATAAGCACTGAATACATCTTGCCATGCACGTGCCTCCATGCAGCTCAGGCCTTCTTCATAATGCCCCTGGCGCAAGAGTAGGTAACTGAGATTAAAGCGGGCCTTGTCATAGCTCGGGGCAATAGCCAATGCTTGGCGGTAGCATTGCTCTGCTTCGGTTTCACGCTTGAGGCTTGCCAGCAAGACACCCAGATTTGACCATGTGGCTGCATGTTGAGGGTCTTGACCGAGCGCCTGACGGTAAACGGATTCTGATGCCTGAAACTGCTTTTGCTTCATCAACATCGCACCAAAATTCAGGCTGATTTGCAAACAGTCCGGCCTGAGATTGATTGCTCGTTGATACAGTGCAATGGCGTCCTGATACTGGCCCTTTTTTTCTTGCAGATACGCCAGATTCGCAAGAGCTTCAGCAAAATCGGGTGCCAGTGTCAGTGCGCGTTCCAGCAAATCTTTTGCCTCATCATATTGCTGTTCAACGATGTGCTGGCAGGCGTCGAGATAATAGGTTTCAGCTTGGTTCAGCGTATCAGACATGAGCTGGAGAAAAATAAAAAACGGTTAAGCTATGCTGGCCACCGGAGTGC
Organism: Undibacterium sp. SXout7W; assembly: GCF_049339385.1. NCBI lineage: Bacteria > Pseudomonadati > Pseudomonadota > Betaproteobacteria > Burkholderiales > Oxalobacteraceae > Undibacterium > Undibacterium sp. SXout7W. Next base: position 142,792 of record NZ_JBMPPF010000011.1, on the reverse strand, counting down.
AAAACGAAATTTGCTTCCGGTATTGTTGTCTTCAGAAGTCAGCGCAGTCAGATCAGATGTATCTGATCATTGTTGATGCCGATCAGTGCCAATGCGGCGGCGATATCAATGGGAGTGACTGTGCCAATAATCGCTGCGCCGTTGGTGATGGCAGCTTCTGGCGTGTTGTAGTTTAATCCCCACTCAACCGCAAATTGATTCGCGACCGTTATTTTATTGCTGAGCAGCAGGTTGACTTGATTCCAATAGCTATCGATGGCTGAATTATGGATAATTGATAAAACGGTGTTGACCAAGCTTCCATGGCTTAAAGAACCATTGTTTAATTGACCAAGCCAGTATGTCAAACCTTCCGTATCTGCTCCGGCAGAACGTGCCAATATGTTTTTATACAGAGTATTAATAAAGTCGGTGTCATTAAAATTTTTTGAATATCCTGCTTCAACAGGATTTTGAGTTGCTGCTTTGTAAAATTCATCACCGATCTGATTCATCGTGACGCCTCTTTTATACTGACTAATCCAGTAATCAAGCCCATCCGCATCAGGAACACGATTGAAATAAGCGACGTACAGTTCTTCCAGTGAGCGTAAATCATTGCCGCTGATCGTTTGTGCATTCGTGTGTACCGCCGTATTCACGGTAAAGTCGGTGAATTGCAGGCGTTCTACATTGTGCTCTGCCCAATAGTTCACGCCTTGTATGCCGAGTACGGCGGTATTGGCCGAAATTTCATTGATGAAAAAACCGGAGCCATTCCCCAGTTTAGTATTGAACTGAAGCGTGTCTTTACCAGCACCGCCATCGATATAATCAAAGCGGGTGGTGCTGAGATTACTGATGCTGATCGTGTTGTCGCTGCTGTCAAATTGCAGGATCGCGTTGCTGCTGGTAATGTTGGCGCTGGCACCGCTGACGTTACTGACGGCCTTACTCATACCGCTGGTTTCGGTTTGTTGCGTGTTGCTCAGATTAGTGCGGATATATCCTGTGCTGTCGATAGTGCTCAGGCTGAGTGAGCTGCCTGTTTGATAGACGCCGGTGCCATAGGCATCCAGATATTGTTTGCTGCTGGTATCAACGGTTTTACCATTGATCGCCCAGTTAAATGCGAGGAGACTGCTGTCTGGCGTGATGGCCTGATACAAGCCGGGAATGCTGGTATTGAGCGAGAGATAATCTCCTATCGCTGCATAATATTGCAAGGCAAATGCTTCTTTTTCCGGTGCGCTGAAGGCGACACCGAGATGGTTCATTTTTGAATCCAGGGTTGCCCGCCAAACGCCATTAGCGCGGTAATATCCGCCCTGATAAGTGCCGACAACACCCAGATCGCCATCCTTATACCCCATCCAGGCAGACCACGGAATACGGTTCAGCGAGTCCGTGACATGGGCGCTGTTCTGAAAATAAGGGCTGTTCAACGGGTAGTTGTTGGCAATGGATGCATCCACATATTCATCTTGCAAACCGGCAAAACTGTGACCGATTTCATGCAGGGCAATTTCTGATGCGGAGCTGTTGCCGGCGGCAGCCCATGCGACAGAACCGCCAGCGCCGCCGTATAAAGCAGTATTGACCAGTACGATGGTAATTTCATGTGCATCACTGGCATAGGCCTGTGTGACAGTGGTGTTGACCTTGTCCTCATCACCGTATAACAGGCGGCCATCACTGCCGTGCTGTGTCGCGTTAAAGTAAGTATTGACGTAGGTGTTTTTATTCGGCTGATCGGTGCCTGATTCTGCCGATGCAACAAACAGGGCGCTGGCATTAAACAGGTTTTTATAACTGGAAAATGGCGCATTCAGTTTAGCGTTGGCCGAACCCAGCATCGTCGTCAGAAAATTATTGGCGTCAGTAAGGAATTTAGTCCGTTCTGCTGCGGTATAGCCCTCCGCCACGAACACGATATCAACGCGGTTGGCGCTGGCGCCGGTAGAGAGCAGGGAGGTGGTATCAGCCATGATGCATTGCCTTTTCGATGCAAGTCAGAGAAACAGGGTGATTTGCATCGTATCGCAGAGCGAAGGTCGATTCAATGCCAGAATGCATCACTGCTAAGAAATCAGGACAGAATCAGCACAGAATCAGTATGCAAGCAGACACTATTACGCTGAGAAAGTTTTTTGTTGAACGAATGACAGGAGGGAAATCTTTGTGGCGTGAAAATCAATACACGTCACGCCGGTAACGGCCAGATTCTGCCATTTGCTCCAGTTGATCTTCTCCCAGCAGACGCTCCAGGCAAGTATGTACCTCGTCTGCCATCCCATGCAAACTGCCACAGACCATGATGACTGCCCCTTCCGCTACCCATTGACGCAACAGACCGGATTGTTCTTGTAAGGCATGCTGAACGTAGCGACGTTCTGACTGATCGTGTGAATGATCGCGTGAAAAACACAGATGCAGTTCAGGTAAAAAACCTTGCTGCTGCCAGAGTGCAATTTCCGTTTGGTGAAAAAAATCGCATTCTCGCTGACGTTCACCAAAAAACAGACAATTGCGACGATAGCCCAGAGTGATGCGCTGTTTCAGATGTGCCCTCAACCCTGCCAGACCTGTACCGTTGCCGATGAGGATTAAAGGGCAATCATGCTGCGGCGTGTGGAATTGGCGATTTTCTCGTATGCGCAGAGCGATATTCTGACCAGTGCTGGCATATTCCGTCAGCCAACCCGAACCTATGCCCAGCGTGCCATCTGGATAGCGCATCTGGCGCACCAGCAGTTCCAGCTGGCCATCGCTGCTGATGGAAGAAATCGAATATTCCCGATGAGGCAAAACAGGTCGCTCGCCCTGAGTCTGTTCATTGTTTTCCGTTGGCGGGTATTCAGGTCCGATTTCCGCAATGTCACCTGCTTGCCATGCAACGTGTTCATTACAGTGATCATCACTGTGATCCTTATGCCGGGTCAGCACCAGATGATAGACTGCGCCGCCAAGGCTGCCGGGATTCAGCAGATGGCGTTCGCTGAGTTGCCATGCATGATAGCCGGGCGTTGTCCAGTCTGATAACCCGGTATGCCCACTCATGATGCCCAGATGATGCTGCCAGTGTCGCAATGCACCCTCATCGCCGTTATCAACTTCCACCAGATCAAACATGCTGTGTGCCTGCTGGTGATGCAGCCAGTGTTCCAGCCTGTGTCCAAAGGCACAATAATGCTGATAATGTCTGTCCCCCAGCGCCAGAATGCCGTATTGCAACTGCGGCAACGAGAGTTGTGCAGACATCACCTTTCGCTGAAATCCAGCAGCCTGATCCGGCGCATCGCCTTCGCCCGTCGTGCTTGCAATCAATAACAGACGTGACGTCTTCTGTAATAGCATTAAATCGAGTTGTGCCAGTGAGCACAATTGTGTGCTGACCCCTGCTTGTTGCAGATGCTCGGCAGTTTTTCTTGCCAGTTGCTCTGCATAACCTGTCTGACTGGCATATGCGATCAACACCTGGCCATCAATCTGGCTGCCATGAAGCTGCCTTGAGGAACGCAGTTCTTGATTTTGACGTTGTCGGTGAGTTTGCCAGATCAACAGACAAAAACTCAGATAGGCAGCGATCACCAGTGATACAGGCAGCCAGCGACCTGCGCTGTCTGCATGGAACAGACTGAATATACTGGCGCCACAGAGAACGAGACATAGTGCACGCAGGCTGGAAGAGGAAAATAAACGCATAAATCAATTAATCCAGCATGGCGATCAACGCCTGGCTCATGCTTTCTTCAATATGGTGAGGATGCTTGGTCTCGGTATCACTATGGATGCCACGTACAAACAAAACCGCCAGTTGGTGTTGGTTTGCATATTGCATACCTTCATCCGCTCCCATGACAAACAATGCCGTGGCCAGTGCGTCGGCTATCATGCATTCCGGATGCAGTACGGTAACAGAACACAAATCATGACTGACGGGATAACCACTGCGTGCGTCAATGGTGTGAGCATAACGACGACCTTCAACATCAAAATACTGACGATAATTTCCTGACGTGGCGACAGACATGCCGTGCAAGGCAAGCAGGTGATTGTGCATCGCATCGTTCATTCGTGCTGTCTGCAACACATTTTCTGCATCGCGGATTTGCTCCTGTTGCTCCTGCTGCTCAAGACCCGCCTGTTCAATAGATACCCACCAAGGCTGTCCGTCGGGTTTCACGCCATGTCCTCTGAGCTCGCCGCCGACTTCGATCAGGTAACTACCGATCTGCTGCTGGTTCAGATACCTGGCTACCTGATCGACACCAAAACCTTTGGCAATCGAAGATAAATCCAGCTGTACGCCGCCCACTTGCAAGGCTTCTCCCGTCAGGCGCCTGAGTTGCAGAGACCGCCAGCCGGGGGTATCCCGTGCTTCCTGTATGGCAGCATCATCCGGACAATCCTGACGCTTTCCTTTTGGCCCGAATCCCCACAAGTCAACTAACCTGGCTGCGGCAGGGTCGTAAGCGCCGCGTGTCTGCTGTGCCAGAAACACAGCATAGTCCAGCACCTTAAAAAACTCCGGTGCCAGCGGTATCCAGCTTCCAGCCGCAGCGCGGTTGAACTGGCAGAGATCAGACTGACTGTCCCAGGTACTCATCTGCGTGACAACCTGATCCAGTTGTGTCTGTATGCCTGCCTGTAACGACGTTTTTTGAGTCGCCCATGCTGATTGCGCTGATTGTTGTTCCGCCTCTGACTTGTCTTTGGCTGTACTCAGCACCAGATCAACCTGCCAGTGGGTTCCCATCGTTGCACCCGATAAGCGGATCACAGAAGCATGCGCCGGTGGTGGCAGCGGTGCTTCGTGTAACGGAGGAATAAAGACCTGGCGCTGCATTATTGTGGCAAGACTTCCAGCGTGGCCGCATAGCTGGCGGCTCGTGTTTTTGCCGGTGCTTTGACGTTGTTGCTATCTTTGATTTCTGCTTCCAGCCAGTATATGCCTGCACTTGGCCACTGGATGCTGAATGTGCCACTCGCATCTGTATTGAGGAGCGTTTCATCCAGTTTCTGACGGTAACGGATGCCACCGGCAATCACTATCACGTGTGCATTGGCAGCGGGTTTGCCATCAATCAGCAGGCGGAACCGGGCTGTCTCTCCAGCGACCAGGTCATTGGGATGCGTCAACGCCTGCAATTCCAGCCCACTGCCGCTGATCTCCAATGCCTTGCCGCCCGGCTTGCCGTTTGTGACGAAGGTTTCGACCCGGCTGCTGCGCTGCGTGACCTGCAAGTCTTCTGCATTCGCTGGTACTTCTTTGGAAAAATTTTCCGCGCTACCGCGCCAGCGTTTCTGGCTGCCATTTTCTTTATAACTGGCCATCAGCGTATCGCTGACCAGACTGAGCTTGTAGCTGCCAGTCTGTGTGAGTGCAAGGTCGAAGCTGCTGCGGAATTTTCCTGTGCTGCTGTTTTCCGGTTTGGCTTTGCTGCCGTCCGGTGCGGTAATGATCAACGCATCAAGTTTCAGTGGCATGTGGTCGAAAAAAAACACATCGCTGGCAGCCGCAGCGTCCACGGTAACCCACGGCGTATTGCCTGCTGTCACGGTGGACGAGGGTAACAAAAATGGGCGATGAGCCTGTGCAGACAAGGTAGTGGCGGCGAGTATCGTCAATGCAGCAAGTTGGCGCAGAGTTTTCATGGTCAGTGATCCGGTTATTTGATGTTCAGAGTAACGGTGCCTAGCTCGTGACTTCCTTGTGCCTTGGCATTCTGTTCTGTTTTTGCCTGCCACTGGAAAGGCACTTTCACGACTTCGCGGCCACCACCTTCACGCGCTGCTTCTACGATGAGTTGGTACTCACCTGCTGGCAATTTCGCCAGAATACTTTTATCACCTGAGAAACTCAGCGTTTGCTCGCCACTGGTACGTGTTGCACCACTGATGCCATCGACAGGCATTTGCAAATCGCGTCCGCTGCGACGCCACCACTGGCGCAAGTCCTTCAGCCATTTGGTGCTTTCATTGTCGCGTTTTTTCATGTTGTACCAGACGGCCAGGTTGCCGGCAAAACTCTGATCCGGCTTTTCCAGCCAGATGGCGACGTAGGGGCTGTGATATTCGGCAACCTTGAGTTTGGGAATCTCTACTTTCAGAGTCATGTCGGCGGCAACTGCCAGCATGGCCTGACTGCCCAAGACGCTGGAAATAGCAAAAGGAAGTAGCTTGTTCATAGAAAACCTATTAATCGAATGGTAAGGGTTTTAAGTGTTAAGGAGGAATGTCGAATCTGGACTGCTAATGAATAAAGATAAAGGCAAGCAACAAAGGCAGCACCAGACCCAGCGCGACCAGAGGCCAGGTCGTCGGACGGTTACGGGCGTGCATTTTCAGCAGGAATAGGCCGGTGATACAAAAAATCAGGCAGGTTGCTGCAAAAATATCAATAAACCAGTTCCAGGCCGAACCAGTGTTGCGTCCTTTGTGTAAATCATTGAAGTAAGCAATCCAGCCACGGTCGGTGATTTCATATTCCAGATCGCCGCTATCCAGATCCAGACGGAGCCAGGCGTCACCACCGGGACGCGGCAGCGCCAGATATACCTCTTCAGGTGACCATTCTGGTATCTGATCGCTGACGTCGACAGACATGTCTGTTTTCAGCCAGTCCCTGACCGGTTCAGGCAATGGCAGGTCGGTGCTGTCTGCACCATGTTTTTGCTGCATCTGGTCCAAAAGAGGGCGAGGAAGATGCCCGGTTTTTTTAAGGATGACCGGATGTGCTTCGATTTGCGCTGAATGATTTAGCGTGATGCCAGTTGCGGCAAACAGGATCATCGCGATCAGGCAAAGACCGGAGCTGATCCAATGCCACTGATGCAGATGGCGTAACCAGAATGCGCGGCGTTGTTGTGTCTGTAAGGCGTCTTTCGCAGGTGGTGTCATGAATTTAAGTCAGAGAGTCTGTTGATGTCTGTTACTACGATGCTGTTGCTGATGTTCAGGGCAGTTTTGAGGATCGAATTTTAAGTTGTGCTTTATCGCTGGTGCATGCACCAGCGATAAAGCAGCTCTGAAAATTCACTCAGTCACCAGGAAAGAAAATGATAAATGATAAATGATAAATGATAACTATTCTCAATTGTACATGAGATGGAGAATTAAAAAGTACTCCGAATTGTATGTTTTTGTAGCGTGATGTCCGATGACTTTTATGTGACATTGCCGGAGAAAGCGCCTTTCTTTACTCATACCTTGATTCCATGCAAATTCTATTGAGGAATGTCACAACATTTTCCTGACAAAGCCAGGCAAGCATAGAGTCAATAGCGCTACTCTGTCGCAACAGTATTTACCTGTGATGTACAGTGGCGATGTGCGCCAGCGTACCGAATGCGTCGGGTTGCCATGATAAAATTTCAGGCAATTTCACTTTACATCACATCACATGAACGTCGTTATTCTCGCTGCCGGCATGGGCAAGCGCATGCAGTCGGCTTTACCCAAAGTATTACATCCTCTGGCAGGCAAACCATTGCTGTCTCATGTCATCGCGACCGCACACAGCTTGCATGCCGTTTCTATCTGCGTGGTGTATGGTCATGGCGGTGATCAGGTATTGAGCAGCGTGGCTGCTGATGATCTGCAGTTTGCTTTGCAAGAACCGCAACTGGGAACAGGACATGCTGTTGCGCAGGCAATGCCTATGCTGGATGACAACGTACCAACGCTGGTGTTGTATGGGGATGTGCCATTGACCACGACCGCCAGCTTGTTGCGTCTGATGGATGTTGCCGGAAAAGACAAGCTGGCAATATTGACGGCAGAAATGGCAGACCCTACCGGCCTGGGCAGAATTGTGCGTGAAGATGATGAGATCAAACGTATCGTTGAGCAAAAGGACGCCAACGAACAGGAAAGAAAAATCACCGAAATCAATACCGGCATCATGATCGCGCCAACACGGCCACTGAAGCAATGGTTGAGCACACTGTCGAACAACAATGCGCAAGGGGAATATTATCTGACCGATATTGTGGCGCGGGCAGTTGCTGATGGCGTCAAAGTTGTTTCGGCACAACCGGATGCGATCTGGGAAACGCTGGGTGTCAATAGCAAAGTGCAACTGGCCGAACTGGAACGCGTTCATCAGTTGAATATTGCCCGTCAGTTACTGGAGCAGGGCGTGACACTGCTGGACCCGGCACGTATTGATGTGCGTGGCACACTCCAATGTGGGCGGGATGTGAGTATTGACGTTGGCTGCGTGTTTGAAGGCGAAGTGACATTGGGTGATGGTGTCAGTATTGCTGCGCATTGCGTGATCAAGAATGCACACATTGCCGCAGGTACAGTTATTAAGCCATTTTGTCATATTGAAAATGCCAGCGTTGGTGCTCAATCCCAGATCGGGCCATATGCCCGCCTGCGTCCGGGAACTGAGCTGGCGGAAGATGTGCACATCGGTAATTTTGTAGAAATCAAAAACAGCCAGATCGCTGCACACAGTAAAGCCAATCATCTGGCCTATGTCGGCGATGCAACGATAGGCAGCCGGGTCAATATCGGCGCTGGGACTATCACCTGCAATTATGATGGCGTGAATAAATCGCGTACCGTGATTGAAGATGATGCCTTCATCGGCAGCGACACGCAGTTGGTGGCGCCAGTGCGTGTGGGCAAAGGCGCGACGCTTGGGGCCGGTACCACACTGACCAAAGATGCTCCTGCCGGTAAGCTGACAGTATCCCGTGCCAGACAATTGACCATCGACGGTTGGCAGCGTCCTGTCAAAATCAAAAAATAAATAGTGGCAGTTGGGTTGTTCGCCTGTATGCGCTAGTTGCATTGTGCAGCAGCTTCATTGTTTTATATCGCCACACATCGCTTCCTGTCATTCCATCTCACTCAACAGACCTGACGATCTGTTGAGTGGATTTCTCTGCTGGCTTGATTGTCGCCGCGCTGTTACCTCGCGGTGAGCTTATTGCGATGATGTCTATGCGTTCACAACATGGCATACCGCATTCAATCAATATTCATCAGAATGTTTGTAGCATTGCTGTTGCTTTGTCGGTCTGCGGTGCTTTTTGTTCCAGTATCTGATTGAGCCAATGTCTGGCATCACCGTCACGATGTTGTTGTACCGCCAGTACGGCCGCCTGCATCCAGACGGCACCCTGAAAGTTAATTCCCGCTTGAGCAAATCCGGTATCGTTCAGAATCGTTTCCAATAATTCTCCGCCCCGTGCGTGCTGATGCAGTGATGGTGGTAACGCCAGAAAGGTATTGGCTGCCACAAAACGTACTTCCAGCCTGACAGGAACTTTGCCGTGCATCGCGATTACCCCGGTGTCCGCAGTGTTACCGCCCATACGATCGCCTTTGCCAGTATCGACGGCTTGCAGTGCCTGGTCCAGTAGACTCATTCCGTTATTCACTAACTGCATTTTTTCTTGATGTGTTCCTCTGTATTGCGCAGCTTTGGCCGTAGCGGCGCCCGTGTAAGACATGAGCAAGGCATTTCCCGGGTCTTGCGCCAGTAACTGACGGAAAGTCTCCAGTGCCGCCAGATTTGTATTGGCATCTGCGCGCGCAGATGCGTCGATTTCAGCCTGTTGCAACGAATTGATATAGTCCTGATGCAACCAGGCATTGACTGCATTCTCGATTCTTTGTTGCTGGTTGGCCGGTGCAACAGAGACCAGTTGTGTGAAGGCGGTATGGAATTTTTCTTCAGAAAAAGCCATTGCGTTGCTGGCCGATAACATCGTCAGTGCTGCTGCAATCGATACTTTTTTGACGCTTATGCTACGGAAAAAATGGGAAGAATGTAAGAAAGGGAAAGAATTTTTCATGATGAACTCCTGTCAGTCAATGAGAATGGTGTAAGTCAGATGCCGGCGAAGGTGAACTGCCAGCACAGAATAAGCAACGCGATACCACATCACCATCGCAATGCGACCAGTTGCCGGAAAATGGTGTGAGCATGTTAAAAAATGCCGTAAGGCGTACCTGAAAACCAGCGGCTTTTTCTGTACAAAGGAATTTTTCTCATGCCGGGTCAGCGCACGGCAGGCACGGTATACTTGCGGAAAGGAGCCAACATGCACTCAACAGATTCATCTGATCCCGCAACAATCACCCCACACTCACACTGGAAAAGTCTGGCAGCCGGTGCCCGCGATACAGCGCCGATGCTAGTCGGTGCAGCACCGTTTGGTATGATCTTCGGCACACTGGTGGCCGCCAGCCCGATGGCACCCTGGCATGGGCAATTGATGTCGCTGTCGGTCTATGCTGGTTCCAGCCAGTTTATTGCCACCGGCCTGATCGCCAGCCACACCGGTATGCTGGTTATTTGGCTGACGACCTTGATTGTCAATTTACGGCACATGTTGTACGCCGCGACCTTGCTGCCGCATGTAGCCCATTTATCGGCACGCTGGCGCTGGTTGTTGGGATTTTTATTAACTGACGAAACTTTTGCCGTCGTCGCTGGTTATCATCAGCGTCGCCTGAGTCCCGAAGCACAGCGCGATGCACATTGGTATTTTCTCGGATCGGGTCTGGCCATGTATGGCAACTGGCAACTCTGGACGTTGGTGGGGTTGCTATTCGGTACGCTGTTTCCTCAGTTGCAGAGCATGGGGCTGGACTATGCAATGGTGGCGACTTTTATTGCCATTATTGTTCCGCAACTGAATCGCTTGCCACAATTGGCGGCCGCACTGGCAGCGGGTAGTTTTGCCTATCTGCTGCAGGGGTTGCCATACAAAATTGGTTTGTTATCGGCAGTACTGATTGGCGTCGTTGTTGGTATGGCTTTATCAAAACGCGCCTTGCCGGCAAAGGAGTTTGTATGAATTACACATTGGTGATTCTTGGTATGGCGGTGATCACGGTGTTGATTAAAGCTATCTTTTTTATCCTCGGTGATCGTCTGGTGTTTCCTTCATGGCTGAACCTGGCGCTCAGCTTTGTTCCGGTGACAGTGTTGACCGCGATCATTACGCCGATGATACTGGCACCCCACGATCAGGGGCTGGAATTGCACTGGCGTAATCCGCAACTGATTGCCTCGATTGTTGCTGTCATTGTCTGTATCGTCAGTCGTAAGCAGATGCTGACGATTGTGGCAGGCCTGATGAGTTTCTTCCTTTGGCAATACGCTTTCGCCTGAGCTTGCAGGTTTCTGGCATCTCGGATATGGACTTGATGTCATGAAATGGTCAGAGATATTCTGTCTCTGATCTGCAACAAATTTTATCGGGTCTTTTCCCTTGTTCCCTGTTCCTTAGAGCGCAGAAAGGCAACTGAAAGCTTGCGCTCGTTAGGATGAAAGCTGACGACATGACATACATGTTGTCAGCACAATAATTTTTAAGGAGAACAGGATGAAAAAACTCGTCAGTGTTGCATCGCTACTATGCCTGGCCAGTGCCGCGCAAGCGCAGTCAAATGTCACTATTTACGGGCTGCTTGATGCGAATATCACGTACAACAATAATGCTGATGCCAATAAAGGTAACCAGTTCAAACTCAATAGCGGCGGTATGAACACATCGCGCTTCGGTTTTCGCGGTACGGAAGATCTGGGCAATGGATTGAAAGCTATCATGCAGCTCGAAGGCGGCATTTTGCTGGATACCGGCGCCTCTGATGGCGATATTTTTGGCCGTCAGGCAAACGTTGGTTTGCAGGGCGATTTTGGTCGTGTCGTCGCTGGTCGTTCTTACAGCACTACGTATGATTTTATCCTGCCATACGATCCTATGGGATATGCGCCTCAGTATTCCTGGGCAACATCGGCAGGTGCGACAGGTAGCCGTAAAGATGGCATGTTAACCACAGTGTCCAATCTGGTGAAATACCAGTATGACGGCAAGGGTTACAAACTCGGTGCCAGCTATGGTTTTGGTGAAGTCGCAGGCGATACCTCAGGCAATGCCAAATATATCCTGGCAGGTAGCGTGTTCGATGGCTCTTGGGCTGCGGTCGTGACATATGAACAAAACAATAGCGCACCTGTCACTGGTGGCAATTATGATCAGGCTAAAGTCTGGCATCTGGCCGGAACTTATGACCTGGGTAGCACCAAACTGTTCGCAGGGTATCGTAATTTCAAGAAAACACTGGCAACGGGCAGCGCTGATCAGCGTAGCGATCTTTACTGGATTGGTGCCAATTACAATCTGACGCCACAATGGACATTGACTGGCGTTTATTATGCGCAAGACATCAAAAATGTGGCTCCTGGTGCTGACGCTGATCCATCATTGTTAGCGTTGCGCGCTAAGTATGCTTTATCCAAGCGTACCGATTTATATGTGGCCGCAGGGTTTGCGAAAGCCAGCAACAACAAGCTGACAGGTGTGTCTCGTGACGACGCCGGGTTTGCCAATAGCCAGAATTCAGCCACGGTTGGTATTCAGCACCGTTTCTGATCTACGGCAATATTGAGAGCGTAGCAAGATTAAATAAAAAAGCATGTCCGGTTAGTCATGGGCATGCTTTTTTTAATTGCGGCAACAGCACTATCCGACCTATTTGCTCAATGTGGCCGGACTTCTTTTTTCAGCGCTGCCATGGTCATTTTTTCGACCAGTGCAGGTGCCAGCAACTTGAGCCAGCGCCCCAGTTTGCCTTTCGCTGTCATCACCACATCGCGTTCGCCTTTGTTCATACCGGTAATAATTAGCGATGCACATTCTTCGATGGACATTGCATCATCTTCTTTCAGACCGCTGCTGCCAGCGGCCTGTCCAGCGGCGTTATAGCCGTGATAGCGGATGCGGGTAGCGACGACACCCGGATATGCCAGCGTGACACTGATACCGGCCTCCTTGACTTCAGAGCGCAGGCATTCAAAAAAACCACACATCGCAAATTTACTCGAACTGTAAGCCGTACGACCCGGCACTCCCATCAGACCTGCGAGTGAGGATACAGCCACGATCTTGCCATGGCTAGCTTTCAGATACGGCAGAGCAGCATGGGTGCACCAGACACTGCCCCAGAAATTAATCCGCATCAGTTCTTCATACCATGCCAGATGATCAACCTCTTCAAACAGCGCCTGAGCGGATTTACCTGCATTATTCATCAGTGCATCAATGCGACCAAACTGTTGTACAGCAGACTGGATCAGTTGGCGACACTCGCTTTCGATACCGACATCGGTTTTGACGACAAGGCTGGTGGCACCGAATGCGTTGCATTCAGCAGCAACCGCCTCCAGCGCTTGCTGATTGCGCGCTGCCAATACCAGCGCCAGGCTGCTGCCATGTGCCCGCGCCAGTTGTCTGGCCATTTCTGCACCGATACCATCAGAGCTGCCGGTGATCACGATGACTCTGCGTTGCCCGCTCATAGTTTGTAGCTTTCATCCATGCGATCCAGTTTGCGTATCAGCGATGGCCAGACGAATGCACCGCCAAGACCACCCGTCTGCACACGCATTGCTTCGGCCACTCCTTTGACGATCATCGGATTCACGTGTACCAGTTCGCCGCCAGCCTGTGCCGCGAGTTGAATCTGGCAAGTGGCTTCAAACGTGTACATCGACAAGAAAGCGTCTGCGATCGATTTTCCGACGGTCAGCAAACCGTGATTGCGCAGCATCAGGAAGTTGGCATGCCCCATGTCGGCTTGTAAACGTGGCTTTTCTTCATCACGGAAGGCAACGCCTTCGTAGTCGTGATAAGCCAGAGACGCCAGCACAAAGGTGGATTGTTGAGACAGCGGCAAGATACCGCATTTTTGCGCACTGACTGCCACACCTGCTCTGGTATGCGTATGCAACACACATTGCACATCTTCCCGCGCGGCGTGTACGGCACTGTGAATCACAAAACCAGCAGGATTCACAGGAAAAGGAGAGTCAATTACCTTATTGCATTGCTGATCGACTTTCACGAGTGACGATGCTGTAATTTCATCGAACATCAGTCCATAAGGATTGATCAGAAAATGATGCTCTGGCCCGGGAATGCGGGCGCTGATATGCGTGAACACCAGATCGCTCCAGCCATAGGCGGCGACCAATCGATAACAGGCGGCGAGGTCAACCCGTAATTGCCATTCTTCGGCGCTGACCTGATCTTTGAGGGAAGGTATTTGCATGGTGTCTCCGTGGGTAATTGTGATTATTCGCTGACTGCGGCTTTGTAAATGGTATTGCGTGGCTTTGAGAACAGGCGACGCAGCATCGGTTCAAATTCGGCGATAGGAAAGGTTTCGGCATGGGCATCGAAAGACGGATTGTCATAAAGCGCGCAAAATTCTGCCGTCTGCTCAAACTGAGGATGCGCGCGGAACTGCTCACGCATATCTCTATCCATACCGATATGATGGAAAAAATAATGTCCCTGAAAAATTCCATGATGTTGCACCATCCACAGATTGGCGTCGCTGACAAACGGCTTCAGGATCGCGGCGGCGATATCTGGATGGTTGAAGGAGCCCAGCGTGTCGCCAATATCATGTAGCAAGGCACAGCAGACATATTCTTCATCACGACCATCACGCAGCGCACGCGTAGCGGTTTGCAGGGAATGGGTATAGCGATCTACCGGAAATCCACCATAATCGCCCTCCAGTATTTGCAGGTGCTTGATGACGCGATCAGTCAGCTTTTGTGTGAATTGCATGAATTCGGCACCGATGACTTGCCAGTCTTGCTGGGTGCTGTCTTCCATGCGTTGAAAATGGGCATGTTTGTGCATGTGTCTCACTCCTTGAATATTTTTATTGCTGGGACGGATAGGTCTGTCTGATCGGTATAAATAGCGTGATCAGCATGATTTTTTTTATTTGCAGCAGATACACATTACGCCTTGTCTGTGTGGCAAACTGTCAAAAATTTTACAATGTAGACGTTCTCTTTTTATTTTTTCATGAAGAATTCGCAGAACCCGCCAGATTTGTTCTCTCTCCTTTCGCGTGATCCGTGGTTCGGCGCTTTGCCTGTCCGGGACCGTAAGACGATGTTGGCAGCCAGCGAGGTCATACGTTTGCGACCCGGAGAAATGTTATTTCGTCAGGGCGACGTGCCGGGTGGCTTTTATGCGTTGATCAGTGGCCGGATGAAGATGTCGACACTGAATGTGGAAGGAAAAGAAGCGATACTGAGTATTCTCGATACAGGCACCTGGTTTGGTGAAATTTCTCTGCTCGATCATCAGCCACGCACCCATGATGCGACTGCGTTTGATCAGGTGGAATTGCTGGTGATGCCAGAGACGACGTTTCATCAGCTGATGCAACGCCAGAGCTTTTCAATGGCGATTGCCCGTTTGCTGGCAAGACGCATACGTCTGTTGTACGGCATTGTTGAAGATGCCAATCTGCGTTCAATTCGCGCCCGGGTCGCCCGTCGTTTGCTGTTTCTTACTCAAGAAACCTTTGTTTCCAAGCATGCTGCTGCCTATCAGGCACAGGAAGGAATGCATACCAGAGTCAATATATCGCAGGATGCTTTGGCAATGATGCTGGGAGTCACACGCCAGACTTTGTCAAAAGAATTGAAATTACTGAGCCAGCAAGGGGCAATCCGTCTGGCCTATCGCGCTATCGATATTTTGTCGGCAGAAAAATTAAACGCCTTCAGTGATAAAGACTGAGGTTGGATCAGAGGCAGTTGTTGTAGAAATTATCATTTTCATATCTGCACAAATTGCACAGTATTCGTGAAACTACTGGACGGCGCGTGCTCCATTGAATATTCTTTCACCATTCCCACGCACAACATTGTTGCGTCATCAGGACAAGATAATTCACCAGCGATCCATACCGCGCAATGCGCGAATAACATCAACGTGATTTTCAGGAACCATTTTTCAGGAGTTGGACATGAGCAAGGAAGAAAACACCGTTGTTTACGGAACAGAAGATTTGTTGACCAGTTTATGTAATTCCGTCACACGGGTGCTGAACGTGGCGACGCAAAGCCGTATCAATTATTCTGCAATGGTCCAACGCATTACCAAAATTGGACTGAAACCCGACATCGGCTGCTTTGTGTTGTTTGACGGTGGATTCTCTGGTCTGGTGGTGTTGAATTTCTCTGGCGCCGCTGCCCTGGAAATTTATGAAAAATATATGCTGACGATGGGAATGCCAAAGTCTGAACTCGCCTCTTCATTCACCTCTGACGAAGTGGCGAATATTCTGGGCGAACTGATGAATCAGATCGTTGGTGACTTTACTGGCAAAGTTCGCCGTGAGCTGCAAACCAACATCACACAGAATCAGCCCAAAATGCTGGTGCTGACCAAGCAGGTCATGTTGAGCGTGGATACACCGCTGGATCGCCCGGAAATCCGCCGCGTCTCTTTCTTTACCGCAAACAACAATATTTTTTATCTCGAACTTGCGATTGATCGTACAGAATTTATCAAATTGCATGATTTCGATTCCAGCGAAGTGCTGGATCCTGATGCTTTACTGGACATGCAACAATCTGATCAGGCAAGTACCGCTTCTCCTGCCGCGCCTGACAGTGATGACGACAGCGATGAACTCTTGAAATCATTGGGGATGTAAGCTGTACAAATAAACCAGAGATGGTATCGGGCTATTTGTCCAATAACGTCTCTGTCTCGCTGGTTACCAGGCGCTTGCAGGGCGTACCAATACAAGGACTAGGCATGACTTTTCCCGGTGACGTCGTGACATTTGCTTTGTGAGGTAATTTCATCAGCCCTGAGTTAAATTGAAGTCACCTCGGCTCGTATGTCGATATGTTCGCTTCTCGACTGGAATCAATGTATTTCGATTGACATTGTCCGAGAGGTGTACGGCACACTTTTTATTGCCGTTGCAGCTGACAAATCATGGCAATTTTTTGTTAATTGTCACAGGGGCATCATCAGGTTTGTAAGACATGTAACGCCGGTATCCGGATCTTTTTTCAAGATAGAAAAATCATTTCCCATGATTCGCGTTGCGCTTCGATAGCCAAATCTGAATTGGTACTCTATAGGGGAAACCATTAGCCCAATACGGAATGTCGTCACCAGGTTTGCAATAAGCTGGTTGAGTTTGGCAACAGGCAGTGAAACAACATTGCTCACGATGTGAGCAGAATTTGACGTAGAAAAGCAGAATATGTTTGATAAGCCCCTGGCTTTTGTAGACCTCGAAACAACTGGGCCGACAGTCACGAAAGACCGTATTACCGAAATCGCCATCATCACCTGGGATGGCGAAAAAAAAGAAGTCTGGAGTAGTCTGCTCAATCCTGAAGTAGCGATTCCTCCGTTTATTGAACAGCTCACCGGTATCAGTAATTCAATGGTGGCCGACCAGCCCTTGTTTGCTGAGTTAGCCGATGAGATCGCGGCGCGTTTGCAAGGCCATATTTTTGTTGCGCACAATGCGCGCTTTGATTACGGATTCTTAAAAAATGCATTTAAACGCGTCGACATCAATTTTCGCGCCACCGTGTTGTGCACCGTTAAACTGTCACGCCAGTTGTATCCGCAGTTTCATAAACATAATCTCGACAGTTTGATTGAGCGTCATCGGATACAGGTAGGCGCACGTCATCGTGCCTTGTCGGACACCGATGCGATTTATCAGTTTTGGCAATCTATTCAGGCAACAATCGCACCCGAACAACTGGGAGCAGTGGTGCGTGAGTTGACGACGCGTCCGAGCCTGCCTTCGCATATCGATGCCGATATTGTTGATCAGCTTCCGCGTGGTTACGGGGTGTATTTTTTCTATGGTGAAAATGATTTGCCGATTTATGTCGGCAAGAGCAATCAGCTACGGCAGCGGGTGCTGTCGCATTTTTCATCGGATCATACGATCTCCAAAGAGATGAGTATTTCTCAGCAAATCAGACGCATAGAGTGGGAAGAATGTGAGGGGGAAATCGATGCTCTGATTACCGAGGCGCGACTGATCAAACAATTGCAACCGACACTGAACCGGCAATTGCGTCGCAATACCGAATTCTGTTCCTGGCAACTGAAAGATCAGGGAAATGGTCTGATGCAGCCAACGCTGGTGTATG
Organism: Undibacterium sp. SXout7W; assembly: GCF_049339385.1. Taxonomy (NCBI): domain Bacteria; kingdom Pseudomonadati; phylum Pseudomonadota; class Betaproteobacteria; order Burkholderiales; family Oxalobacteraceae; genus Undibacterium; species Undibacterium sp. SXout7W. Next base: position 124,833 of record NZ_JBMPPF010000011.1, on the reverse strand, counting down.
CCCGCGATCTTGATCTGGGGCGTCAGGATCAGCTGTATGGATTATTCAAAAGTGGCGCCAGCGCCAGAGAGTTTTTGATGCAAGCCATCAAAGATTTCAAACTCTGCGCAGCCACGCTGGGTTTGGAGCGGGGCGGTGCTGGCAAACCTTGTTTTGCACGTCAGTTAAAGCAATGTCAAGGTGCTTGTACCGGCGATGAATCTTTGTTGCAGCATAATATTCGCCTGGTCGAGGCACTGACGCAGATGAAACTCAAAGCGTGGCCCTTTGATGGTCCTGCCTTGCTCAAGGAAGGACGCGTACATCACATTATCGATGCTTGGTGCTATCTTGGGCGCGCCAGTAATGACGATGATATCGCGAGTTTGCTGGCGGCAGGAAAGCCCCGCTTTGACCGCGATACTTATCGCATTCTGGTGAAGTACACGAGCCGCATGAAGCCACTGTCGTGAGACTATTATTGATGGTTCGCATACTGGGACATTTTGTCTCAATGTATGTAAAACGCTTTGATGTAATATGTATCGGAACATGCATTAACACATGTAGTAACACCATCCTTGCATGTCAGCCGCTGACGTTTTTTCCTCGCTCATCTGCATTCGGCAAATCACTCCACGGGATGCGTTTCTTATTTCCTCGGTAGAGGTAATGAAAGATTCAAGAAGAATGCCTGAGTGATGGTGTGAACAAACAATGAAGCTGCTGAAGCAGCGTTTTAGATAGTGTTCCTCACGATAGGTCGTGTCAATTAATAACCTGGAAATATACAAAATGATGGATTGGGTCCCTGTAGTCTTAGTTACGTTCAAGGTTCTCGTGCTCGGCGTGGGCATGTTTTTCGCCATCAAGTGGCATTACGATCAAGGGAAGAAGGAGGCGGGTAACGTGAACGATAACGGGAACGAAAAGCGCGCGGTACTACGCGCGAGCGGTAAGGTAGCCACTGTCTTCGTGCTATCGCTTTTTGGTCTTGGGCTTTTCACCTTCGTCCTTGCCAGCAAACTTGGTTTGGACTTGACCTTGCCATGATCCATGCCTCGCCAGTTTGGAGAATGAAGGTGTTGATGTTTTAGTAGACTGCAGCGCTGAGGGCAATCAACGCTGAACGCCACGCATGAATACGATAAATGCAATCGCCTGATTAGTCGCCAGAACGATGCAGAATCCCATATAAGTTGAAACTGGAAGTACTGACGCAACGCCGATAGCAAGTGCAGCACATCCCATTTGCAGAAATCCAAGCAAAGCCGAAGCGGCACCAGCCTTTTTCCCGAAGGGTTGGAGCGTAATGGCCGTGCCGAGTGGATTGATCATGCCCATACCAAGCAGATAAACGGTCAATGCCAACGAGAAGTAGGTGGCATCTTGTTTGCCAACGAGCAGCGCAATGCTCCCCACCAATGCAATACAAATGCCGCTGCGCGCAGCCATCACCGTGCCCCATCTGCGAGCCATTCGTGGAGCCAGAAATCCCGCACCAAAAACGACGAAAACGGTTGATGCAAAAAACAGTGCAAGCTCAAAAGGAGAGAAGCCAAAGCCTTGCATCAGGATCGCGGGGGCCATTGCAAAAAACATGTATAGCGAGCCGATGACCAGGCTCACAGAAAACGCGGGAGCAATGAACTGACGGTCAAGCAATAACTGCCAATAAGTTCCCACGATACCTGCAATCGACAGATTCACGCGCCGCTCCATCTGATGAGTCTCGCCAAGTCTCATCAGATAGTGAATACCTATCAGTAGCGCCAAACCAGCTACGACACCGAATGTTGCTCTCCAACCCAATAAATGGTTGAGTACGCCACCAAGCAGAGGCGAAAAACCGGGGGCTGCAGCCATGGCAACCATGATCAACGATAGCGTGCGTGCAAGTGCGTCACCTTCAAACAGATCGCGGGCAATAGCGCGTGACAAAACGGACGTTGCACACACACCAAGGGCTTGCACGACTCGTCCAATGACGATTTGAGGAAGGTCGATTGCGAAAGCGCAGATGGCACTTCCAATCACAAATACGATCAATCCACCCAGCACAAGCCATTTGCGGCCAAACCGGTCGGACAGCGGTCCTACGAAAAGTTGGCCAATGGCAAAGGCCACAAAAAATGTCCCGAGCGTGGCACTCAGATCTTTAACTGATGACCCAAGCTCCAGCGCCATATCAGGGAATGCAGGCAGGATGATGTTGGTTGCGAGGGCACCCAGTGAAGCCAGGCAGGCGAGCAGCAACAGCAATTCGCCTGTCAGTTTGATTTCGTGGTCAAGATGTTGTTTCATACTGATCAGCTCCATTAAAGCATTCAAGACAACCATCCAGCAATTCGTGCAGCGCTGCAACGCGCTCCATGCCCAATCGTTCATTCAATGCTGTTTGTGCGGCTTTCCATGCACGCTGACCCTCGGCACGTTTGGCGTGGCCAGCTGGCGTGGCTTCAACGAGGCGGCTACGCGCATTTTCACCCGCGCCCACCGTCAACCACCCTAAGTCCTGAAGTAACTGCAGGTTTCGCGTCAGTGTCGATGCGTCCATCTGCATTCGCTTTGCCAAATCAATGGGCCTGATCGGACCGAGTTTGACGACGTATGACAACAACGCGTACTGGGTATTTTTTAACCCAACTTCGCTGACGAAGCTGTCGTAGTGACGGGTGACGACACGCCCGAGCTGTCGAAGCTTGAGATTTGTGCACCCTTGCGGCATGGTTTTATTTTTCATGCGATATATTGTATATGCAATGATTGTATCTACAACAGTTGTATATGCAATGATTGTATCTACAACTGTTGTAGATACAAATATTTTAAATAAAGCCATAAAAAATGAATGTTGATCAGATTGTTGCTAGTTGGATTGCTGATGAAGAAGAAGTTTGTTCACGTTTGAGGGAACCAGGCATGACCTCCCCTGAGCCGTTGGCCAGTCGTTCAGGAATAGCGTTTTTTGAAAGAATTTTTGCTGGTGGCGGCCACTGCGGAGTGGCAGAATTGTTGGGCCTGATGACAAGTTGTATGCTCATGTCACCACAACTTGTCTGATTTTTGATCATCTTGTGAGCAAGAATGTTGGCCCGTCCTGATGCAAACACTCCGTTCATCACAGATGTTGAGCAACGTTGAGAAATTTAGTATATGATGGTCATCATGCAAAATTCCTCCCGTCCCCGTTCTAATGCAAAAAAAGAGTCTCACGAGCGCATTGTTGATGCTGCCGCTCGGGCGATCCGTCGCAGTGGCTACGACGGCACAGGGGTTGCGGACATCATGAAAGAAGCAGGACTTACACACGGGGCGTTTTATGCCCACTTTGAGTCACGCGAGGCCATGTTGGCAGAAGCGGCTGACCATGCAGGAGCAACAGCCAATGCTGCGGCTGCGAAAATTGTCGCTTCAGTACCAGACAGTCAGTCACTCCAGGCACTGCTTCAGGCTTATTTGTCAAAAGCTCACATCGACGGAATTGAAACAGGCTGCCCTGTTTCGGCGCTTGGTTCGGAGATGCACCGTCAATCACCCGAAGTGCGCCGTGTCGCGACGCGTCGTATCAAGGAGATGATTGACCTGGTTGCTCGTCAGCTACCTGAATGGGGGCAACCTTGTGCACATGAGCGGGCACTTGCTATAGTGGCCTCTATGGTTGGTACCTTGATACTGGCCCGTGCAGTTGATGATTCCGTACTGTCTGACGCTTTGTGCAACGCAAGCTTGCAGAGTCTGGTTCTGCCTGTCACTGCGCCTACCGACTGATTTTTTTTATCTAAAAATATGATGATCATCATGCGAAATTCATTGATTGCACCAGCCCTCGGATTGCACATAAACCATTTTTTAAAAAAGGAAAAGCCATGAAAGCATTCACCGTTAATCGCTACGAAAAAAAGAGCGCGCTGACCCTGGCTGACGTTTCAATGCCTGAATTGCACGATGACGAGGTCTTGGTCGAGGTCTATGCCGCAGGCGTGAATCTGCTGGACGCCAAGCTCCGCAATGGAGAGTTCAAACTCATTCTGCCTTACCGTACGCCATTTGTTCTGGGCCACGACGTGGCCGGAAAGGTCGTCAAGATTGGGCGAAACGTGCGGCAGTTCAAGCTGGGTGAAGAGGTTTACTCCAGGACGGATGATTTCCGGATCGGAACTTTCGCAGAGTTTGTCCCTGTCAAGGAAGCATCCCTTGCGCTCAAGCCCAGGAATCTCACGATGGAAGAGGCCGCGTCCATTCCGCTGGTTGCTTTGACGGTTTGGCAGGCATTGATCGAAAAAGCTAAGCTGACGAGAGGACAAAAGGTCTTCATTCAGGCAGGCTCTGGCGGCGTCGGTACGTTTGCCATTCAGCTGGCCAAGTATCTGGGCGCGACCGTTGCTACGACGACGAGTACAGGCAATGTGGCGTGGGTGAAAAATCTGGGGGCTGATATCGTCATTGATTATAAGAAGGACGAGTTTGACAATATGTTGAGCGGCTGTGACGTCGTTTTGAACAGTCAGGACGGCAAGACGCTGGAGAAGTCTCTCGGTGTACTCCAACCTGGCGGAAAACTCATCTCCATCTCTGGACCTCCTGATCCCGCGTTTGCAGATCAAATCAAGGCACCGTGGTTGGTGAAGCAGGTCATGCGTGTACTGAGCTTTGGCGTCAGAAGAAAAGCCAAGCGTCTCAACGTCGATTATTCATTCCTGTTCATGACCGCCAGCGGAAGCCAGTTGCGACAAATCACGCCATTGATTGAGTCCGGAGCCATACGTCCGGTCATCGACAAGGTCTTCCCGTTTGAAGCCACGAATGAGGCATTGGCGTACGTTGAAAGCGGGCGCGCCAAAGGCAAAGTGGTGATCAAGGTTCGCTGAATCTTTGCGGACGCTTTCCGCACATTTTTACGCTTATCAATATGATGCTTATCATGCGAAATTCTCGTTCAAGCTAAGAGCTCCTAATGAAAATCGAAAATTCTGTTGTTTTTACTACTGGCCCCAACCGAGGAATCGGTCTGGTATCTGTGGGTGCTGTGCTCGCCCGGTGTCTGCGCAAGGTCTATGCTACTGCCCGCGATCCAGAATCCGTGCTGATGAGAACCGCTGTTCTGGGGCTTGCGCTGGCGACCACCCTCTTCACAACATCAGTAAGTGCCGCAGATTTACTGCCCACGGGTCAGACTCAAAGCTTGTCAAACGCCAGCGATGCGTCGGGAGACTCCTGGAAGAATGTGGCCACACAAACCATTACAGCAGGCGACGTAAGTTTCGCGTACCGGGAACTGGGAAAGCAAAACGGTGGAACGCCAGTGGTGTTTCTGGTCCACTTGGCTGCTGTGCTGGACAACTGGGATCCCCGGATCATGGATGGAATTGCCGCGAAGCACCATGTGATCGCTTTCGACAACCGTGGCATCGGGGCGTCCAGTGGATCACCGTCGAATTCCATAGAGCAAATGGCCGACGATGCCGTTACCTTTATCAAGGCCATGGGATTCAAGCAGGTTGACCTCTTGGGGTTCTCTATGGGCGGGATGATTGCCCAGGAAATCGTGCTGAAAGAGCCGCAACTCGTCCGGAAAATGATTCTCGCGGGGACAGGTCCTGCGGGTGGCGAGGGCATCAGTTCGGTGGCGGGAGTCACCTTTTACGACATGTTACGGGGCTTCTTGACAAGCCAGGATGCCAAGCAGTTTCTATTCTTTACCCGCACACCCCAAGGAATTGATGCTGGCAAGGTGTTTCTGGAGCGACTGAAGGAGCGCTCTGAGAATCGTGACAAGGACATTTCCGTCAGCGCATTTCTCGCTCAATTGAAGGCGCTGCGCAACTGGGGTCACAAAAAAACAGCGGACCTTTCGGTTGTTAAGCAGCCTGTACTCGTTGTCAATGGTGATGCTGATCGCATGGTTCCCACGCTGAATACGTACGATCTGGCTCGACGGCTTCCGAATAGCACTTTGATTATTTATCCCGATGCGGGCCATGGCGGCATATTTCAGTTTCATGCCGATTTTGTGCCCAGCGCAATTGAGTTCCTTGGCCGATAACCGTTTCACACATGAGGGTGTCAACATGACCGAGACACATTCACCCCCTTCCACCCGATTCGTCGATGTTGATGGTGAGAAGTTCGCCTGCCGGCGCTGGGGTAATACCGCGACAGACCAGCCGCCACTATTTCTCCTGCAACACTTTCGTGGCGGTATGGATCATCGGTATCCGCTGATAACGGCAAAGGGGGTGTTTTTGACGGCGCTACATGAAGACGAACTGAGTCTCAGTGGCGATTTTGCCAAAGTAATGTGGTTTCAGGGACTGAACCAGTACTTGAAACCTGTGGAAAGCGGGCATGTAAAGCGGAAGGTTATCAGCAAGGTCTTATGAACCGCACCCTTCAATCACTGTTCACATTTTTGCATAGGGCATTTGTCATGTGCATTTTTCATCAACACTTTGGAGTAAAAAAATGAAAATCGAAAATTCTGTCGTGCTTGTTACCGGAGCTAATCGGGGAATTGGTCTGACGTTTGCCCGCGAGTTACTGGCGCGTGGTGCTCGCAAGGTCTATGCCGCAGCAAGAAACCCATCTACCGTCACCTTGTCTGGTGTGGAGGCAGTAAAGCTGGATGTCACCAATCTCGCTGAGGTCAATGCCGTAGCTCAACACGCCAGCGATGTGACGTTGGTGATCAATAACGCGGGGATTGCACAAGCTGGTGGGTTTTTGGCTCAGGATAGCGAAGCAGTCACCCGCCGCATTTTTGAGACCAATTTCTTTGGTATGCTGAACATGAGCAAAGCATTTGCGCCTGTGCTGAAAGCAAATGGCGGTGGAGGCATGATCAATGTCTTATCCATCGCATCCTGGCTTAATGGCGGTGAACTGGCCGCGTATGCAGCAAGCAAGTCTGCTGCATGGTCATTGACCAATGCGCTGCGTCATGAATTGGCTACACAAAAAACGCAAGTGCTGGGTCTGCATATGGCATACGTCGATACCGATCTGACGCGTGGGTTTGATGTTCCTAAAAGCAGTGCCGAGGACATCGTTCGCAGCGCGCTCGATGGTCTTGAGGCTGGAGAACTTGAAGTCTTGGCGGATGTATTGACCCAACAGGTCAAGAAAGGACTCGCTGGATCTATTTATCTCCCTCAGGAGTAAAGCCTTCTTATTCCCTCTCCATTGAAAGCGCATCATGTCATTGACAGCACTCTCCGATTCGCCCTTGAAACTTTGCATCTCATCGTATCGTATCGCGCTGTGATGGCACCTATGACACGCAGTCGAGCCATGGAGGAAAACACGCCCGATGCCTTGATGGCAGCGTATTACGGCCAACGTGCAACAGCTGGTTTGATCATCACGGAAGGCACCTCGCCTTTGCCTCATGGTTTGGGCTATGCCCGGATTCCCAGTTTGTTCAAAGCAGTACCTCGTAAATGCTTCAAAGGAACATTCACTCTGGCTGGCGGATTTAACCGGACCAGTAGTGAAACAGCATTGAGTGATGGGCAAGCTGATCTGATTGCTTTTGGGCGTCCTTTCATCTGCAACCCTGATCTGCTTGAGCGTATGAAAGTTGATGTCCCGATGAATGATCTGATATGGGAAGTTCTGCACGTCGGGCGCAACAGGCTGTATTGATTATTGCCTGATACATGACGGACAGGCCTTGAGCAGATGATTCACCCCAAAGCATGCTGGCAGCTTGAAATACTGAGTAAGGTTTCGTTTACCTACCAAGATAGGTTAGCGACCTTTTCGGTATTGCTCCCCTTACGCTACAGACACAATGTCACAGCTCAGACCACCAACAGGCTACTGCACCGTAATTCTGTACTCATCTCCCCGTTAGAAACGGCGTGATTTCAAACGGCTGCGCCAACTTGTGACGCCACCAAGCTTCGAGTCTGACAACCGCTGCCTGATATCAACAGTGCGCTACTTAGCCGAAAGGATTTCCGGCAGCTTCTGCACCCTAAATGCCTCGACAACAAAATCGATAAAAACCCGCGTCTTCGCCGGCAACAGCTTCTGGCTGGTGAAATACAACGAGATCGCCCCCACATCGCCATACCAGTTTGGCAGCAACCGCACCAGTGCGCCAGTTTCCAGATGCGGAGCAGCGTGCGGAACCGGTATCAAGCCAACGCCAAGGCCCAGTAACACGGCACGACTGAGGGCATCAGGATCGTTGACCAACATTATTGGTTGCTGTTTTGCAGTGACTTCGACGCCAGCGCTATTGCGCATGATCTGCGTCCGCATACGACCAGTCAGTGGTGAACGCATCACCACATTGGGGAGCACGGCAAGTTCAGTTGGATCTTTTGGACGGCGCTTGCCCTGTAATAGCGCCGGCGAAGCCACCGCAATCAAATGTATACGCGCCAGTTCGCGTGCCACCATCCCCGGTGGTAGCTCAAAGCCAGCGCCGATCGCTGCATCAAAACCGCCTGCGATCAGGTCCAGCGGGCGGCTATCAAAAACCCAATCCGGAGTCACGCCCGGATAACGTTCGAGAAACGCCGGCATCAGAGGCAACAGATAATCCATGCCAAATCCCGGCGCAGCACTCAGTTTCAAGACTCCGGCCGGCTCCCCTGCATTCATCTTAATATCAGAGATGGCTTCCTGGATGCTATCGAGACCGCTCTGTACTGACAGCCGAAAACGTTCGCCCGCTTCAGTCAGCGTCAGACCGCGCGTACTGCGTGCAAAGAGTCGCACGCCAAGGTTGCGCTCCAGAAACGCAACATTCCGACTTACTGCTGCCGGCGTCAAGCCGAGCCGACGTGCCGCAGCAGAAAAGCTGCCACTCTCGGCACTGCGGACGAAGGACTCCAGATTGGCGAGAGTTTCCAAAGGCTTACTTTAAAGTAATGATTGAAACTGATTATAGTCGACTGCTACTAACAATAGAAACAGCAAGACCCTAAAATTCAACTCAGCAAACAGTTTATTCACTTAATTTAAAGGAAATAGTATGACTATCGGTATCATTGGCTCGGGCGCGCTCGGCTCCAACTTCGCCCGCATTCTCGCCAACACAGGAATCTCGGCCACCATCTCTAATAGCCGCGGACCAGCTTCGCTGGAGGAGCTGGTCAAAGAGTTAGGTCCATCTATCAAAGCTGGCACAGTAGAAGAGGCTGCAAGCGCCGACATGGTGCTGGTTGCGGTTCGCTGGGTCGACGCAGAGAGAGTGCTTGGTAGCTTGCCAGCGTGGAATGGACGCATCGTGATCGATGGCACTAACCCGGTGGAGTTCTTCGATCCTGCTACGTCGCCAGATGCGAACGACCCGAACAATCCGCTCGCCGCTTATGGAATCAAGGCAGTCGATCTTGCCGGCAAACACTCGAGTCAGATCATCCAACAATTCGTTCCTGGTGCGCGCGTCGTCAAAGCATTCAACCACAACGACGTAAATGTGCTGAAGGAGCCAGAAACGCAAGGTGGCAAACGCGTATTGTTCTACTCGGGTGACGACGCTGCCGCAAAAGCTGAGGTGCGTGGCATCATGGAAACAGCCGGATTCTTCCCGATCGACCTCGGCTCACTGGATGTTGGTGGGCCGCTTGCCTCGCTGCCTTTCGGCCCGCTGTCGACGCACAATTTCATCAGTATCTAATTGAGACTAGAGGCTCACCCAGCAGAAAAATGTTAGCAACTGCTAGGTGGGCTATTAGAGCCTTGTGTTGAAAATAAGTGAACTAGGGGAGAATGCCCCTTTGGCGACAACAAATTGAAGTTGAATATTAAGTCAACTATCTCCACAGTCTGGACGTAGATAGAGTGGAAGTATCGATTAAGTATCAAACCGTCAAAACGCGGCAAGACCATGTCGAAAGCAGGTCGGCGACTCATACCTGGTTACTGCTTTCCGGCATACTCCATTCGGATCTGACAAACTTTATTTGTGCTAGTCAGCAGTCGCAAATAACCGAAATCTAGGAGGTTTATTGCCTCATATTTTTTACTTAAAAAAGTGCTCGTTAGATTAGGTTAGCGAGCAAGTCTAACAAGGCTTTGCGGGGAGTAAGTCCCCTTGTAAATAACCTTTCATTTCGGCAGCACGCTAACCTATCTTTTAAGCTCGGACAACAGTCAGAAGCCTCTGTCGTGAAACTATTCCACGGTGACCGATTTTGCCAGATTTCTTGGTTTATCGACGTCCGTGCCACGTGCTAATGCGGTGTGATAGGCCAGTAGCTGTAAGGGCACCGTATGCAAGATTGGTGACAGCATGCCGTAGTGTTCTGGCAGGCGGATCACATGCACCCCTTCGCTGGAGGTGATGCGGGAATCGGCATCGGCGAAGACGTAGAGTTCACCGCCTCGTGCACGGACTTCCTGCATATTTGATTTAAGTTTTTCTATCAGCGTATCGTTGGGGGCGACAGTCACGACAGGCATGTCTTTGGTAACGAGCGCGAGTGGACCATGTTTGAGTTCACCTGCCGGGTAAGCTTCTGCGTGGATATAAGAAATTTCTTTTAGCTTTAACGCACCTTCCAGTGCGATAGGATAATGCAGGCCGCGACCGAGAAACAGCGCGTTTTCTTTGCGCGCGAAATCTTCAGCCCAGGCGATGATTTGTGGTTCCAGCGCCAGTACAGCGCTGATGGCGGCAGGCAAATGACGTAATTGCCGGATATATTCCGCTTCTTGTTCATCGCTCAGGCGACCTTTGATTTGTGCCAGTGATAAGGTGAGCAGGAACAGGGCGGCAAGCTGGGTGGTAAATGCTTTTGTGGAAGCGACGCCAACTTCAACACCGGCGCGGGTGATATACGATAGTGCACATTCACGTACCATGGCACTGGTAGCAATATTGCAGACCGTCAGCGTATGCCGCATGCCAAGGCTTTGTGCATGTTTGAGTGCTGCCAGCGTATCCGCTGTTTCACCGCTTTGCGAAATGGTGACTACGAGTGAATTCGGATTGGGTACGCTGTCGCGATAACGGTATTCACTGGCGATTTCAACATTGACCGGAATTTTTGCGATAGATTCTATCCAGTATTTGGCGGTCAGTCCGGCGTAATAGCTGGTGCCGCAGGCGAGGATCAGGACGGAATCAATTTGTTTGAAGATGCCATAAGCATGATCGCCAAACAGTTCTGGCATGATGCTGATGATGCCTTCCAGCGTGTCACCAAGCGCGCGTGGCTGTTCAAAAATTTCCTTTTGCATGTAGTGGCGATAAGGCCCTAATTCTGCTGCGCCGGTGTGCGCATGGACGGTGCGTACTTCGCGTTGTACTTGTTTGCCATGCTGATCAACGATCCAGCAGCGTTGCAATTGCAGATCCACCACATCGCCTTCTTCCAGATAAATGATCTGATCGGTTGTGCCCGCAAGTGCCATTGCATCGGACGCCAGAAAATTTTCTCCCTGACCGATACCGACGATCAGCGGTGAACCCTGACGCGCACCAACGACGCGATGCGGTTCGTCACGACAAAATACCGCAATCGCAAATGCGCCATGCAGGCGTTTGACGGCCAGTTGCACGGTCTCAAACAGGTCGCCGGTGTACAGATAATCAATCAGGTGCGCAATAACTTCGGTGTCGGTCTGGCTTTCAAATACATACGAGGCAGCACTGAGTTCGGCGCGTAGTTCTTCGTGATTTTCGATGATGCCGTTGTGTACCAGTGCAATCCGGTCGCGGGAAAAATGTGGATGCGCATTGGCAGATGAAGGCGCGCCATGCGTTGCCCAGCGAGTGTGGGCGATGCCTGTAAAGCCTGCCAGACCAGACTGGTCCATCTGCGATTGCAGATCAGCGACGCGCGATGTGCTGCGGGAGCGTTGCAAATGACCATTCACATGCAGTGCGATACCGCAGGAATCATAACCCCGGTATTCCAGCCGCTTTAAGCCCTCCAGCAATACCGGAGTGATGTTACGTTGCGCAACTGCGCCGACAATACCGCACATAAAAACCTCGATCAAAGTAAAAATTACATGGCCCCCAGAGCCCGACTGTTCGATGACGTAAGTAGCGTGTCTGGAGTCTGAATCAATCAACACCTCCATCGTAATAGAGATTGAATGAAAATTTCTTTCAAATTTTTACATTAAATGAAATTTAAAGTGATTTGTTTTATACTTTGAATTAATATTTCATTTGTTAATTATATTTGAATGAATTAATCATGATATTCGATGAGTTAGATAAACGCATTTTGCAGCAATTGCAGCAAGATGTCGCATTAACGAATCATGAGCTGGCAGCGCGTGTTCATGCATCACCACCGACCTGCCTGCGTCGGGTGCGACGTTTGACAGAGGAGGGCGTGATTGCCCGACAAGTGGCGATTCTGTCACCGCAAAAAGTGGGGGCCGGATTAACGGCAATTGTGGAAATCACACTGGATCAGCAGGCGACAGAGCATCTGCTGGCCTTTGAGCAGTTAGTTGCGCGTGAGTCTGCGGTGCAACAGTGTTACCGCGTCTCTCCTGGACCTGATTTTGTCCTTGTGATCCAGGTCGCCGACATGGATGCCTATCATGTGCTGGCGCATCGTTTGTTTGCGACGCAAAGCAATATCCGCAATGTACGCAGTTTTTTCTCTATCTTGCGCAGCAAATTCGATACGGCACTGTCGCTGTCCTGATCTACTGATCTACTGATCTACTGATCTGCGGATGTGGTGAAGTTGTGATGCCAAACAATGACCAGCACAGAAGCTACGAAAACGTTTCAGTGGGGTAGTTCCCGCGGACGGTTTCCTTCACGCAGAACTTCTTCTTTGTAATAGCGCTGAAACCCTTTCCAAACGGCACCGGAGCGCACTACTTTATCGAGTAAATGTTGAAGCGCGGCACGGTCATTCGCATTAAGTGTTTTTTTGGATAAGTACATTCCACTCTCTCCCCAGCTCAGTTCTGGTATCGCTTCGTAGCGGATTTTATTGATCATATCGTCGACTCTGGCATCGTTTTGCACCGTGCCAAAGAAGATATACGGCGCCATGATGCCGATATCGGCGGCACCGGCCTTTAGCATGCGCGCCACAGAAAGTGCATCAGCCTCCATGATCAGGCGATTTTGTTTGCCGAGTTCTTCCATGATGGATAAATAAGCCGGGCCATAATCGTAACCGCGCACCAGCGCCACACGCAGATGGCGTTGCTCAAGCAATTCCTGCATATTTTTGATGGCAGGTCTTGAGGACGTAAATGACACCAGCGTTGCTCTGGTATAAATCAACGGTATAAAAATACCATTTTCATCACGCTTTGCAGTTTTGATTGCTGGCAGCAGGACATCTGCCTGCCCGTTTTCAAACATAACTTCCAGTCGCAGGCGCGGAACCACGGAAAAAACAAATTGGCAGGTTTCTTTACTGGAGACGTTGCGGATAATATCTGGATAAATACCAGTGATCGTATCGCCCGTGGTGATCACGCTGTAACCCAGCGAAGCAAATGGCAGTTGTATGGGGCGGGAACAGGTGTCTTGTCCAGCCGAGCAGACATTGCTCAATCCGAATAGCAGCAGGAATGTGGCAACAGGGCCGGCCAAAGGTAAAGACATAAGTCGCCCACGATCAGAGAGTATGTATTTCACCATAGCCGATAAAGTCTTTTTCCGCAAAAGGAATTGTTTTATGGGAAGAGGGTCTGTTGATGATGCGTTCATCAATATGAAGCACATATCGAAGGTCGGCACATGTCATTCATCAATTTACTCACTGTATATGAAGGGATCGATAATGTGAATTTGTGTGAAAATCTCATAAAGCAACATTTCCATACGGAAATTTAAAATATAATCAGTCAATAAACAAAAACTTGGGCTGATAAGCCAGCAGAAACTCCGCCCCGTTTCCAAATTTTTATTTATATTTCTCTCCGTCGCCATTCCCCCGCGACCACGGTATCCAGTCGGCCCTATTTGCCGATGTTCTTCAGACAAGTTTTTAAAATACTGTATTGATCCGAATTACGTTTACTATCATATAGTCATGCTTTGAAAATCAGTGTTGCTGTCTGAAGGTTTGGCGCTGGAGATGGCAGCATGAACCGGGAGTGGCCACAGCAGTCCCTGTGATTCATCAATAAATGAAACCGGCCGCGGATAGCTGCGGAATAGTATTGATCAGATTAAAACATCATGGAAAAAAGACGCGAATCGAACAAGGCTGTACTGACGTATCTGACACCTGTCATCGTTGTGCTGATTATTGCTCTGTGGGTCGGCATATCACTGACCTTGATGAATATGAAGGCAGCGGGCCAGCGTGAGATGCGCGGGCAGATGAAAGACGTTGCGTTGGCGTATTCTGAATACATCCGTTCCAAAGTAAATTCTCTGGATCTGACCACGCAGATACTGGCGCAAACCTGGCTGAATAAAAAAGATGATTTTGCCGATGAAGTAAAAAACAAACAGGGCATACTTGAAAAGCAGGTGATATTTCAGGTGGCAGTGATCGGTACAGATGGTTGGTCACGTTTCAGTAGCCTGGATACCGGCGGCAAGTCGGTCGATTTAAGCGACCGTGAGCATTTCCGTGTACATTTGAATACCAACAAAAACGAATTGTTCATCAGTAAGCCCGTGCTGGGGAAAATTTCTAAACGCTGGTCAATACAGTTCACTCGTCCTATTTACGATAAAAAAAATGTATTCCAGGGTGTCATTGTTCTTTCTGTACCGGTGGAATATTTCACTGATTTTTATCAAAAATTACAGCTGGAAAAAAGCGGCATCATTATGTTGCTCAAAGATGATGGTCGATTACTGACTTATTGGCCACGTGGTGCGAGCGCGGCCTTTGATCAATTAAAAAATGGTGGTTTCAATAATATTCTGGTCAGTAAAAAAGCAGATTCCTTTGAAGATCAGGCCGTCATTGAGGGGCAGCCACGGATCACTTTATTTCAACGGGTCGATACCTACCCTTTGGCAGTAGGTCTGGGATTTTCAGCGGATAGTCTGAATGCTGGTTTTCGTACCCAGTTATGGATTTACTGTCTGGGTGGCTTGTTTGTCACAGCTCTGTTACTGATATTTCGGCAGATCGTTACTGGTAATTTGCGTCAAATCGAAAACAATAGCCGCGAGCTGCGTACCTACGATGAGTTTGTACGCGGGGTCATTGATTCGGTTTCTAATTTGCTGTTTGTGTTGGATGAAAAAGGCAAAATACTGCTGATGAACAAGCCAGCGGTCGATTTTTTTGGTACGAATTTATCTCAACAAAATTATCTCGCAACCTGCGATCAGTCGGTTACCTTAATCAAAGAACATGATCCTTCTCTGGCGCAGGGAATACAAAGTGTGATCGATGGTCAGGCACAAAAATTTACGATGGAGTATCTCGCACGGCAAGGCGAGCGCACTGTTTGTTTATTGACTTCGGTTGTTTTGTTTAAGGGCGATGGTCCTCTCAGGATTGTGGTTTCTCATAAAGATATCAGCAGCATCAAGCAGGCGCAGGAGTCTTTACGTATCACTGAAGAACGCTGGAGTATTGCCTTGCAGGGCAGTGGCGAGGGCGTCTGGGACTGGGACATTGTTCCGGATAAATTAATTCATAACGACCAGTGGCGCCACATTCTTGGTTATACCGAGGATGATACGAATGCGCAGTTCTCTGACTGGAGAAACAAAGTTCATCCTGATGATGTTGGTGCAGTGATACAGCAACTAGAGACAGTGCTGACTCAGAATATCAATACGTTCAGCGCTGAATACCGTGTTATTGCCTCTGATGGACATTACAAATGGGTCAAGGATCATGGCACTGTGATTGGCCGCGACCGCGCCGGGAATGCTCTGCGTATCGTTGGTACCTTGAAAGATATTACCGCTGACCGAGAGGCTCAGATACAACTGGAAAATCTGAATACACAACTGCTGCAACGTAATCAGGAAGCTGAAAAAGCGAATAAAGCAAAAAGCGAATTTCTGGCAACCATGAGCCATGAAATCAGAACACCGATGAATGGCATTATCGGGCTTACTTCGCTGGTGCTCGACAGTGAATTAACGCAGGAGCAGCGTGATTTCATGAAACTGATCCAGGTGTCGGCAGATTCTTTGCTCGATATTATTAACGATATTCTGGATTTCTCTAAAATCGAAGCCGACAAGATGGAATTGGAAATGATTCCTTTCGATCTGGGTAAGCTGATGGGAGATGTGGCGAAAGTACTTGCCGTCAGGGTAGGTGACAAAAACGTAGAAATTATCAGTGATGTACCGCCCGACGTGCCTTATTTGCTGCTGGGTGACTCAGGGCGTTTGCGCCAAATTTTGATGAATCTGGTCGGAAATGCCATCAAGTTTACTGAAGCCGGCGAAGTGATATTGGGTGTGGCGCTGGAGCAGCAGAGTGCTGCCCGTGCGACATTGCATTTCACGATTGAAGATACGGGCGTTGGTATTCCTGCAGAAAAGCAGGTAGGTATTTTCGATGCATTTACACAGCTTGATAACTCCATTTCACGCCGCTACGGCGGTACAGGTTTGGGACTCGCTATTTCTTCGCGTCTGGTATCGATGATGGGTGGGCGTATGTGGCTTGAGAGCGAGGTTGGTAAAGGCAGTATTTTTCACTTTACGGTGGATTTTGGTATCGCTGAATTGCAGCAGACGCATCATGAGCGGCAGATACAGTTGGCGGGATTGCAGATTCTGGTGGTGGAAGACAACCAGCGCTGTCAGCAGGTGCTGCAAAAAATGTTATCCGCTGTATATATTAATCCGACTATCGTGTCCGATGTGGACAGTGCTGTAAAAGCTTTGTCCGCCGCACAGGCGGAGGGGAAAATATATACATTGATGATGATGGATAGCCATTTAATGGGGCAGGATGATGGCTGGATTATGGCATTGCAAAACAGACGTGATGCTTATGGCGGCATTATTCTGATGCAGCCAAATAACGCGATCAATGTGTCTTCAGATACTTCTATGTTTAAACATCTGGGTGTCGTGTCATCTATCAGTAAGCCGATCACCCATACCGACGTGTTGGATGCGATACAGCAGGCCATGGGCGGAGGCCGCAGCCAGCGCTCAGGTAATCTGGCTGCTAATGTCATGTCACAACGCGCCAGTAATACACCGCTGTCGATCTTGCTGGCGGAAGACAATAAGATTAATCAAAAGCTGGCCGTCACCTTGTTAGAGCGTGTCGGACATAAAGTAATTACGGCTGATAATGGCCGAATCGCTCTGGAATTACTGGAGCGGATACGCTTCGATCTGATTCTGATGGACATGCAAATGCCGGAAATGGATGGCCTGACTGCGACTCAGGCGATACGTGAAAAAGAAAAAATATCTGGCAACCATATTCCCATTGTCGCATTGACCGCGAATGTGATTCAGGGCGATAAGGAGCGTTGTCTCGCGAGTGGTATGGATGGTTATATTGCCAAACCATTTACGATAGAAAGCTTGTTTTCTACTTTGCAGGATGTGATGACGAAAAGCCAGCAAGGTCGCTCTGCAGAGCAAAGAGAGTGGCAACAATCTGCAATTGTGCCTTTATCTTTGCCGGTATCAGTACCAGTATCGGATGGCAGTGCACAGGAAGTTGCAGGACTGTCTGCATCAAAAGAACAAACGGCAGCAGTATCTGCTGAAGTGAAGGGACAATTTGATTATGCAGCTGCACTCAGAAGGGCTGATCCCGAATATATAGAAGTCATTGGTGTGATGACGCTGGAATCTTTGCCAGAATACCTGATGAACATAGAGAAAGCACTCGCTACTTTGAGTACCGAAGAAGTGCATCGAAGTGGTCATACCCTGAAGGGGCTGATTTCTAATTTCAAAGCACAACCCATCATGGATCTTGCACATCAAGTGGAGCAGTTGGGTGCTGCAAATAATATGGAAGAGGCGCAACAGGCGTACACCTTGATTAGTAAAGAAGCACCGCTATTTTTATCCGCATTAAGTGACTATCTTCGTGCCGAAAATCTGCTGTAATACTAAGATACTAAGATACTAAGATACTAAGATACTAAGATACTAAGATACTAAGATACTAAGATACTAAGATACTAAGATACTAAGATACTAAGGAAGAATGTATCAAATCACATCATCTCGCTGAGCCAGTTGTCCGAACTAGTTATCTGAATCGGTGAGATGATTTAGACATCTGAGGTAGTGATCGCTTTAGCATCACGATGCGGTCATGTGATACAGCAACGTCTGAGGATCCGGTGGTCAATATTAATGTCGATATAAAAATAGAATTTGACCATTTTCTGCGGACATCAGTTTGCCTACTTTTTCTCTCTGACCAGTTGTTTGAATTTCACAAACGTCTCTTCTGCATCCAGTAATTCTGTCGCGACTTCGATCAGTGAGCGGCGGTTAGAGCGAGCATACGTGCGTAATATTTCGAAGGCTGCATGTCTGTCGAGGACGAATTCATTCATCAAGATGCCGACAGCAATATTGGTTTCCCGACCAGCTGCCAGGGCATTGGTCAGATTGCTTTCAGATGCTTTGAGTTTGCTGATTTCTTCTGCGCGTGCAAGACCGGCTTCCAGCGTTGGAATCAGATTGAATGTATCCAGTGGCTTCACCAGATAACCGACCGCACCGAAGTCTACGGCCTGTTTGACGATGTCACTGTTGGACATAGAGGATAAAAACATGAACGGGATTTCGGTTTCAGCTTTTAAACGTTTCGCCAGTTCCAGTCCTGACATGCCGGGCATATTGATATCCAGTAATGCCATGTCAAAATGTTGAACCATCGCAATATTAAATGCATCCTCTCCAGAATGTGCCTGCGTAATCTGGTAGCCAGCATGTTCCAGCAAGGTGCCGAGTAACGTCAGTGTCAGCGCATCATCATCAACCAGTAGTAGTTTATTGGCGCCATGCTGCAACTGCTTGTTCTCTTTTCTCATATCGCTTACAGATATCCTGTTATTGATTGAAACTGACCACATCCGTGTTGCTGTATGGATGAAGCAGAATCAGTATCACCTGCTATTGAATTTACCGATTGTACCGTTGTTTATCTGCCCGCTTATCAATTTTTGCGCTGCGTATCATGCTGGCAATGATTATGTACCAGCCTTTGCTGGCCTGCATCGTACTCGCAGGAAGCGTCTTTCACCGCTACACTCATTAACCGGAATGGCAACTCATTCCTATTTGCTCATTGTCAGAAAATTCAGAACGATTGCCATCATGATCGCTATTTTTTTTCATACATCGGTATCAGACGTGATGAGTTTGAGTGAATGCAGAGCAGACCAGCTGGCCTCCCGTTTCCATTTTTCTGACCACGCAAAAAAATCAACTGCGGGCATCGGACGTGCAATACCGTAGCCCTGAGCCAGATGGCATCCAATTTTCATTAAGGCAGCCCCATGCTCCATCGTTTCCACACCTTCTGCAACCACGGTACGGTTGAAGGCTTTGGCAAGTTGTATCACACCTTCGACGATACCGAAGTCATCCGCATCATTGAGCATGTCGCGTACAAAGCTCTGATCGATTTTTAAGGTATCTACTGGTAATTTACGCAAATAAGTCAGCGAGGAATAACCAGTACCAAAATCGTCGAGTGCAAAATGAACACCAAGTTCACGACAAAGACGCAGAATACTGACTGCCTGTTCCATGTCAGCGATCGCCGCAGTTTCGAGAACTTCCAGTTCAAAATGTGATGCAGGTACATCGGGGTGTTGCGCCAGTACTTGTTGTAGCTGCGTGTAGAAATTGGGTTGAAGCAGATGATCCGCGCTGACATTGACGCTGACTGAAATCGACAAACCCATTCTGTGCCACATTTCTGCTTGCGCCAGCGCATGCGATATCACCCAGTTACCAAGTGGTTGTTCCAGATTGCTACCGTAGATATGGGGTAAAAATTCAGACGGAGGCAACAGACCGCGTTCTGGATGTTGCCAACGTATCAGAGCCTCCACACTGACAATATCGCCACTGAGTAGATCGACTTTAGGCTGATAAAACAGCCGGAATTCTTCGTTTTCCAGTGCTTTGCGCAGGATATCAAGATAGTTGCGATGTATTTGAGCTTTACGGTCGCTTTCCTGATCGAACATGTGATAACGGTTTTTCCCTGCTTCTTTTGCCATATACATTGCTTGATCTGCATGTCGCAAAAGGCTGTCGGCATCCACATTGTCTTCTGGATAGAGACTCACTCCGATGCTGGCCGATACGCAGACATCAATGTCGTCATCAATACGGACAGGCAGACTGACTGCATGCAAAATGCGATCCAGTACTTTAGAGCATTCCTCTGGTGTGCAGATATCTGATAGTAGTAAAACAAATTCATCGCCACCCAGACGTGCCAGTGTTTCCTGGGCTCGCATTACTTCTTTCAAGTGATGTGTGACACCAATGAGTAATTTGTCTCCGGCATTATGGCCATATTGATCATTAATCGCTTTAAATCCATCCAGATCTAAAAAGCAGACTGCCAGTGAGGTCGCGTTGCGCGATGCGTGAACAATTGCTTGTTGCAGCCGATCAGCCAGTAAACGTCGGTTGGGAGAGCCTGTCAGCGGATCATAATGGGCGATGCGCATCAGTTCTTCTTCATGCGCTTTTAATTGGCTGATATCCGAAAAGACGCCGATATAATGTTCTACCAGGTTAGCTTCGTTACGGACTGCAGAAATAGAAAGAATTTCTGCAAACAGCTCGCCATTTTTGCGCCTGTTCCATATTTCTCCACGCCAGAAATCATGCTCTTGCAATGATCGCCACATCTCTGCGTAAAAATCTGCATGGTGCCGACCTGATGCGAGAATGTTGGGGGACTGACCGATAATTTCTTCTGCCGCATAGCCGGTAATGCGGGTGAAGGCAGGATTGATTTTGGTAATTAATCCATCTGGTGCCACTACCATGATACCCTCGTAACTACTTGCAAAGACGGTGCTGGCATCACGCTGGGCCAGTTCAAAATACTTACGCTCAGTGATATTGGTATGCGTACCTGACATCATTAGTGGTGTTCCATCTGCATTCCACGACACAATCCTGCCACGAGATTGTACCCAGCACCATTCTCCAGATTTGGTCCGGCAGCGCATCTCTACAATGTGATTCGGTGTTAATCCTGCGATATGTTTTTCTAACGACGCCATGGATAACTTCAGATCGTCAGGGTGTACATGCTTGCCCCATTGATCGACTGACAGATCAAGTTCTTCTGGCTCGTAACCCAGCATCGTTTTCAGACTATTACTGGTATGAAACGCATTGGTGACCAGATTCCAGTCCCAGAAACCTTGATCAGAGCCAGCGATGACACGTTCCAGTTGTTGTTCTTTTTCTTGCAAAATGAGGTCAGCGCGTTTTTTCTCTGTCAGATCGCGTCCGAATGCCATGTAGCGACCATCTTGCATGCGTTCAGTCGTCAGCTCCACAGGAACTGTACTGCCGTTCTTGCATTGTAAGAGCCATTCGCGTCGGATGAATTTTTCTTGATTCAGTAATTGCAAATGCGCTGTCAATTCATCGTGCAGACTTGTATGGATCAACTGTGGAATATGCATTGCTTGAATGTTATCCATACTATGACCTGTCAGGTGACAGGCCGCCGGATTTGCAAAGATGAATTCACCGCCGTTATTAGCGATCCAGATAGCATCGCCAGCCTCATTCAGCACAAAGCGTAAATCGTCATTGGTCCGTTTGTAGTTGGTGATATCAGACAGCGTACCGACCATTCTGCAAGGGGCACCCTGTTCATCACGGTAGACAACCTTACCTCTCGATTTGACCCAGCGGATATCTCCATTTTTTCTGAGAACACGAAAATCGACATCAATAAAAGGCGTCTCTCCACGCTGATGAGCATGGATTGTTTGCAGTACATACGTCAGATCTTCAGGATGTACTATCCGTTGGAGGAATTGGAAATCGTGTGTATCGTCTTCAGCAGAATAGCCTGTCACATCGTAGTAATGTGGCGTGCGATAGACCACATTACTACGCAAATCCCAATCCCATAAACCATCGCTGGTGGCATCAATCGCGAGTCTCAGGCGTTCTTCATTTTCTTCCAGCATCAGCATCACCAGCTTACGTTCAGTGATGTCCTGTACCGTTCCATGCAGACGTATTGTCTTGCCATTGATATCCTTATCTGCTTTTCCACGCGCAGTAATCCAGCGATGTGTTCCATCGGGACGCACTACCTCTGCATCACATTCATAAGAGATCTGATTGGCAATTGCATGTTCCACGACGTCTGTGAGCCGCGCCCAGGATTCTGGAGTGAAGTATTGTTGTACTTCCGGATAAACCGCTGGAGCCAGACTCGGGTCTCTGCCATAAATCTGATAAATTTGTTGAGACCAGAAGTGTTGATTGTTACTAAGGTTCCACTCCCAGTTGCCGATACCCGCCAGATGTTGTGCTTCTTGTAATGCAGCCTCACTCGACTGTAATCGTAATTCTGCTTGTTTGCGGTCCGTGATGTCGCGTGAGATACCGAATAGTCCTGTTATTTTTCCCAGCTTATCGCGGATCAATCCTTTGGTAACCAGAAATACCATTGCCCGCTGGTCAGATGTCAGAATATGTTCTTCCAGCGTTTGTGTCTGGTTAGACGCTATCACTGCACGATCAATCGCGATCAGTTTTTCTGCAGATGCTTCCGGGAAAATATGTCGGTCATCATGCCCGAGAATATCTGTCACAGGTTTGCCGACAAAATGTGCCGCAGCCTTATTGATCAGCAGGTAGCGTCCCTGTGTGTCCTTGACGAAAATAGCATCCGATGTGCCGGAAATGATGGTATTGAGTAACTCCCGGCTTGCTTCTGCTTTAGACAGTGATTGTCGTAGTAGCTCACTCAGCAAACTGATAGCAATGCCCTCGGCGATTAGCATGAACCATTGCAACAGATCATGATTTGCTGCGATCCGGAAGCTTTCTACCGGAGGAATAAATAAGTAATCTACGATGAGCCCAGTGAGAATCGTTGACAGTAGCCCAGGCATCAGGCCACCCAGCAGCGCACTCAGAATAATTGGCAACATGAACAGCAGGAGCAATGGACGTTGTTCAAAACTGACGCCGATATACTGGCGTACAACGATGGTGACGCAGGTGATTGCAATCGCAAAAATATAGACCAGCCAGCGTGGTATGCTCGTTGGCGATACACCTTTGGCGATTGAGTTCATGAAGGATTCATGACCAAGTTCAGATTGTGGAACAGCACGCAGGGCGAAAAAAAATACTGCGGTACTGACGATCACAAACAATATGCCTTTGGCTGTTGACAGCCAGATAATAGATTTCAGATCGGTGATGCTATCCAGCAGAAAATCTGACAAAAATATCCAGATCAGTGCTCCGCTGGCATAAGCGAACGTCGAAATGGTAATGAAACGTTTGCGGGAACTGATCGTCATGTAACCTCATCTGCTTCGTGCATCTTGTTGCCCGGTGACTATTCTGAATTTTAATCTCTTCGCATCGAGATATTAAGAGATTCTGACCAGGCTATCCTTGATCTGTGTTCTCACAATATATCATCTGCAGATAGTTTGATTTAATCGATATTGCGTCTGACATATCAGTGTTACAAGAAGAATTTTGATTTTTTACATTATTTTTCATGTTGATACTGAATCCGGCTGAATTTTCGGCGAAGCACTTTCTGGCGCATTACTGGCAACAACGTCCTCTGGTGATACGCCAGGCTTTTTTACAGTTTGAAGATCCGGTGAGTCCCGATGAGTTGGCAGGACTTGCGTGTGAGACGGCGATAGAATCGCGCCTGATTTACAGGAAGGATGGGCAGTGGCAGGCGGAAACCGGTCCCTTTACATCGTATGAGTATCTGGGTGAGCAAGACTGGACATTAGTTGTTCAGGCCGTTGATCACTGGGTGCCGGAAGTGGCTGCGTTGGCGCAGGCATTTTCTTTTCTGCCAAAGTGGCGTTTTGATGATGTCATGGTCAGTTATGCTACTCCGGGTGGTGGTGTCGGGCCGCATATTGATTTATATGATGTGTTCATTTGCCAGGGATCAGGTAAGCGTCGCTGGCGTGTTGGTGAAAAAGGCCCGCACCGCCAGTTTGCGGCGCATACCTCCCTGCTGCACACCGATCCGTTTGAACCCATCATCGATGTTGAATTACTACCGGGTGACATGTTGTATATCCCACCAGGTTTTCCGCATGATGGCGTGACGCTGGAACATTCTTTGAGTTTTTCTGTCGGCTACCGAAGCAAATCGACGAGTGACGTGTTCAGCGGTCTGGCTGATTATCTGATCGATCAGGAGCTAGGGCAGGAATTATTCTCTGATCCCCGACGCCCAATGAGCCACCATCAGGGACATATTAAGGCCGGAGACGTAGCGACGATGATTTTGCAATTACAGGCAACATTGGATAACACTGCCTTGATGACGGATGTTCTGGGGAGTTTATTATCTAAAACCAAATGTCTGCTGGATTTACAGGCGTTAGAGGAACCGTATAGCGAGGAAGAACTGATCGCTGCACTGCAAGAGCAGAGCCTGACCAGAACTGGCGGTTTGCGTTGCTTTTATCTGGATGCAAGCTTGCCATTGGGTGTTTGTTACGTTGATGGTGAAAAGTGGGAGTTTGGTGCTGCCTGCGAGGGAGCAGTACAAGCATTGTGCAATCATGATGAACTGAATGCAGAGTTATTGCGTCAGGGTTTGCAGCAGCCTGTTTTTGTCAGTGCACTGACTTCCTGGGTGAATGCTGGTTACTGGTATTTCTGATCACAGGCGTCTGGTATCTGGTGTTGATCAGCATTATCAGCACTATCAGACCACCAGGCGCCTGTGGGAGTAGATGCGTTATCGGTTGTGTTTCAGGCCTCAGCGCAAACGCCCGATATAAGTCTGATCCACAATCGAGTTCTGATCCAGCCTCGGCAATATCGCATGTTCATCGTCAGTCACGGCAGCTGGACTTTGAACGGGGGCCGAAGTGACCAGTTTTCCTCTTACCTTTAAACCGTCACTGAGCCTGGCGATCAGAGGTTCTGTTGGTGGAGGGCTGACAAATAATCCCTCTTCGCCAAAATAAATGTCTTCCAGCTTGACACAGATCTGATGCAGATCGTCGTTAGGAAGTTTCAGTGCCAGATCAAGAATATAGCGGCAATAGCCAGGATTAATCCGCATATATTCTATATCGATCACCCTTTCATTTTGTCGCCGTAAAATGACATGCATACGTGCCATGAGTGAAAATGCCAGATTATCTGACATCGCATTCTGGAGGTGGGTACTGACGCTCATACGATATGCTCCCCGTGAAGTTCAAGATCTAAACCTTCTCTTTCCTGTTCTGGCGTGATGCGCAGACCAAGTACCATATTGATGGCACCCAGGATCAGCGCTGTCATGACACCGGAATAGACGACAGTCACGATGACCCCGAATGCCTGTGTGCCGATACTGCTTTCGACGCCACCAATGCTTTTCATGGCAAAGATACCTGTCAGCAAGGCACCGACAATACCGCCAACGGCATGCACACCAAATACATCCAGAGAATCATCGTAGCCACCCAAAGATTTAAGGGAAGTGGCTCCCCAATAGCAGGCGACACCAGCGACCAGGCCGATGACCAGCGCACCGTTTAATCCTACGAAACCAGAAGCCGGTGTGATAGCGACCAGCCCAGCAACCGCGCCGGATACCATGCCGAGCACAGATGGTTTTCCGCGACGCAGCCATTCCACTGCCATCCAGGACAAGGCAGAAACAGCCGCCGCTACATGAGTCACTACCATAGCCATACCTGCCCGGCCATCAGCTGCGCCTGCAGAACCAGCATTAAAGCCAAACCATCCTACCCATAAAAGTGATCCGCCAATGACCGTCAGGATCAGGTTGTGCGGTGGCATCGGCTCTTTGCCAAAGCCCAGTCTGGGGCCGATCATGATGGCTGCCACCAGTCCGGATACACCTGCATTGATATGTACTACGGTGCCGCCAGCGAAATCCAGTACGCCGCGTGCTGCCAGCCAACCTGTCGGCTCCCAGACCCAATGAGCAACGGGAACGTAGACGATCAGCGACCATAGCGTAATAAATAGCAGCAGTGAAGAAAATTTCATGCGTTCAGCAAATGCGCCGGTAATCAGGGCAGGAGTAATAATGGCAAAGGTCATCTGAAACATCATAAATACACTTTCCGGTATGGTCGGTGCAACATGATGAACAGTCAGCTGACCCGCATCTTTCAGAAAGCTCATTCCATGCAGCATCAGACGGTCGAGGCTGCCAAGGTAGGGTGTCGCAGGAGTAAAGACCAGACTGTAACCTACGACCACCCAGAGTACAGAGACGATACAGGTAGTTGCAAAGCTGTGAGCGACCGTACCCAGCGCATTTTTTTTGCGTACCATCCCGGTATAAAAGAGTGCCAGACCCGGGATCGTCATGAGTAATACCAGTGCGGTCGACGTCAGCATCCACGCAGTATCGCCCGCGCTGATTTTGGAAGCATCGATCAGTGTCGGTGTTGTGATCGCAATGGGAGGCGTGACAGCGGCGCTGATGGCTGAAGCAGAGGCAGACGTTGGTGTTGATGTGGAAGACGATGCAGGGCTGGTACCGGGTCCGGTGAAGGGAGCGTCCGCAGCATTATCCTTGACGATGGGCGTTGAAACAGCGGGGCTTTCCTGAGGCAGTGTGTTTTGCGCACAGGTCTGCCCGGACCAACTCAGCAGGCTGAGGATGAATAATAAAGTGGTAACGGAGTATATCTTCATCAAAAATCCCTTTTCGAAACGTCATCACGAATTGCAGCTTGTCTGTGTGCAATGCAGCATGATTCGTGCCATGAACGAAATGAGGATAATGTGGGTTATTTCTCTGAATACACTTGAAAATCTGCTTAATTATTTCCTATTGGAAATTTATTGCACTAATGCACGGCAAATAAAAAAACTGTTTTTGGTGCATTGCACACTTCGGTGGCGTCGCCATAGGTCAATTTTCTGACAAAAATCTTGTGAAGATACACTAGCGAACATGTTGCGCGTTTGGGTGATTCAACATGCTCAACGTACTTGTGTCATGCAGGCTGAATCGTGATGGCTGAGCATCAAATTTGATTATCCAATCTTATTTCCAGACTGACTGCGTAAAAAACAAAGACTGTCCGGTCTTGCAATCGCCAGTCAGCGAAGCGGATGCGTCTGATAACGGGAGAGGTGGCGAGATGCCGAGGGTGCGCCAATAGCGAAAATCACGGTCGGCTGGTTGCTGCTATCACCAGTGACGGTGCCATGCAGGTAGTATCTGAAACTACAGAGCCGGGCATGATGATGTCCGGCTCTGTGTGAACGTGAAGTACGAATTAGTCCGGCAGAGCGATCTGATGATCCACGCTGAATTGATAGTCACGGAAAACATGTTCCGCTGTCAGTAGTTGATAGCTACCATCCGGAAGTTTTCTGGTCGTATCCTTGAGACGATAAGTGGTCTGGCCGCATGTCCAGCAATTGAAATTACGCATGTGCGTACACAGGCAAGTCTTGTCCATGACAGAGATTTTTTTGTCATTAGGATGTGCAGCAACTTCGCGGTTATATGAAGCAATATAAGCGCAGTTGCCATTGCCATCGAGCAAATAGCCATAAGACTCACAACCAGGCCGGATGCCATCACCGATTGCCGGCGTATTTTTTAACATCCGCATAGGGTAGCCCGTCGGGGAGATATTATTGACTTCAATATCACTTTCGCTGGCTTTGAAATACTCTTGCTTGACCTTGGCTGGCAAGCCGCATTCATTGGTGACGGTAAAGCGGGTCGCCACCTGAACACCGGCAGAACCATTTTCCAGGAAAGACACTGCATCACTGCCAGTAAAAATACCGCCTGCAGCGATCAGGGGAATATCCAGATTTTCTGCCTTCAGGTACTGTACGATTTCTGTGATGATTGTTTGCAGGTCATATTCTGCCCAGTCCGGGCCAAAGCCCAGATGGCCACCTGCGAGCGGGCCTTCAACCACAACGTAGTCTGGCAGACGATTGAGTTTGGCGTTTTTACGCAAAAACAATTGTAGTGCCCGGACAGACGAGACAATGATACCCAGCTTGGCATCACGGAAACGCGGATGATCGGCGATCAGGCCAAATGAGCCCAGATGCAGACCCGCACTCATGGTAATCCCGTCAATGCCGGCATCGAGTGACGATTCCAGACGCACCTTCAGCGTTTCACGCGGGGCGTTCATGGTCAGTTTTTCCATGCAATTGACAAAAATCATACCACTGCCACGTTTGGCTTCCATGGTTTTGCCAACATGCAGTCTGGTGGCTTCTGCCAATTGATCCAGATTGAACTTGATCTGTGTTTTGTCAGAATTGTCGATATTGTATTTGTAGAGGCGCGTTTTTTCTTTGACAAAGCTGGTATCAAAGCGACGATCAGAGACGTCCTGCACCATCGCATCGGAAATGTGTCCGATACCGCCAAGGCGGGCTGCTTCCAGTGCCAATTCCGCAGTCGAAATATCAACGCCCATACCACCGATCATGATGGGAACCAGTTCATCTTTGCCCAAATGCAGGCGGAAATCATCTACACGTTTCATTGTTATCCTTGACACATTTTGCTTAAAACCAACATTCATGAGTATGAGCAGCGAATCGGCGTTGCAGAGTCAGGTTCTCATCTCGAATTGCGACGAACGAGATTGTAAGCCACGCTGTAGCTGCTTTGGAAAGAATCTGATTGTGCTACAGCAAGAGAATCGCTTTCTTTTCAGGAAAATTTGCCGTATTGAACTATTTACATCTTGTTTTAACCTGTTTTGAGGTTTGTGCACCGTTTTCCTGCTACTTCGCCACTATTTCCTTCCGTTTTCTGTTTATGGTCGCTTTCCCTGCTACGGCATTCAGCTGCGGGTTGACCAGCGTAATTTCGCCCAGGCACTTTGTTGCGCGGGACTCAGAAATGTCCATGCAACCAGTCGGCTTTCCTTATTGCCCTGTCGCATGGTGATTGTTTGCTGTTGCTGCACTTTGACACGACGAAGCGCTGCATGAATTGCCGGCAGGCTCGCTGATCGGGATACCAGCGTTGTATACCAAAAGCAACGTGTCGGCATGAGAGCGCTTTCTTGAATCATGCGCTCAATAAATGACTGCTCTCCACCTGGACACCAGAGTTCTGCATCATGTCCGCTGAAATTCAATGTGCTCTCTGCTTTATTATCCGGTTTCCCCAGATTTTGCCATTTCCGCTGGCTTCCTGCCTGTGCCTCTGCCGCGGATGCATGAAAAGGCGGATTACACAGACTCACATCAAACCAGTCATCGGGACCGATAATGCCTTTCAGAATTGAATCTGAGTCCGTTTGCAGACGTAATTCTATGCGTTGTCCCAACACGGGATTGGCATCCAGAATCGTTTGTGCATGTGCCAGGGATGCCGGATTGATGTCGGAAGCGACAAACTGCCAGCCAAACTCGCTGCTTCCCAGCAGCGGATAAATACAACTGGCACCGGTGCCGATATCCAACGCCCGTATATTGCTTCCTGAGGGGGGCTTGCCGCCATGAGAAGCCGCCAGCACATCAGCCAGATAGTGCAGATAATCAATACGCCCCGGTACTGCCGGACACAGATTGTGTGCCGGAATATCCCACTTCTGTATGCCGTAGCTCTCAAGCAGAATGGCGCGATTCAGGAGTCTGACTGCATCAGGATGACTGAAATTGATCGTTGTTTCGCCCACAGGCGTTTGTTGTATGTGAACCTGTAGTGCAGGTTCTGCACCGAGTAAGCGCGCAAAGTCATATCTGGCGCGGTGTTTATTGCGTGGATGCAGTAATTTTCCGTCGTCTTTATTTGGGATGGCGGGCGGGTGTCTATTATTTTTTTTAGCGGTGAAATCAGGTCTGGACATGGATGGCTAATGAGATGGAGGCATCTGAACGCGCTACGACTGCGTACTGGCAACGCTATTTTAACCATAACGGCATCTCGCCGTATGTCGACTGACGTATCGTCGACTGGATGAGTTTCCCGCCGCGAGCGTAAAAATATTCCGGTGCCGCTGTCGCGGTCAGATGTTCATGACTATATCGTATCGTTATATTGGCCTCGATTCCTACCTTGCGAGTTCAGTTTTGTGTCAGTCACTGGCATCATTTTTATATAAAGTCATATCCGTTCTCGCATCATTTTTACCACTTTTACGATTCCCACCACTTGTTTTACAAGTAGCCAGAACAGCGACGAGATCAATGTTAAAATCAATACATCACTTCCTTTAACGGGCGGTATGACATGGCTGACAATCAAGATCATTCTTCGGAATGGAACTTATCTGATGATTATTGGTTCCGACTTCTGGTTGACAGTATTGATGAATATGCTGTCTACATGCTGGATGAGGAAGGCTATGTCCGCAGCTGGAATCTTGGCGCCGAACATCTGAAGGGATACAGCAAAGACGAAATCCTCGGACAGCATTTTTCTGTGCTCTACACACCAGATGCCATTGCTGCCGATCTCCCACACAACGAATTAAATCATGCTGCACAATCAGGTCGCTACCAGCAGCAAGGCTGGCGTCAGCGCAAGGATGGTTCCCGCTTTTGGGGAAATGTGACCATCACCGCATTACGGGATACTAACGGCGTCGTGCGCGGCTATGCCAAAGTCACTAAAGATATGACCGGCCATCAGCAATTAGAAGAGCGTTTCCGCCGCGTAGTGGAGTCTGCTCCGAATGCGATGGTCATGATTAACGCTGGTGGCCGTATAGAAATGGTGAATGCTCAGGCCGAGCAGGTATTTGAATATGCACGGGCAGAAATGCTGGGGCAACCAATGGAAATGCTGGTGCCGGAGCGTTTCCGGCATGCTCATCCAGAAAAACGTGCCATGTTTTTTGAACATCCACAGTCACGTCCTATGGGGGCTGGCCGGGAATTATTTGGTCGCCGCAAAGATGGTACTGAGTTTCCAATAGAAATTGGCCTGAACCCGATTGATACGGAAGATGGTCTGATGGTCTTATCATCCATTGTCGATATCTCTGATCGCAAACAAAAAGAAGAAAAAATTCAGTCTGCTTTAAAAGAAAAAGATTTGTTGCTCGGGGAAATTCATCACCGTGTTAAAAATAACCTGCAAATTGTGCAAAGTCTGTTGAATTTACAGGCGGGACAAATGAACGACGAAGCGGTGCGCGGGATGCTGATGGACAGTCAGAACCGCATACAGTCAATGGCATTGATTCATCAGACGCTGTATCAGTCGAATGATTTTGCGAGTGTGAATTTTTCTTCGTTTCTGGAAGCACTGGTACCAACGATTGTCACTTCTTTTGGTATTGATACGGGCAATCTGCAACTGCATCTGGATGCCAGTGACGTGCATTTACCGATCAATTCAGCGATTCCATGTGGATTATTGATCAACGAGTTGATTACGAATTCACTCAAGCATGCGTTTCCCGCCAGACAGACAGGTGATATCAGCGTCACTCTGTCATATGCAGAAAACGACAGAGTGCAGCTGATCGTCAGCGATACCGGAGTTGGCATCCCAGATACGCTGGATTTTGATCAGATTGATACGCTGGGTTTGCGGCTGGTGCATTTACTGTCGCAACAAATGAATGGCAGCCTGCAGATACAGCGCCGTCATCCCACACAATTTCTGGTGGATTTTCCGATCTCAGATCATTGAAAAGGACATACTCATGGCAAGAGTCCTGATAGTTGAAGACGAAAGTATCGTTGCGCTGGATTTACAACGGCGCTTGATTCGTCTTGGATATGATGTTCCACGCGTTGCAGCGACACATGATCAGGCATTGCGTGCGGTGCATGACGTTTGTCCTGATATTG
Organism: Undibacterium sp. SXout7W; assembly: GCF_049339385.1. NCBI lineage: Bacteria > Pseudomonadati > Pseudomonadota > Betaproteobacteria > Burkholderiales > Oxalobacteraceae > Undibacterium > Undibacterium sp. SXout7W. The sequence goes on along the minus strand of NZ_JBMPPF010000011.1, from coordinate 92,990 downwards.
TGTTGATGGATATTAATATCGCCGGTGATATTGACGGCATAGATACCGCAGCCAAGATACTGGCGCCAGTGATTTATCTGACAGCGTATTCTGAAGAAAAAACCTTGGAACGTGCCAGGGCAACCAAACCCTATGGCTATCTGATCAAGCCTTTTTCTGAGCGTGAATTACATGCCACGATACAGATGGCGATGGAGCGCCATCAGGTAGAAACCCGTCTGGTACATAGCGAAGAACAGTTGGCCCGTGCCTATGCGGTAATGGAGGTGGCCAAGCGTGAGCTGGAAATCCGTGCAGGTGAATTATTTGAAGAAAAACAGCGATTGGAAGTGACACTGAATTCGATCGGTGATGGTGTCATTACTACCGATTTTCAGGGTAATATTACGTATCTGAATCCAGTGGCCGAACAAATGACAGGCTGGACTCTGACAGAAGCCTGTGGCCAGCCCGTTTCCAGAGTTTTGGTACTGATCAATGAAGAAACCCGGCAATCAGCCTTATCTCCTGTTGAGCAGGTATTGCGCACTGGCGAAATTTCGGGACTAGCCCATAACAGCGCCTTGATCAGTAAACAGGGTAGTGTCTATTCGATTGAAAATTCTGCTGCACCGATGCGCGATCGTAATGACCTTATTATTGGTGCGGTTCTGGTGTTTCATGATGTGAGTGATGCGCGTCGTCTGGCTGAAGAAATGACCTATCAGGCGACCCATGACTCTCTGACTGGATTAGTGAACCGTAGTGACTTTGAAAGGCGACTGGAGGCGGCGATACAAAATGCCCAACAGTTAGGGCAGCAGCACGCACTTGCCTATCTTGATCTGGATCAGTTCAAAATTGTGAATGACACTTGCGGCCATAGCGCTGGTGATGAATTGTTGCGGCAAATTTCTGGCTTATTGCGATTGGCATTGCGGGCCAATGATACCTTGGCTCGTCTTGGTGGAGATGAGTTTGGTGTTTTATTGGAATCCTGTCCTCCTTATGTGGCAACACAGATTGCAGAAAATCTCAGAAATATTATTGCGGATTTTCATTTCGTCTGGACCGAAAAAACTTTCCCGATCAGCGTTAGTATAGGCTTGGTCAGCTTCGGTGGTCTCGGTGCTGATTTTGTCACCTCGACTGAAATCATGAGCACAGCAGATACTGCATGCTATGCCGCAAAAGACCTTGGCCGTAACCGGATTTACGTCTATCAGGCCGATGATCATGAGCTCAGTAAACGCCATGGTGAAATGGATTGGTATACGCGGATTTTCAGCGCGATTGAACAGAGCCGGTTCGTACTATATGGGCAAAAAATTATTTCGCTGGGTAGCGCATCGTCATTCGATGAGCATGCTGAGATTTTACTGAGACTAGTCGGTGAAGATGGAAAAATTATTCCACCGATGGCCTTTGTTCCTGCCGCCGAACGCTATGGATTAATGACAGCGGTAGACCGCTGGGTGATACGTAATGCATTCGCTTACATTGCCAGTCTGCCACCCGGAAAAAGTATTTTATTTTCGATTAATCTCTCGGGCGGAACGATGAATGATGATACAGCGCTAAGTTTCATCATGACTGAAATGCAGGCCTCCGGCGTACGTCCTGACAGTATTTGTTTTGAAGTGACGGAAACGGCAGCGATTGCCAGTTTACTCAATGCCAGCGCTTTTATCGGTGCCTTAAAAAACAAAGGTTGTCATTTCGCACTGGATGATTTTGGCAGTGGTATGTCCTCATTTGCGTATCTGAAGCATTTACCGGTCGATTATCTGAAAATAGATGGCTGCTTTGTGAAAGACATTGCACGGGATCATATTGATGCAGCACTGGTTGCTGCCATACATGATATTGGTCATGTGATGGGAATGAAGACGATTGCAGAGTTTGCAGAAAATGACGCTATTCTTGAAAAACTCAGAGCGATCGGCGTTGATTATGCGCAAGGCTATGGTGTCGCTTATCCGGCGCCGCTAAAGTAAAAGGCTGTGTGTTGACTTGCTCAGTTATCTTATTCAGTTGGCTAACTGAGTTGGCTCACTCACTTGCTGATGTTTTAGGTGTTTCTTTGTGCATAGCGTTTGATCTTTCGTTCGTCACTGTAGTCACTATATTTGGCATTTCAAATCGATAACCGACACCATATACGGAATGCAGATATTCCTGATCCGGCAGTTGTTGCTGCAACTTACGCCGGATGTTTTTGATATGTGAATCCACTGTCCTGTCGTTCACATCACGTTGATCTTCGTGGGCAAAATCAAGTAGCTGTTGTCGTGAAAATACTCTTTCTGGGCAGGTGATCAGCTCTGCCAATAAACGGAATTCGACCGGTGTCAGATTCAATGCAATACCATCGAGAAAAATACACATCTGGTTCCTGTCTACACGACAGCGCGGCAATGTTTCTGGTGCTTTCAGCATACCGCTACGCCGTAGATGTACCTTGGCTCTGGCGACGACTTCACGTGGACTGAAAGGTTTGCAGACGTAATCATCTGCACCTACCTCCAGCCCTAATAAACGATCTACTTCATCGACTCTGGCAGTCAGCATGATGATGGGTACCTGACTGAATAATCTGGTCTGTCGGCAGACTTCAATACCATCAAGTTCGGGTAACATCAAATCCAGCAATACCAGATCGGGAGCATTGCTACGGATGGCCTCCAGCCCACTCCAACCTGTGCTTTGGTGTGTAACCTGATAGCCGCTGGCAATAAAATAATCGCTCAACAATGCCGCAATCTTCACATCGTCTTCAATAATTAAAATCTGTGCTGAGGTCATTATTTTTTCCGGACATTGAGTAAGGCAGATATTTGATGATACTCAAAATAGTCAGACCAATGGCAAACGAATCTGAATTTTTACGCCGCCCAAAGAAGATGACATGGCATCAATTCTCCCATCATGCGCCTCCACCAACGCCTTACAAATGGAAAGCCCCAAGCCACTGCCACCACATTCGCGGCTGCGCGCAGGATCAACTCTGTACAGCCGGTCAAATAGCATCGCATGAGCATGAGGCGGCACGCCGGGCAAACTGTCTTCGATACTGATTTGTACGAATTTACCTTTAGTGCTGACGTCACAGTGTATGCGTCCTCCGGCGTCGGTATAGCGGATACTGTTTTCCAGTAAATTAGAAATAACCTGTGTCAATCTACCGGCATCGCCATGTATTAACAGTGAGCTTTCAGGTAGCTGGCTCCTGAGTGACAATCCCGCAGCCTCAATCCGTGCCTGATAGCGTCGCAGTATGTCACGCAGCAGTTCGCCGATATCCATTGTTTGTCTCTGATAATGCAGACCGCCACTATCGGCGAGGGTGAGTTGGCGGATATCATCAACCAGTTTGTTCAGACGCAGCACTTCCGCATGCAGTGATTCCAGTGCAGCTGGCGTTGCGGTTCTGATTCCGTCTAGCAGAGCCTCAATTTCTCCCAGAATGACGGTCAGTGGCGTGCGTAGTTCGTGTGAGATATCGGCCAGCATTTTGCTGCGCTGAGCTTCGTTTTCTTGCAAGGTTATTGCCATCGCATTGATATGTCGCGCGAGATCACCCAGTTCATCCTGCCGGACACTGACTATTCGCGCCTGAAACTGGCCACGGGAAATGCGTTCCGTCACTCTGTGCAATGACGCAACCGGACGTAACAGATGCCGCGCTAACCAGAATGAAAAAATAATGCTGATGACGATCAGTAGCGTTGCCAGCCATAGCGTATGGCGAATTTGCAGGCTGACAAAATCAATCCCACTGGCATTGGAAATTTGCCGCAGAGGCGCCAGTCGCAGAGTGCCGATTTGCTGTTGATCCAGCATGATAGGACGGATGGTGCCGCCCGGTGCATCTGCGGGGCCTATCAGTGCATGACCATCACGATCAATCAGCGAAATACGCTGACCAAAGCGAGTCGGATCTAATGGCGGTCGTTGTTCAGGTGGCGCATCTGGTGGTGGAGGGGGGTGTTCTTGTGTTGGCTCATATTCAGACCCATTCGTGGCCTGGCGTAGTCTTGGACGCATAGGCGGCGGAGGTGGCTGATCACGATCCGACCCGGGGCGTGGTGGCTCCCGCAACTGATCCAGCAGATCACGCATCGGGCGACGATTATGTTGAAACCGTTCAAAGCTGCCATGACGACGATAATCTTCTGCGAGTAGTTTGCTCAGACGTTCCAGATCCTGTGCCTCGAGTTCGCTCAGATAGGTGATAAAGCCGCTTTTTAAATTCTGACTGGTAATCCAGGCCATGGTGCCGATACTGAGCATGGCCACAGTGGTGATCGCCAGCGCTATCTTGCTTGCGATGGTCAGTCGCATAGTTGTTTTTCCTGTCAAAAATGAGCGGCGAATACCTTGTTAGAATAATTCAGCGGCGATCTTCACGCCAATCATGTCAGCGATATTACACTTCAATCATGGAGACATTGTGAAGATGCTATTGCTTGTCTGGCTTTGCCGGGACAATGTTGCATCAGTCCCCTGAATTCAAAAAATGATGACAGAAAAAATAAGCTCCTCCATCCTTTCTCCATAATTGTGATGCATTCTGGCAACGTCATCAGAACTGCTCTGATGCAGATTCCAGTACCGGACACAGGAGGCTCTCATGTTTGCATCATATAAAAAATCTGATTTTACGACCAGCACCGTTGCGACGATCAGCAAGCTTGGCAAGGTGAGTAAGATGAATAATGGCTTGTCATGTGCTGCTTTACTGCTATTGAGTGCCTGTGGAGGTAGCAGCGACATGGTTGCAGACAAAACCATAAACACACCGGCAGCTCCCCCGATTATTGTGGGAAGCAGCTTATTGATTTCAGATGCAGAGCCGTTGCCTCCCGCGTCTGCGCCGGCATCTGCTGATGTGACTATTCCCGTGTTGCAACCTAACGAAGAAGGCAGTGCGCTGACTTTTAGTACGACCGGCAGTATTGACAGAAGCAATCCCTTTTTTAAACCTTTTGGCAACGGTCGCAGCTGCGCCACCTGCCATCAGGAGACTCAGGGTTGGAGCCTGCGCCCGGCGTTAGTGCAAGAGCGCTTCAATGTGACGAATGGTAATGACCCTTTGTTTAACCTGAATGATGGCGCTAATTCTCCTGTCGCTGTCGCAACGACGCTTGATCAGAAACGTCTTGCGTATAGCATGTTATTGAGCAAAGGGTTGATCCGTGTCGGATTAGGCGTGCCGACAGAGGCAGAATTTACACTCGATAAAATCGATGATCCTTATCGCTTCGCCACAGCGAAGGAATTATCTTTATTCCGGCGACCTATGCCGACCACCAATCTGAAGTTTTTGAGCACAGTGATGTGGGACGGACGCGAAACATTCACAGATGCAAAGTCCAATGTGTGTATTACTGGTAGTCGTCCACTGCGTTGCTTCGCTACGATAGATACCGATTTGTTGCATCAATCTGTCAGTGCAGTAACAGGGCACGCACAAGCGGCACAAGGTCTGACAAGCAACGAGCAACGATCCATTGTTGATTTCGAGAAAACCCTGTTCACCACACAAATGATCAGCAAAGATGCCGGTAATCTGAATGACCTGGGTGCGAAAGGTGGGCCGCAAGAGTTATCAAAGAATGACTATTATTTTGGTATCAATGATGTGCAAGACGGAGACTACAAAACCTCTGCGCCTTTCAATAGAAATGTGATGTCATTATTTGCTTCCTGGCGTGGGCTGGATAGACCTGCACCTCCAAATCCACCTATTCCGGTAAGAGTGGCAGTGCCAGCGCCGAGTGCGCAGGATCAAGCGAGGGCGTCGATTGCACGTGGTGAACAATTGTTCAATAACCGGCCGTTTAATATCGTGCGCGTCAATGGCTTCAATGATGAACTCAGAGTCCCTTTACAGCGCGGCACATGCACCAGCTGTCATAGCGTACCAAATGTCGGATCACATTCGATACCGCGTTTGTTCAATACGGGCGTATCCGATGTGGCATTACGCACCGCCGATCTGCCTTTATATACACTCAAAAATAAAACGACAGGAGAAGTGGTGCAGACAACAGATCCTGGTGCGGCAATGACAACGGGTAAGTGGAGTGATATAGGACGCTTCAAAGTGCCAAGTCTGCGTGGCATAGAAGCGCGCTCACCGTATTTTCACAATGGCTCCATCGTTGACCTGACTGATGTTGTGAAATTTTATGACAAGCGCTTTGCAATAGGTTTGACTCCGCAGGAAATCGCAGATATGACGGCATTCCTGAAGGCCTTATAGTAAGGGAAATCGATCATAAAAAAAGGACCGGATGACATCATTTTTATTTTCAAACAGAGAAAATAAAAAATGAGAAAATCCAGTCCTTGTTTGCAGCTCAGCCTATCGTAAGGCAGATGTTATCTGCCTGGTACGGATTATTTTGCGGGTGCTGCAGGCGTCGCTGTTTTCACTTCTTCTTTTGCAGATGCAGCTTGCTCACTGCCTTGTTTCATCTGATGTTTCGCTTTATGTTCAGCCATGTGTTCAGCTTTATGTTCACCCTTATGCTCGGATTGATGTTCCATTTTATGGCCCATTTTTTCTCCGGCATGTTTCATGGGCATTGCGCTATCCTGTGTTGCTGTGGCAGATGCAGAGACGGCGCTGGCAGCTTTTGCCGCATGGTCAGCATGGGCTTTTGCACTTGCTGCAGGTGTGGCAACTGCAGTCGTCGCTGCAGTACTTGCTGCTGCAGAGGCTGCGACCGGCGCTACTGCTGCTAACGGTTTTGCAGACGGTGCTCCAGTTTGAGCGAACGCTGTACCCATAGCAAAGGTAGCAGCAACGAGAGTGGCGATCAGCTTGTTCATGGTATGTATCCTGTCTTTATTTATTTAGCGCAGACAATTTCTACGTATGTCTAAAACGCAGTCCGGATACATTGTGTTGACATCGAAAGTGTAGCGAATTGTTACTTGGCTTTTTCAGTGATGTATTTGCAGACCACACCATTTCACCGATAAGGATGAAGGCCAAGATCGGTATCAGTATCAGTATCAGTCAGCATAAAAGCAGCGACCACATACATGGTGATAACGCTCGTTGCCACCGATGTCAATTTGCGCACCACTTTTTAAGCGTTTTCCATCGGCATCCACACGAATATTCATCGTCGCTTTTTTGCCGCACGTGCAGATGTTTTTTAATTCTTCAATATCGTCCGCCAGTGTCAGCAAATAGCTGGAGCCGACGAAAGGCTCACCCAGAAAATCACTGCGTAAACCGTAACAAATAACCGGTACGCCACGTACATGTGCCAGTTGATGTAACTGCTGCACCTGTACTGCAGAAAGAAATTGCGCCTCATCTACCAGTACGCAGTTGACCTGCTTCGCCTCGGTCAGAAAATTATATGTGCCATCAAAAATGTCAGCCTCACGCTGAGGTCCAAGGCGTGAAGTAACTTTCCCAAGACCGTAACGATGATCAATCGCAGCCGTATATAACTGCACTTGCTGGCCCTGTTCCTCGTAGTTATGTGCGACCTGCAACAGTGCCGTGGATTTACCTGCATTCATCGCTGAATATCGGAAATAAAGCTTAGCCATGAGATGCCCTTTATCAAAAAAATTGCCTTAATTGATGACGAAATACATCAATTTCAAGAGAGCGTCATTATATTCTTTGGGTATTTTTTTCGACGTAGATGCATAAAAATTTTTACCGATTTTCTCTTGAAAAGCATCCGCCTCACCTTATCTTGGAATCAGCAGATGCTCAATCTGAGGTCTGCAAAAAACAGGTTGAAATGCTTTCAACTCTTTATTTTTATATCGCTTCAATGAAAAGGATATCATCATGCGTCAATTTGACTTTGCCCCACTGTACCGCTCTGCGATTGGATTTGACCGTCTTGCGCAATTGTTCGACGATGCCCAACGTACAGAATCTACACCGAGCTATCCACCCTACAACATTGAATTGATTGCAGAAGATAAGTACTGCATCACCATGGCGGTCGCCGGTTTTGATCGTAGCGAAATTGAGATCGAAAGTGAGCGCGATACATTGAAAGTCATCGGTCGTAAGACGAAAGAAGAATCACAACGTAACTTCCTGCACAGAGGCATCGCTGCACGTGATTTTGAACATCGTTTCCGTCTGGCGGATCATGTCAAAGTCATTAGTGCGCGGATGGATAACGGTTTGCTGAATATCGAACTGGTCCGTGAAATTCCGGAGGCCTACAAACCACGTCGCATCCTGATCGAAGGCGATAACCTGCAACTGGTACAACGTCAGGCAGCATGATTTTTATCTGATCAAACAGAGTGTGGTGTAAAAAAACCTGATGTTTTTCATCAGGTTTTTTTAATGTAGGTGATTTTAATTTAATGCAAGTTTACCTTGCAACGATTGATCAGCGGTCGGTCTTAAACGAGAAAACTCCAACAATTCAGACAGCCGCGCACCTTTGCTATGCCAATCGTAAAACGTTGCTTCACCTAACAGCACATAATGCCAAAGTAAGCTACTGCGCTCTTCTGGCTCTAACGTATTGATACGATTGCACCAGGAAGATGCCGCTTTTAGCTTTCGTTTCACATTCGGATGCGTTACTTGTTGCTGTGCCTTGGTTTCGACCAGATAAATTGCCTGTTCGCTGCGTACTAAAAAATCCGGTGAATAAAAAGCCGGCATACCATCTTCCTTCACATAGCGTAGGCGGGCAAACTCGTGACGGGTTTCGCTGATTTTACAAAATGCCGTAATGCTGGCATCGGCTTGCGCCCAGCTAATGAAGGCGCGTTCCAGACCGCCATTTTTTGCAGGAAAAGGCAGACGTTCGTAAATACATTTGTTGACCGTGACAGAATTACTTTCACGCATCATCAATTTTTCTACCTCAGATAAATGCCGATGTTTAACCTCGGTTGATCCTAACATTTCCTTATGTTCAGCATCTACCAAAGCCATCGCAAATACTTTGGTGATGTGGTCAACCAGAGGTTGCAACAACAAGACACGCCAATTTTCATCTGCCATCGGATCAAATGATTCGTTAAATAATTGATGGCGAATATAGTTCTCTAACCAACCTGTTAATGCAGCAGTATTGGTCTGCAAGTAAGGGCTGGCCAGATGATAAGCAATTTTATTCCCCTTCGGCAGCGGTTGCGATAATGCTTGTGCAATACGACGTGTAATACGTGATAAAAAATCGTTGTAGCCAGAGACATTCATCACTGCGCCATCAACACGATAATCGCCAAATAAGGTACTGCTTTGTAAATCCTGCGAAACAAAGGTATCTCCCTTACCTAGCAAACCTTGTAAAGCTTCACGGCTCATTGCACCAAATGGTGGCAATGTAGTGATATCCACTGCATGATGCTCCATTTGCTCATCGGCTTCATGCAGAATGAAGGGTAAGGCGAAATCAAATTCCTGGTAGCCATCACGCAAATTCGCTGCGATCAAATCGCCAGTGCTACTGGTGTTATCGCTGTCTTCGCTTGTTTCACTAACCAAACCAGCAGCCATCAATTCATCATAAAAAGACTGAAATGCCGGATGCTCAATAATCGACAAGATGTCTATCAAACTACCTGGCTCTTTTCCTTGGTTGATGCGCTCGCGGTTCTCGCGTTTCAGATCGCTATATTCTTCATCGCGCCACATCAAGCGCAAACCGCGCCCTATGGTTTGCTCCAACAAAATCTGCGCTTGCGACGAGCGTAAAGGCACGATCACGCAGATATTATTCACGTCAAAACCTTCACGCAACATCAGTACGCTAACGATCACGCGCGGCGTCGCATGTTTATCGACATCAAATAAGCGCTCTCGCACGATGTTCCATTCTGCTGGTTTTAATTCTTCTTTTTTGCCAGAATCAATAGACATCACCTCATCTGCATTCAAGCCTTCATCTTGCAAGAATTGCGCAACCAACGGCGATACAGTCGTATCTTCACACACCACCAACATCTTCGGGTGACGTGAAGGATCTATCGCTGCAAAATCGGCTTCAAGCTTGCGCAGTTTTTGCAGACCAGCTCGCAGCATGACGCGCTGGCCTTGACCTAAAGTCGGATTACCATCGTCATCGCGCTCGGCTTTAAATTCCAGAGGCAAGGCACCGATTTCTTTGCGTCGGTCGAGAACTAATGATTTCACTAATCCGGCACGCATGGCACTCTTCAAATCAAAGTCCACAATGATGTGCGGGAAGTACACTTTTTTCTTGGTTTTTCCGCTACCGACATCGTTATACGGTGTGGCAGAAAAATCCATTTGCACAAAGCGTCGTCCCTTAGAAAATGCAATTCGCGACAAACTTTTTTGCCATTCAACTTCAGATACATCACCTTCTTTTTTTACTTCATGGATATGATGTGCCTCATCGTTAAATACCATCAAATCTGGCAAGCCAATCAAAAAATCCAGTACGCCGCCGCGTGCATAGCGGCGATCCAATACGTCTAAACTATTTCCGGTGGATTTTCCTGGCATGACAGGTAACAAAGCATCAATCACCCGTTGCGGCTTTAACATCAAGCCGGGGACATCCAACTCTTGTTCTTCTTCCAGTTCATCCACTTCGCTCAGTAAATGCCAGTTGGTAATGGCTATCATGCCATTGCCTGTGGCTTTTAAGCCGATGTTTTCTTTGTCGCACACATTGCCGCGCACAAAGCCAAAGACTTGATCGCGATAGATTTCTGGAATAAACAATTCGGCACATTGCGCCACATCGGATGTTGAAAAATCACGCATACCATTGCGTAGTTTTCCGCAGAAGGCATCGAGCAAACGCTCATACACAATCAAACCCGGTGCCACGATTAAGAACTGGCGCGTGAAGCGCGGGTCATCCAAATCTTCGGCAGTGGCGGCAGATTTATTCAGCATCTGCCAGATCAGCAAGGCTTGTAGCACCCAGGTTTTGCCCGTACCCGTTGCCATCTTCAGGCAATATTTAGGATGCGCATGCTTAGCCTGCGCGACCTCACCCATACGCGAACCTGTCAACAGAGCGTCTGGTGCAGCTTGTTTGTATAAATCCAGCAGATTGGGGGATTTCAACACTTCATGCGCAACGATGGTATTTAAGATCGCTTGTCGTTGACCCGAGTGAAAATTAAAACGACGCGTAGCGCAGGCATCATCGCTAAACCACCAGTGCAATAATTCGGCAGTGGTAGGTGTAACCAATTCAAAAATATCAGCAACACCGCTTTCGAGTCCTATGCATAGTTGAGTGGTTTTTTCGGTCAAGCCAGCGGCAAGTTGCAATTGTGGATCAGTCATAGTGGAAGTTGAGCTCATATCGCCTCCACATTCGCAATCACTTCGGCCTCAAAGCCAAACACATCCACTACCCGGACACATACGCGACGCGACCCTGCTTTGACTGGCAAGTTTAAGCTTGCCTTCGTGATGACGCGCAGCGGATCACTGTCGTTATCGGTATTGCCGCGATAATCCTGCCATACCGAGCGGAATACCTGACCATCATAATCAGGATCAACTGCCCAGTATTCAATCAGCGCTAACGGCTCTTTATTCATCACCGCATGCAGTTTGATTCGGTTGGTGTCATCCAGATTAATCGCTTCTGGTGACAGTAAAATGTAATTGTCTAATGTGATCGTCAGTTGCTCACCCTCTTGCGTCATTATTCGTTCGACTGGCTTGATCGTCAGATATTGCAGCGATGCAAAGCGCACTTGCCCACGCAATTTTTCTGCACTACCTTTTTTCTTGAGCCTGTCGAGTAAATCAGGCGGGATCACCAGCACTTCCAAGCGGCTATCGTTTAACGCAGAAATAGTTTCACCGATAGATGGCTCAAAATTCCAGCCGAGTACCACGACCTTATCCCAGCCACCCATCAAGCTATCGCGCTGGGCGATGGCTTTTTTCAGTGTGGCTGCACCAGTCAGTTTGTTGGGTGAATCGGCGAGTACCAAAGTCTTGTTTGCGCCGGCGATGATCTTACCCAGATTACGGTTGGGATTGTCTTCTGGTGACAAGGGAGGTGCGCCATATAAGGAGAGCACGATTTGCGAGAGATCACCGATGCGGAAATTTTTTCCAAGTGAGGCTTTTGCTGCTTCGACTTGATAATCGCCGATGGCTTGGTAGAGAAATGGTTTGGCGTTTTGGTCGATCAAACGTTTGCGCATGATCATGCAAGCGGGTTTGCCTAGATCGGTGGTGATCCAGCGGCGACCTAGTTTTTCCGCTACTGCGGCCGTGGTGCCGGAGCCGCCATTGAAGTCAGCAACCAACCCATTATTTGGGCAAGAAGCTTGAATGATACGTTCTAGCAGTTTTTCTGGTTTTTGAGTCGCATAATCCAAACGTTCTGACTTGATTGTCACGCCTGGAAACTCATCCCATAAATCTACTGGGCTTAACCCAGGCATTTCGTCCAGATACTGTTTTAAATATGGCCTACCAGATTCTGAATAGTAAAGTTTATTTTCTGCCTCAAACTTCTCCATATTTGCGATAGAAAATGCCCAGTATCGTCCTGAAGGTGGTGGAAACCCATTCCATAAATAAGATGTATCACCACCTCCTTTTGCTGCCGATAGGTCTGTTGTTTTATATCGTTTTCCATTTTTACTATCAATTTTGTTGTATGCGGTTGCTAGATATTCTTCTGAATAATTTTGATAGACAGTTTGAAAATAAAAAGATTCTTTATGTTTCGAGTACAAATGCAAAGTATCGTGAATTCTGCCAAAAAATTTTGCCCCTTGCTTAGCATCATTTTTTGCGGTACTTCGTTTCCAAACAATTTCGTTAATGAAATTATCTCGGCCAAATATCTCATCCAAAACAATCTTCACATAATGCCCAACATGCCAATCCAGATGCACATAAATCGAGCCGCTATCACTCAATAATTCCCGCATTAAAATCAATCTCGGCGTGATCATCGCCAAATAAGACGCAGTACCATCACTCCAGGTATCCGAATAAGCAAACTGCTCAATCACAGTCGGCTTTTGTTCCAGCTCTACGCCGGGCAACACAACCTTGGTACGGTAATCGGCTTTGGAATCAAACGGTGGGTCGATGTAAATCAGGTTAACCTTGCCGCGCAGCGAAGGCGTTTGTTCATCGCCTGCTAATAAAGCTGCCATTGCCAGCAAGTTGTCGCCGTAGATCAGGCGATTCGTCCATGCTGCAGCTGATACAGGCTCGTCGCTCAGTGACTGTACTGGTGAAAATACTTCAGAAGTAACGTTGTTTAAGCCTGCAACGGCATCCTGACGCTGGTTGGTGTTGATCCAATCGTTGCTGGCGCTGTCTTTGGCGGGCAATACCCATTCACGGGTTTGCAGTGCGACGCGGTGGCGGCTTTCCAGACTTTCTAAGATACGTTCAGCTTCTTGTCGCCCCTTGGCGACGATTTCAGGTAGTTGTTCCAGCAGGCTTTTTGACATTGTATTGGCATAAAAATTAACGTAACTAATAGTCTAATACACTACGTAACTATATGTTTAGTTACGTAGATAATATTTGTAACCAGTAACGTAACTGGATGGATAACAAAAAAGTTCAATTTGCCGCAAGACTCGCAGAAGCGATGAAAGCTCAGGGCTATGCCGCTGAGCCTGCTGTGCTGGAAAGGGAGTTTAATTTACGGCACTATGGCCAACCGATGACCCTGCATGGTGTGCGTAAGTGGCTTATAGGCACTTCAATTCCGCCATACGAAAAAATTATTACGCTTGCTAAGTGGCTGAAAGTACCACCTGAAGATTTAACTTTTGGTTTGGAAATTAAGCAAAAAATCAAACAAGAAAAAGCGGGCTGGACAGAAGCAATTTCTTATCATGAACGCGAGACTTTCGAAGCTTTCCTCAATTTGCCTCCACCTCAACGTAAAATCGTACGCGAAGTGATCATGGCTTTTGCGGCAGCACATCTGGTGTCAGCGACAACGAAAGCATGAGTTAAACGTTTCTTAGTATAAAGACGGCATTACTTCTTTACGCTCTCCAGCACTTGATCGACAAAATCACCATCAGCATCGCTGAACTTCAGACGCGCCGGATACCATTCCAGTGAAGGTGCAAGCCAGATATCGAGTTGCTGGTCTTTAGAATCTGGTGGTGGTGCTTTGCTGATGTGTATCGTAGGTATATCGCCAATAGCAGTAGTGGTGTTGGCATTTCCTATGACTTTAAATGTCCAGGGGTCGGCGTCTCGACGCCCGGCAACAAACATTTTCCATTCGCTACCCGGTTTGAATTTATCAACCGCCGCCCGGGCTTGTGCAACTAATTGCCAGGTGGCACTGGTGCGGTCTTGTTCACCGCCTTTAAGCTGGTAAGTATCGTTCGCTGTACTGAAACGCAGGGTTTTACTGTCGTAATCAAAACTGGTTGTGCTGGCAGGTTTTCCTAAACGTTTTTCGATAAATTTTTCAGGCGCCAGTCCATATTCATCGATGTGCCCCTGACTGCTGGCATCCAGAATTTTTCCTAACAGGATGGCGCGGGTTTCTGTGATGATGCTGTATTTTTTTCCGTCATTGAGCTGCCATTTCACCAGCGCCGAGCCACTCAGTGGAATGCCGCTCTGTTTAGCATGGATGCTGTATTGTAGCTCTGCCGCTGGCGGAAGATTAAAGCTGGTTTTGACTGGCGTGTAATGACTTGGCAAAATATCTGCGAGTGCAGCAACACTACACAGTACAGCGCCGCTGATCAGTATTGACGTACTCAGATGCAAAAGACGTGACATGGTATTTCCGTTATTGAGTGTATTGAATGTGGGTGGCAGTCTGTGTGGTGATGGCGCCATTCGATTCGGTATTGCGGATTTGTACCGGATACCATGCATATGCAGGCGCCAGCCAGAGATCAAGCGTTGAATTATATGAACCAGGACGCGGCGGTCGTATCAGATGCCAGGTAGTCAGTTTTCCCAGTTTGGTATCGATCTCTTCCTGACCAAGTACCTTGAACTGAAACACAGTCGCGTCGCGGTCTTCTGCGACTTGTACGGTGATGTTTCGTCCTTCAATAAATTGTGATGGCGCTGCCTGACCTATCCCCGCCAGTTGCATAAACACGCTGGCTTTATCTTGCGCACCGTCGCTCATTTTGATGGCTTTATTGGAGGAAGAAAAACTGATGTTACCTGCCAGTGGATCAAAATGGGTCGCTGTAGCACTGCGCCCCCGACGTGTCTCTGTGCTGATCCGGGGCGTGATGCCAAAACGCTCCAGTGTGCCTTCGCTATCAAGCTGATACAGATGTAACGTTGTTAACAACAGATCCAGCGCAGCCTGAATCCGTAGTTGATATTTTCCATTTTCCACCTTCCAGCTTATTTCACCGACACCATATATTGGATTGTGCTGCGGTTCGGTACGGATCAGTTTCATTTTGATGATGCCGGATGGCGGTGGTGCAATCGAAAGGCTGGCGATATCAGTGGTCTTGGTATCAGCGTTTTGTATGTCGCTATTGGCCTGAATCCGCGTATCTGCCGCATTGTCCGGCGTCGGAGTGATGGCAGTTGTCGCAGGCGATTCCGGATTGCTATTCGTTGTGCCGGTTAGCGGCGACTGATCGTCACTACTGGTTCCCTGTGGGTCCTGCACATATTGTGATGCTGACGATTGTGCCGCTGATACTGCTGGTATCGATTCTGGCGTTAGTGATGAATGGTCCGCTTCCGGTTGCTTATTTTTTTGTGGCGACGTGCTGTCTGAGTGTATTGTGCTGATCCTCTTTGGTATTGTTCGCGTGACAGGAGCAGATTCCGTGATGTGTGCTGATGTACTTTGCAGACGAATATTGACGGTACTTGGCGTGACCGCTGTAGTTGGGGTATTGGGTGCTACCGCACTATTGTCGTTTGAATGATTCAGATAATACAAAACCAAGATATGCAATAACACCGCTGAGCCAGTGAAAATAATCTGGCGACGGACTGAAATGCCGGGGATGCGTTGAATAAAATACTTGCTCATCACCATAGTGTAAACGTTGTTACCCCTTCTGAGGATGACTGATATATGCCACTCCAGAGTAAAATAGATTCGTCAGGACTGACGTAAAGCCGCTCCAGCGGTGTGATGGCTCTTTTTTGTGCGAGCCCAATACCAGCTTATTCACGCCCAGATGTCTTCACGTCGACACCTGATCACCTTCACAAATGAACATATGCTAAATACCATCCAGCGCAAACTGCTCTTATTCCGTTCCCGAACGCCTCTCTTGCTCGCTACTGCGTTGCTGATCGCACATGGAATAGCACAGGCTGCAGTCGCCAGCACATTGCCGCCGATTCGTCTTGCCATGATAGAGGGGCTCAGTGGATCGTTTACGAATGCGGGCGAGGCAGTGCAGCGTAATCTTCAGCTTGCGATTGAGATGATTAATGCCCGTGGTGGAGTCAAACTTCCTGACGGACGCCATTTGCTTGCACTGACTACTTTTGATAATAAGCAAAACGTGGAAGATGCCTTGACGGAGTTCAGGCATGTCACGGATCAGCATATCCCCTTTGTGTTACAGGGGAACAGTTCTGCGGTAGCGCTGGCGCTGACAGAAGCAATCAATAAGCATAATCAGCGGATGCCAGATAATCGTGTGCTGTTTCTGAACTATTCAGCGGTTGATCCTGCGCTGACCAATGAAAAATGCAGTCCCTGGCATTTTCGTTTTGATGCCAGTTCAGATATGCGCATGAATGCATTGACTGAGGTGATTCAAGGCGACACACAGGCAAAAAAAATCTATCTGATTGGCCAGGATTACAGCTTTGGCCGGCAAGTGGTGAAATCTGCCCGTACCATGCTGGCCAATAAACGACCCGATATTCAGATTGCCGGAGAGGATTTACATCCGATCGGGAAAATCAAAGACTTTGCACCGTATGCAGCGAAAATCAAAGCCAGTGGTGCGGATGCTGTTATTACAGGAAACTGGGGAAATGATCTGACTTTACTGATCAAAGCGACCCGGGACGCGGGGATGAATATCAAGTTTTATACTTTTTATGCGAATGCGCTGGGCGCCCCGGCGGCGATTGGAGATGCGGGTGTTGGTCGAGTCAGGGCGGTGGCTGAATGGCATCCGAATGTCGGAGGCAAAGAAAGCGATGCGTTTTATCAACGCTTTCGCCAGCGTTATCCCGATAGTAAAGATGATTATGCACATCTGCGTTTATACGTCATGCTCGACATGCTGGTCAGCGCCATAGAAAAGGCCAGAACTACTCAGGCTGCCGCTGTCGCCAGATCGCTGGAAACGGCGAGTTACGATAATGGCTTTTATCAGGCACGGATGCGTGCCGAAGATCATCAGTTATTGCAGCCTTTGTACGTGTCAGTTATGCAGAAAAAAAGTGATGGCGGCATCCGCTTCGATAATGAGGGAAGTGGTTATGGCTTTAAAACAGAGCGTTATACTGAATCCCGATTGACGGCATTGCCGACCTCATGCAAGATGATTAGAGAATACTGACGCTGAGTGTTGATGATGATGTCACGGTCTTCATCTGATTTACATGGTTCGGATCAGCCTCGGCAATATGACATAGCGGATTGATGGCGTTAATAACAGCACCAATCAATAACGGCATCAATCACGCTATGCGACACTAACGATATACGTAATGCGGTCATTTTAGGAGCAATATTCATGAATAATCCGTTTGCCAGTTCAGACATTCCCGGTATGAGTGCCATGGGCGACACGCTGTCTTTTGTCAAAAATCTGTGGGGCAATATGCAGGTTCCGGGGATGGTGGCGCCGCCAATGTCGATTGATGAACTGGATAAAAAAATTCAGGATTTAAAAACAGTGGAGTCCTGGCTGAATGTGAATATGAACATGTTGCGCGGTACGATACAGGCGCTTGAAGTTCAGCGAGCCACGATTGCTACCCTGAAGTCGCTTGGTGAGAGTTTTGCGCAGCATGTACAACAGGCTTCCAGTGTGTCGGAAAGCAATGCATCACCTTTTTCTTCTGCCAGCACGGCCTCCGGATCATTCCCCTTCGCTTCTAATTCCGACTGGCCTATGCCATCGGGTAGTACCAAGGCATCTGCGCCAACGCAGAATATCGCCGAGCCTGAGCCGGTCATCGAACCAGTCGTCGAGCCAGAGCCAGCAGCTGAAAAGCCACAAGCCACAACAGCTAAAGCAGAGACAGAAACACCCTTTGCGAATCCGACGATGTGGTGGGGCTTGTTGCAGGATCAGTTTAAACAGGCGGTCAGCAAGGCGATGGAAAGCGACATGTTACCCAAAATGCCGCCAATGCCTGGCAGCACAAACACGGATACACCCGCTGCTCCTGTCGCTCCCGTAACGCCAGCAACGTCAGCAAAGCCTCGTCGTCCGGCAGCACGTAAGCCTGCGGCGAAGAGTCCTTCGGCATCGACAAAATCAACCGGAAAATCTGTAACAAAATCAATGGCCAAAGCAACGACGAAATCAGCGGCTGTTACACAGAACAATGCGGACAAGACGTCCAAACCAGTGCCCGTGAAAAAACCAGCAGCAAAAAATACCTGACACGGAAGTCGTATCAACACCGAGGTTGCACAAATACAGATGTCGGCGCGGGAGGTAACACAGCGTTATCTTCCGCTACATCCCTCCAGATCCCGCTACATTTCGCCATATCACCACGCCAACGTATTAAGCGCGATTCTTATGCCTCATCTTTGCGCAAAAATGCCAGAATTTCTTTCGTCCATTGCACCCGGCTTTCTTCGAATGCGATTCCGGCTTTCAGAATCAGATAATGCAAATGCGACTCTCGTGACAGATCAGGTTGATTAAAATCCCGTTCTTCGATCAGGCGGTAATTGTGTAACTCCTCTTCATGTAAGACCAGACGGCGTTCGAACTCTTCCAGCAAGCCGATAGGACCGATTGCGGCATCAGCACGTAATTTCACCATCATTTCATCTCGCAATCGCATGGGCGGGCTGCTTAACTTGACCCAGCGACGTAATTCTTCTTTTCCCGCGGCAAGAACATGAAATTGCTTTTTACCGGCTCGCCCACCTTCGACTTCGGCAGAGGCAACCCAACCGTGTTCTTCCATACGTGCCAGTTCGCGGTAGATCTGCTGATGCGTGGCATGCCAGAAATAGCCTATCGATTTATCAAACCTTCTTGCCAGCTCATAGCCGGAGCTCGGCTTTTCAGCGATGGAAGTCAGTAGTGCGTGGGGCAAAGACATAATGTAGAAGAAATATTCCAGAGTTTTGTATTTTATATGCAACTGGTTGCATAAACAAATAAAGTTGGTTATTCTCTTATGCACTCAGTTGCATATTAAATCCTGATTGAGTATCGATTCAACACCGACTTAAGCTTGATTCATGTCTGCAGCACCGCCGATTCTTTACTGATTGTCTTAAAAAGGAAGCCACCATGTCTTTTTATCCGCATTTGACGCAACCGCTTGATCTGGGTTTTACCACTTTGCCAAATCGCCTGTTAATGGGTTCCATGCACGTTGGTCTGGAAGAGGTGGACAATGGTTTTGAACGCATGGCGGCCTTCTATGCAGAACGTGCGCGTGGTGGCGTTGCGCTGATCGTGACTGGTGGTATCGCGCCGAATGAGCGCGCGCGCCCCATGCATGGCGGCGCGATGCTGACGACCGAAGGAGAAGCGGCGCATCACCGCATCGTGACGGATGCTGTGCATCGTGAAGGCGGCAAGATCGCGATGCAGATTCTGCATTTCGGACGTTATTCGTATCAGCCAACGCTGGTTGCGCCAAGCGCGATCAAAGCGCCGATTAACCCGTTCACGCCACATGCGCTGACGACCGAGGAAGTCGCGCAGACGATAGATGACTTCGTCCGCTGTGCCGGTCTGGCGCAATCTGCAGGTTATGACGGCGTCGAGGTGATGGGTTCGGAAGGCTATCTGATCAATGAATTCATCGCTGCCCGCACGAACCAGCGTGATGACGAATGGGGTGGCGCGTATGAAAACCGCATCCGTTTTCCGGTCGAAATCGTGCGTCGTATTCGCGAAAAAGTCGGCACGAATTTCATCATCATCTATCGCCTGTCCATGCTCGATCTGGTCGAAGGCGGCTCCACACTGGAGGAAGTCATTCAACTTGCCAAAGCGATTGAAGTAGCCGGTGCGACCATCATTAATACCGGCATAGGCTGGCATGAAGCACGTATCCCAACGATCGCGACCAAAGTGCCGCGTGCGGCCTATGCCTGGGTGACACAGAAACTGAAAGGCCATGTGAGTATCCCGTTGGTCGCGACGAACCGTATCAATACCCCGGATGTGGCCGAACAATTGCTGGCGGATGATTTCTGCGACATGGTGTCGATGGCGCGTCCTTTATTGGCCGACCCGTTGTTCATGCGCAAGGCAGAACAAGGCAAGGCAGATGAGATTAACACCTGCATTGGTTGTAATCAGGCTTGTCTGGATCATACTTTCGGCGGCAAGATTACGTCCTGTCTGGTGAATCCGCGTGCGTGTCATGAGACAGAGTTGGTTAATGCAAAGCTGGACAAGGTCAAGCGTATCGCTGTTGTTGGTGCCGGGCCAGCCGGTCTGAGTTTTGCGACGACCGCCGCCAGTCGCGGGCATGACGTCACTTTATTTGATGCGGGAGCCGAGATCGGTGGTCAATTCAATATTGCGAAACAAGTGCCGGGCAAAGAAGAGTTTTATGAAACCCTGCGTTACTTTGCGAAGCAGATCACGCTGACGGGCGTCAAACTTCGTCTGAACACGCTGGTGACGGCTGATGAATTGAGTTCCTTTGATGAGATCGTGCTGGCAACGGGCATCACACCACGGACGCCGGAAATTGAAGGCGTGACTCATCCAAAAGTATTGAGTTACCTCGACGTGCTGCGGGACAAGAAAGCAGTTGGTAAGAGCGTGGCAATTATCGGCGCCGGTGGCATCGGTTTTGACGTGGCGGAATACCTGAGTCATAGCGGCACCAGCCCTAGTCTGGATCCGAAAAAATTCTTTGCCGAATGGGGTGTGGATACCAGCTATCAGACTGTCGGCGGTTTGGCAGAAGCAGATATTGAAAAGCCGGCACGACAAATTTTCCTGTTACAGCGTAAGGTCTCTAAAGTGGGTGACGGACTGGGTAAAACCACAGGCTGGATACATCGTACCGGGCTGAAGAACCGCGGCGTGCATATGTTTGCCGGTGTCACTTACAACAAGATTGATGATGCGGGCTTGCATGTGACGATCGATGGTCAGCAAAAAACACTGCCAGTCGATAACGTGATTCTATGTGCAGGTCAGGTACCGCGTCGCGATCTGCAGACCGCTTTGGAAGCGGCAGGAAAGACCGTGCATCTGATCGGTGGCGCTGATGTTGCTGCGGAACTGGATGCAAAACGGGCGATTAATCAGGGCACACGCCTGGCAGCAACGATCTGATAAAAAAGAGAGGAGACATTCATGAATCAACTGCACCCACAAGCAGCGGCATCTTTACAACGCTGGCATCAGATGATTGCTACCCGTGATCTCAATGGGTTGGCTGAGATCGTACATCCCGAGGCCGTATTTCGCTCACCGATGGCACATCAACCGTACGCCAGTTCTCAGGCTGTAGTGTTGATACTGGGTACGGTGATACAGGTATTTCAGGATTTTAGGTATCACCGCGAATTTGTGTCTGACGACGGGCTCAATGTGGTGCTTGAGTTCAGTGCCCGGGTTGGCGACAAGCAGCTTAAGGGGATTGACATGATTGCTTTTGACGATGCTGGTAAGATACGGGATTTTGAAGTCATGGTCAGACCGATGAGTGGCTTGCAGGCACTCGGGCAGGAAATGGGCGCCAGACTGGCACAGTATTTACCTGCCTATAAAGCCGATCAAAAAGCATAAAAATTACTGTCTGGCAGCACGTTTCAGAAAACGCATGAAACTACCCAGTACGGGTAGTTTCTCGTACAGCTCCTCCGCTGCATCCCAATAGTCACGATGCAGACAGACGCGACCATCCTCCGCAAAACGGATATGGGTCGCACCGTGTATGCATTGGGATGTTGTGTTAAAGCGTTTCATGTTGAATAAAAAATCCCAACACAAAAATGCCTGCTCGCCTTGCAGTACCGTGGATTTCACTTCAAAACGCGGGTTATCCACCTGTACAAACATATGTTCAAAGAGATGACTGATTGCTGTAATCCCCTGTATTTCATTGAAGGGGTCTTTAAAGTAGGCGTCTTCAGTATAAATTGTCCCCAGATCGGCACAGGTTGCCGGTGATAGCGTTTCGAAAAATATAATTAACTGTTGCAGACTGGCTTCATGATTGATTGGGGGATCGATGTCGTGACGATGGGTGGTGGATAACATAGTCTATAAACCTGTGACTTTATGAATCAGATAGAAGTAACTGCGATAAGGCAGTAATCTTGCCAGCCTGAGCCAGTTGGTAAAACGTTTCGGGAAATGAATATGAAAATCACCATTTTCCACACCCTCAACCAGCGCCTTTGCCGCCGCTGGTGCCGTCATCAGCGCTGGCATAGTAAAATCATTTCCTGCTGTCATCGGCGTTTCGACAAAGCCGGGATTGATCATATAGACAGCGATATTTTTGGGACGCAGATCAATATACAGCGCTTCGCATAAATTGATTACCGCCGCTTTTGTCGGGCCGTAGACCAGGGCTTTTGGCAGACCGGACAAACCAGCGACAGAACCAACGATACCGATGCCGCCGCTTCCTTGTTTCAAGAGCATGGGCAGTACCGCATCCAGACAATGATAGACGCCACGAAGATTCAGATCCAGCAAACGATTAGCCGCTTGCAGATCGAATTGGTCAGCACGCATTTCGTTATATCCACCAGCCACGACCAGCACCAGATCAATGAGCTTCCACTGCGCCATGATGTGTTGATGGCTGTCGAGTACGCTGCGATGGTCGGTAATATCCAGCGTAGAGACAATCGCCTGCGGGAAACCAGATGCGATTGCCTCCAGATGTTGACGATTCCTGGCTGATAATGCCACATGCGCACCTTGTTTCAACAGCAAACAGGCAGTTTCTGCACCGATGCCGCTGGACGCGCCGATAATCCAAACGCGTTTTCCACGCCACTCCGTGATGGGGGGATTCATTTTTCTGTCCCTGCTGGTTTGGTAAATGACAGCGTGACGCTGCCAAGTTCCACGCCGAATTTGCGCATGATGGCGCGATTGAGCATGATGTGATCGTCCATCAACACCATCACATCGTCGAAATCAACATGATAGATACTTCCATCGACAGGCAGCGCCAGCACATAATTCCAGTGCAGGGTATTGCCGGACACGATGCCCTGCGCTTCGCCAACTACATCGGGCGCAGTACCGATGTAGCGATCGGGGGCGATTCGTTTTAATGTCCAGACACGTTTTTGTTTTGTCCCATCGGCATAACTGAAGTCTTCATCGAGCGTGCCGGTATCTCCTTCCCAATGGCATTGCATGACGACGGTAAATCGCTTCAGAATTTTGCCGGAGCGATCCTGAAACATGCCCCAGGCATTGACTGTGCCATTGAAATAATGCGGCAGTTCCAGCGCAGGTTTTTCTTTGGCGTACAGTGCAGGCTCGTACTGGCTGGCACAGGAGGCTAGTAACAGACACAACGCTATCAGGGGCAAGCGTCGCAGCGCGGTTGGGATATTCATGGCATAGCCTTTCTGGAGACGATTGCCGCGGAATGTTATGGCGTAATCGAGAGTAATTGTTGACGAAGGGCTGGTGCGGATGTTTTTTTGTCCAGCCAGATAGAAAAGAATGCTTTGGCAAATTCTGCATCCCGGATGTCGCCGAGCCATTTTCCATTCAGATAAAAACGCGCTGCTTCATTGGGTACATAAATGCCGGTGATATGCGTGCCTTCTTTTACGTCCGGGAACAGTCCTTTCATCTGTTGCAACCAGCGTTCCCGTTGTTCTCTGCTTCCCATGCCTAAGTGCTGAATTTCATCCATACTGGCATCGGCAATTTTGCTGCCCAGCAGATGACGCGCATAACGCAGGTCGAGCGCAAAACGCTGGCGCAGGTCAATATCCGCGCTCATTCCCGAGTTTGCGCTCCACAATGCCGCATCATAGATGTGCAAACCATACCAGCGGAAACTTCCTGTCCCTTGCATACTGGCTTGTGGAACTTCATCCCTGATATGCGGTGGCACTGTACTGATGCTGGTTTGCGCGAATACTTGTGGAGCACAGAGCAGCCACAGCAGACACAGTAGAAAATTCCTGTGCTTGATATGTATGATGCGGGCGAAGCGCGTCATGGTTTGACCAGCGTGAATTGTGCGACGTCGATGTTTCCTGCGCGGAATCCCGCTTCACAATAAGCCAGATAAAACTCCCATGTCCGCAGAAACTGGTCGTCAAAACCCTGTGCTTTGACTTCCGGTAGTTTCTCCATGAAGGTCTTACGCCACTCCAGCAGAGTACGGGCATAATCCAGACCGAACGTGAATGTGTCGACGACGCGCAGGCCATGTTGTGCTGCCAGTTGATGGAATTTTTCTATCGACGGCAACATGCCACCCGGGAAAATATATTGCTGTATGAAGTCAGTGCCTTTGCGATAGCGGTCAAACAGCTCATCTGCAATGACGATACTTTGTACGCAGGCACGACCACCGGATTTGAGATTACGCTGAATGCACTCGAAATAGCTGGGCCAGTATTGCTCGCCAACAGCCTCAAACATTTCTATCGAGGCGATGGCATCGTAATCGCCATGGGCATCGCGGTAATCCTGTATCTGTAATTCGCTATGCGTGTGCAAGCCAGCATTGTGTAATCGCTCCTGGGCAAAATGCAATTGCTCTGTCGATAATGTCAGACCAGTCACATGCGCCTTGAAATCACGTGCCGCCATCTCTGCAAAGCCACCCCAGCCGCAGCCGATTTCCAACACTTTGGCTTGTTGCGGTAGCGCCAGTTGTTGCAAGATCCGACGGTATTTGGTTAGTTGCGCATCATGCAGATTCTCTACCTGATCTCCTGAAAATAACGCGCTGGAATACGTCATGGATGGGTCGAGCCACAGCCGGTAAAAATCATTACCGATATCGTAATGCGCGTGGATATTTTTTTTGCTGCCAGAGCGCGAGTTCCGGTTAAGCAGATGTTTGATCCGATACAGCAGATTACCCCACCACGTACCATAAACGATGGATTCAAGCTGCGCGCGGTTGCGCGCAATCAGTTCGATCAGACCCGCCAGATGCGTGGTGCTCCAGTGCCCAGCGATATAGCTTTCGGCAAAACCGATATCCCCGGATTTTAAGACTGCACGATACAACTGCCAGTTTTTAAGATTCAGATGAACATGCCGGTTGCCATCATCCTGACGCCCGTACATGGCCAACTGACCATCAGGAAATTGTATGCTCAGGCTCCCGTGCTCCAGCTTTTCCAGAAGTTTGCTGACAAATCTGGCTTCGGCCGGAAAATGGGAGGTATCGATTTTTTTGACGTGCGAACTTGCTGGTGACATGGTGGGGTGGAGACTGCTCATCGGCTGACCTCTTCAGTAGGAGGAAGTGGTTTGGAAAAGAAAGGAACACGTTTGATCCACAGGCGCAGGGCTTGCAGATGAATTCTGAGGACGACGCCCAAGGTCATGAACGGGTAACGAAGCATGACGCGTAATACATGACGATCGGTCATGGCAGTCTCTGTTCCGGAAATACTGGTCAATAACAGAGGGCCGTCTTTATCGTCGTAATCAATTTTTGCAATATGGCGTTCGCCATTTTTTTGCTCATCTTCAGGCTTGTGTAAAAAGCGGAACCGATAACGGCCTTCGACATTGCAGAATGGCGAAACATGAAAAATTTTCCGTGCTTCCAGCGCTTCACCATTGTGTAGTGTGCCGCCATTTTCCAGCAGATAAAGATGCTTTTCCCCGAAGGTATTTCTGACTTCACAGACGATGGCGCGCAAGCTGTTATCGGCACGATGACAAAACCAGAATGACACGGGATTAAACACATACCCCAGGACGCGCGGAAAACACTGTAACCAGATTTCGCCGTCGGCATCTTGTATGCCTTCGGCATGCAGCAACTGGTCTATCCATTGCACTGAGGCTTGCTTTCCATCACCATGATCGCGGTCATAAAATGACAGCAGATTCCAGCGTTGCAGTGAAAAAAAATGGCTATCCTGCTGCACCTCAGCCGCTGCCATTGCACGCATCGGCAAACGCAGATAAAACACGCCATAGCGGAATGCATTTTTGGCTGGACGCAAGCGCACATGCATGACCTCGCCGGTCAGCAGGCGGATGGAGGGAGCGGCGCGATCTGTGGAACCGTTATGCATGAGTGATTTCCTCAGGCGACACGGATATGGGAGGCAGAGGCATCTTCTGCTCTGGCCAATATCTGTTCTGCGACGCGCAGACCAGATTTCAATCCATCTTCATGGAAGCCGTAGCCAGTCCATGCACCGGCAAACCAGATATTGCGCACTCCCTGAATATTGCTCAATTGTTGCTGCGCCCGTATTGCCTGCGCATCAAATACCGGATGGGCATAATCGAAGCTGTTGAGTATCGTATCTGGTGCAGGTTCTTCCACGGGATTCAGTGTCACGATGACGGGTTTGCTGAACGGTAATGGTTGTAACTGGTTGATCAGGTAATGAACACAGACGCGCGGTTCGTTACCACTCGCGCTTTGATAATTCCATGCCGACCACGCCTTGGTATTTTCTGGCAGTAAGCGCGCATCTGTATGCAGTACGGCGCGATTGGGCTGATATCGAACAGCGGATAACAACTGGCGTTCGGCATGACTGGCATCTGCCAGCATAGATAAGGACTGATCGCTGTGCGTCGCCATTACGACATGAGAAAACTGCTGGCGTGCTTTTGCGGTAATGACTTCCACACTATTATCATTGAGTGTTTGCACTGACAATACCGGCGTATTCAGGTGACGGTGTGCAATATGAGGCAATAGCTTATCAACATAATGTCTGGCGCCACCTTTGACGGTCTGCCATTGCGGACGGTTATTGACCTGAAGCAGGCCGTGGTTATGACAGAACTGAACAAACGAGGACAATGGGAACGCCATCATGGTGTCGGTCGGGCAAGACCAGATGCAGGCAGCCATTGGCAGTAAATACCATTGCCGGAATTCCTTGCTGTATCCATGTTGATCCAGAAAACTTCCCAGAGGTAACTGGAATTCTTTTTGACCGTGGTCGTTTGCCAGCGCCGTCGTCTGTTTGTTGAAGCGCAGGATGTCTCTCAACATGCGGATAAATGCTGGGCTGAACAAGTTGCGGCGTTGGGTGAACACCGTATCGAGATTGGCGCCTGCCCATTCCAGCATCCGTTTTCCCATCGGCATCTTGACTGAAAAAGACATATCCGTTGCGACGGTTTCTATCTGCAATTCTTCAAACAGACGAACAAGATGAGGATAGGTTTTGTGATTGAATACCAAAAAACCGGTGTCAACACCGTAAGTGTATCCATCGAGTGTCACGTCAACAGTGTGAGTATGGCCACCAAAGTAATCATTTGCCTCGAACAGGCTGACCTCGTGACCCGCGAGCGACAATTGGTAAGCACTTGAGAGCCCGGAGATACCGGAGCCAATGACGGCAATTTTCATGATAATGGTTTCATCGTTACAGTAAAAAAAAGTCCTGAGCAGTCAGCTGCTTTGCTCGCACCAGACTATTTACGTTGCGCATCTCGATTTGGATTCAATTATTTTCTGATCAGGATTTATACAAAATGGCCCGGCAGTGTGATTGCTCGCTGTTGTACAAACCCAGTAGCAGCTTGCAAGCCCATATCGCCTTTGTGCGCCGCGCCTTGCTGTGACAATGTGACGTCAGTCCTGACCAGTACTATCATCAGTATCGCCACTACGATATCGTATAAAAATGTTCAAAATAACAAGTTTGCATAAATCTAATGAAATCAGTTTTGACTATAAATTTCATTTTGTGACTGAGTAGTCATAAAATATACTATAAAGTCTTTATGCTGCAAAGAAAATAATGGAAATCAGAATTCCCTTTAAAAAACAACAGTTTGATGCCCGCGAAGAGGCCATCATTGATGCCGTCAATCGTTTGCTATCTGAAAAAGGATACGATCTGATGACGATGGATGATGTGGCAGATGCCGTTGGAATCGCCAAAGGCAGTCTGTATAAGCATTTTTCTTCCAAGGAAAAACTGGCCGCGGCAGCGTTGACGCGCTTGTTAAAAGCGACGTTGCTGGAGCTGAATAACTTGTCGGATCAAATGTCGGCGATTGATAAAATCCGGCACATTCTGGCGTGGTCATTACGCTTGCGTTTGCAAGGTGGGGTTCCGCATTTACCGTCAACCAGCCTGACATTACAACGCAGTCTGATGCTGAATTTTGACTATGTTGCTGTGGCGTTGCGGGTGAATAAGCGCTTTTATGCCTTGGTAGCGCAAGCGCGTGAGCAGGGGGATCTGACACCGCTGGTGCCTGACGACGTGTTGGTCTATACGCTGTATTCGCGCGCCTGTGACCCGACGGTGGAATTTCTGCTCAGGGATCAGCGCCTGAGCCATGAGCAGATTGTGGAGACCATGGTGCATGCGACGATTGGCGGATTTTTGTCAGCCAAGGCCAGAGCTTAGTCTGATTTCAGGCAGACTTTAACTGTCCGCAGCTGGATTTATTCTTTTTCGTCGCCGACGGTGGCCTTGCGCTGCAAGGCAGACCAGAGCCGATGCAGACATGCGCCCGCCAGCATCGCGGGGATAAATATCCATGCCTCCTGATTCGGTGCTGCCAGTAATGCAATCGCCGGACCGGGGCAGTAGCCACTGATGCCCCAGCCGATTCCAAACACGGCTGCGCCAATCAGTAGCGGCGCATCAAGATGTTTGCGTAGCGGTAAATCAAAACCTGTGGCAAATACAGGTTTGTCACGTTTCAGAACGAAATGAAAGGCAACGACAGTGACGCTGACAGCACCGCCCAGCACGAAGAGCAGGCTGGGATCCCAGTTACCGGCGAGGTCAAGAAAATCCAGTACTTTCTGTGCATGTGTCATGCCGGACAGACCCAGACCCAAGCCAAAGATCAGACCGCTCAGTAAGCTGACGAGTAAGGGCATTATGCGACTCCAAATACGTGGCGAGTCACAATGGCGGTGATAATGCCGACCACCAGAAACACCATTGTGGCAGCCAGAGAACGTAGTGACAAACGCCCCAGCCCACAGACGCCATGACCACTGGTACATCCATTACTCATGGAAGTACCAAAGCCGACCAACAATCCCGCGATCGCCAGCAACCATGCTGGAAAATGCATACGCGCAACCGGTGCGTCGCCAGAAAACAGATTGTATGCTGCTGCACCACCGATCAGTCCAGCCAAAAATAATACGCGCCAGAGGCGATCATCTTGATGGGTAAACGGTAATTTGCCCAGAATATTACTGATTCCGGCAATTTTTCCATTCAGCAACAGCAGGAGTGTCGCAGCGCCTCCAATCAGGATGCCGCCAGCCAGTGCCGTGTAAAAAGCAACATTATTCATCGTAGAAAATCGTATCCCGATTAAAACAAAACATGCCGGACAGTGGATGCTGCCATCCACTGTGACAAATGTAGTGACAGCCGGTATCTGCTGTTGAGTTTCAACGCCTTGTTCCTTGGCTGAGCTTCCTGCTTGAGTTCCTATTTCATGCCATTGAGTGCTGTTTAGTTCTATTCAGTGCCATTTTTGGCCTGAATTTGGCAAAAGCTCAACGGCATCAGTGATGTCATGCGGCGATATCAGGCAGCGGTGGCAGATGCTTTGTTACGCAATCTGTCTGCAGCCTCGCGTAACATTTTTTCTGTTGTTTCCCAATCGACACAGGCATCGGTCACCGAGCAACCATACTTGAGTTGAGATAAATCAGCAGGAATGGATTGATTGCCAGCCACGATATTTGATTCGATCATCACGCCGACGATGCCGTCATTGCCGTTGGCAATTTGATTGACCACATCTGCCATTACCAGCGGTTGCAGTTCAGGTTTTTTGTAGCTGTTGGCATGTGAGCAGTCGACGACGATATTGGCTGGCAGCTTGGCTTTCTGCAAGGCTTGCTGCGCCATTGCCACCGACACCGTATCGTAGTTAGGACGATCACCGCCGCCGCGCAATACCACATGGCCGTATTGATTACCGCTGGTGCGCACGATAGCAACCCGGCCTTCGCTGTTCAGACCAAGGAAAGAGTGCGGATGCGATGCCGACAGAATCGCATTGATCGCAATGCTGATGTCACCGTCCGTACCATTCTTGAACCCAACCGGTGTTGATAAGCCGGATGACATTTCCCGATGCGTCTGCGATTCAGTGGTACGCGCACCGATGGCGGTCCAGGCAATCAGATCACCCAGATATTGTGGCGAAATAGGATCAAGTGCCTCAGTGCCTGTTGGCAGTCCGAGTTCGCAGACATCCAGTAAAAAACGGCGTGCTTTTTCCATCCCTTCATTGACACGGAAGGAATCATCCATGTAAGGGTCGTTGATATAGCCTTTCCAGCCCGTAGTCGTGCGTGGCTTTTCGAAATACACACGCATAACCAGCAGCATCACGTCTTTGACTTCTTCTTGCAGGGCTTTCAGGCGACGCGCATAGTCCAGACCCGCAACCGGATCGTGAATCGAACAAGGGCCGACGACGACGAACAGGCGCTTGTCTTTGCGCTCCAGAATATCGCGCAGTGTTTCCCGGCTTTGTTCCACCACATGGCTGGCGACATCACTGAGTGGCAGACGAGCATGCAGCTCTTCCGGGGTAGGCATATTGTCAAACGAGGTGACGTTGATATTTTCGAGAGTAGTTTGTGTCATGGTCAGAGGGAGGTGCATAAAAGATGGCGCATATTATGACCCAATTTTGATCCGGCTCAGTGTGTATGCATGTTGTATGGTGGATTTTCAGGTTCATGGCACAATACTGGTTGCATTTTTTTACAGTTGACGCACATGCTGACTACCGCACAACGACAGGCATTTCATACTCTTGGCTATCTGGTGTTGCCACAACTGGCAACGTCTGCGATGTGCGAAGAAGTGATTCTTTTCGCACAGGAACAACTGGCTGCACAGGCGCAGCCTATCGAATACGAAGCCGATACCCGTTATCCCGGCGCTCCTGCATCACGCGATGCGGAAGGCGGCCAGACCGCCAGACGCTTGTTGCAGGCGTATGCGCGCAGCTCTTTGCTGGCTGACTGGGCTGTCAATGATCAACTGACCAGTGTTTTGCTGGATTTGCTGGGACAGGGGGCAATGATGTCGCAGGCACATCACAATTGCATCATGACCAAACAGCCGCAATATTCGACGGCAACTGGTTGGCACAGGGATAGCAGGTACTGGCATTTTCAGCGGCCAGAATTAATTTCTGCCTGGCTGGCGCTGCGTCAGGAGACTGTCGAGAACGGTTGTCTGCTGGTGATTCCCGGCTCGCATACATCAGAGATTGATGCAGAGCAGCTGGATGCAGCGCAGTTTTTACGCACGGATCTGCCGCAGAATCAGGCATTGCTGGCACAGGCTATCGCCGTACCGTTAGCGCAGGGTGACGTGTTGCTGTTTCATAGTAATCTGTTTCATGCTGCCGGACGCAACCAGACAACAGAAACAAAGTTATCGATGGTATTTACTTACCGCGATGCAGACAATATTCCCAAACCAGGCAGCCGTTCTGCTGCTTTGCCGGAAATTGCTCTGTCAAAGTGATCTGTGACTGCTCATCACTCATTACCCATCCTTCAGAGGGCGTTGTTATTCCCTCTGAAGGATGGTGCACACGAGGTGCACATGCGATGCGCGCATGACGAATGGGTAAAAGACTGAACGGTTACAGTTCCAGCGCGATCAGTTCCTGTACCGTCTGGCGGCGGCGGATTTGTCGGATATTGTCGCCATCCACCAGCACTTCAGGTATCAGTGGACGGGAATTGTAATTCGACGACATGCTGGCACCGTAAGCACCGGCATCATGAAATACAAACAGATCGCCGATATCAGCAGCAGGTAAATCCTGCGTCGTGACGACGCCGCCATCTTCTTGCGTGAAGACATCGCCAGATTCGCATAAAGGTCCTGCCACAACGGTGGGGCGCAGCGCGGTAGTTTTTGGCGAGCCATCCGGTGCGTGCGCGCTGATACGATGGAAACTGCCATACATCGCCGGACGTGCCAGATCATTGAAGCCAGCATCCACCAATGCGAAGAAATTATTGCCCACCTGTTTTTGTGCCCGTAATTCTGAAATCAGGATGCCGGATTGTGCTACCAGGAAGCGGCCTGGTTCGATTTCCATGCTGATGGAATGACCCAGATAGGCTTCAATTTCTTGACGTGCTTTATCCCAGATCTGGAAATAGTGATCAGTATCCACAACCGCTTCACCGTTGCGATAAGGAATCGATAATCCGCCACCAATCGAAATGGCCAGCAAATCGTGTTTGCAGAGTTTAACCTGAGCAATCATCGCGTCGCAGACACTTTGCAAATGGTCATAATCAACACCGGAGCCGATGTGCATGTGCAGACCGATCAGTTTCAGACCATATTGATCGATGATGCTCAGTGAGTCTTGCAAATGTTCATACCAGATCCCGTGTTTGCTTTGCTCGCCTCCAGTATTCGTTTTGCGGCTGTGACCATGACCAAAACCGGGATTGATGCGTAACCAGACCGGGTGTCCCGGATGCGCTTTGCCTAATTGTTCCAGCATCTGGGGCGAGCCGCAATTGACAGGAATATTCAGCTCCACCACGCGTGCGAGTGCATTGCGATCCAGCAAATCAGCCGTGAAAACAATCGGCGCGTGATCGGCGGCGGTGGCTTGCGGATCAGGCGCATAGCCTGCCGCCAGCGCCCGTTCGACTTCTCCCAGAGAAACAGAATCGACCAGCACGCCTTCTTCGCGCATCAGACGAAGCAGATGAATATTGCTGGACGCTTTCTGGGCAAAACGAATCACGTCAAACTGTTTCAGACGAGCGATTTGCTGACGAATGACATTGGCATCGTAAGCCCAGCAAGGAGTCTGGAATTCTTGTGCGATGCGGGCGATCTGGGCGTTGCTGATAGAGTTTGGCATGGGAAATAGTGGCAAGTGATGGTATGAGTTACTGAATGACTACATTGCTTCATCAGGGCTGAGTATTGCGATTCGGTTGCTGGCAAACGTCGTTAGTGTCGTTACTGGTTGCCTTATTGGCTTCATTAATAGTTTCTTAATAGCTTCATTCATAGCTTAATATTCAGCCTGTTGAGCGGTTTAGTGTAATCTCTACTTTAACAAGCATAAGTGATAGTCTGAAGAGGGTTTCATCAGGAATTTCAGCGCTTTTGATTGAATTGATTGGAAAAACACGGAAAATGCTTATGAATCCAAAAATTGACCAGTTTGATCAGAAAATCCTGCAATTATTGCAACAGGATGCCCGTATATCACATGCCGAAATCGGACGTCAGGTACACCTGAGTCAGCCTGCTGTCTCGGAACGCATCAAGCGGCTGGAAGCTGCTCAGGTGATTCGCGCCTACCGCGCCGATATCAATCCGCGTGCTTTGGGTTATCAGATCACGGCGATGATACGCCTGTCCACGCAGCAGGGACGGCCTTACGCCAATTATGTTGCTGAGACACCGGAAATAGTGGACTGTTATACGGTGACAGGAGAAGATGGTGCGGTGATGCGGGTACTGGCGACGGACGTAGAGCACTTGCAGCGCATTATCAATGCCTTGAATGCGTTCGGTTCCACCTCGACCGCGATTGTCCTGACAACCCATGTGGCTGGAAAGCCAATCACGGTGCCTGTCATAGATGCTGATTGACATCCAATGCAGCCATGATGGTTGCCACTCATACCGTTGAAGGGAGTTCATTGATGCGTCAAATGATTTGCAACTTACTGTGCCTGCTGTCGTCGAGCACCTTTCTGGTTGCGTCCGCTTCCGCTACGGAGGGAGTGGAAGCGCCGATTACGCCGTATCGCCCATCGGTCTCTAATTCTGCGCAATTGCCGGTCGCCGGACAACTGGAAATGGAGCTTGGTGTATTGTCAGCCAGAACCGATACCGACAGGCGGCATAGCTTGCCCTATCTGCTGAAACTCTCATGGTCACAAGAATGGGGTATTTTGCTGGGTGGCGAAGCGCATGTCATTGCCGATACGACAGCCGATGATGGCGTCCGTCAGCGGGACCGCGGCGTTGGAGATACTTCGCTGGTACTGAAAAGAGCGTTTCTGGTGGATGAAGATACTGCTTACGGTCTGGAACTTGCGGGAAAAATACCGACTGCGTCCCAAGCCATTGGAACGGGTAAAAGAGATATCACGCTCAATGGTATTTTGAGCAAAGATATCGGAACTTTTCATCTCGACCTGAATCTGAATACCACACGCCTTGGATTTGCGGAGGACAACACTTCCCGCTGGCAAACAGGATTGTCATCTGCGCTATCGATGTCGCTGAATGAACAGTGGGAATTCACTGCCGAATGGGCCGGTGCTCGTCGTCCTGGTACCAAAGCGCAAGGGCAGGTATTGACAGCGTTGACATACAGCCCGAACAAACGTCTGACGTTTGATGTTGGTGTCATCAAGGGATTGACGAGCAGTTCACCTGACTGGTCGGTGTTTGCCGGTGTGGTGTTTCCTGTGGCAAAACTGTGGTGATCTGTTGCTGATTCTGTCTGACTGGTCATAGGCAGAAAAAGTATAATGACAGGACTAGAACAAAATGGTTCCTGTGGTGCGCTGGTTGCTTGTTACATGTTTCACTGCTTTCTTCGCTATTGTTTAGCAAGCATGTCAGGCAATCTGTTGCAGACTGGCGCAACGAACATCGTTTGCAAGTGATGTTTCCCCGGACGCAGGAAGCTTGTCTGGCCTTACCAGGACAATGTCGCGTAAGTTGTTCATGAGTATCTACTGTAATTATTGTTATCGGAAGTTATATGCTGGCTCCATCGTCACCACGTAAATTTGCTTTGTTTTCAGTTTTGGCAGCCACCGCACTGGTGATTCTGGGTGGTTTGTTTTACCAGTCGCTGGCCAGCGATCCGGTGGTGCCGGATGTCAGTTTTACCAATTTGCAAGGCCAGCAGATCAGCACACAAAGTCTTCGTGGCAAAGTCGTGATGGTGAATTTCTGGGCGACTTCTTGTTCGACCTGTGTAGCAGAGATGCCGCACATGATAGAAACCTATAACAAATACCATCAGCAAGGTCTGGAATTTGTTGCCGTTGCGATGAGTTATGATCCGCCAAATTACGTATTGAATTACACCGAAACCCGCAAGTTGCCGTTTCATGTGGCGCTGGATGTCCAGGGGAAACTGGCTCAGAGTTTTGGCGATGTCAAACTGACGCCAACGACGTATGTGATCGATAAAAAAGGCGTGATTTTAAAACGCTATGTCGGCGAACCTTCTTTTAGCGAGCTGCATACACTACTGGAAAAAGCACTGGCTGCTTAATATGGATAACGCTGGTTGACAGCGATTGCATCAGCCCACATCGCGCTCGTTACCAGCTCCCTTGCTTCTGCAACTTCGACTGTTTTGCAACTTCCATTGCGATCAGGTCATCCTTCTGGCCTTGATCGCTTTCATCGCTTTGATCGTATCTTCATGTTATCGCGTGAAGGTCTTGCGATAACGGATGTTCATACTGATACCTCATTAGCCTGATTGTTGCTGTGAATTGAGCAGCTCGTTCGACGAAACGCCTATCTGACGATTGAGTGACCTGATACCGGTTGCTGGTAGCCATATTTGATGGCGACCAGCAGACCTGTGCTCATCAGTGTGATTGCCAGCGTGGCCAGTAATGGCTTGAGTTGTAGTGCTTCAAAATAAAACAGTTGATGTAATGCTGGCATGCTCAGTGCCAGCGCCATGAGCGTACAGGTACTGCCGATGACCCACCATATCACCGGATTTGGCAGCAATACCGATTGCCAGAAATTGCGCGACAAAGAGCGATGAATAAACACCAGACCGATATTGCCCGCGACCATCGAGGTCAGCGCCAGTGCACGTGCCTGATGGTCACTGTATCCCCATTCCATGCTGCCTTTGAATACCAGCAGGACCGTTGCCAGCAGCACGAGTCCCTGTATTCCGGCCATATACACCACGCGACGGTCAAAGATACTGGCATCGGTGGCACGCGGCGGTTTGCGCATGCTGTCAGGCTCTTCCGTTTCTGCTTCAAATACCAGCGAGCAGGTAGGGTCGATCATCAGTTGCAGTACAAGAATATGCACCGGCATTAACACGACAGGCCAGCCCAGCATCACAGGAATCAGAGACATGCCCACGACCGGGACATGTACAGCAATAATGAAGGCGATGGTTTTGCGCAGATTATCAAAAATTCTGCGTCCCGAACGGATCGCCGCGACAATCGAAAAGAAATCATCATCCAGCAAGACCATGGATGCGGATTCCCGTGCCACATCGGTACCGCGTTTGCCCATGGCGATGCCGATATGCGCGGATTTCAATGCCGGAGCATCGTTGACGCCATCTCCCGTCATGGCAACGATTTCGCCAGCGCTTTTCAGCACATTCACCAGACGTAGTTTTTGTTCTGGTGCAACACGACAAAATACCGACACAGTCTTGACTGCATTTTGTAGTTCGGTATCGCTGAGCTGATTGATTTGCGACCCGGTCATGACTTTTTCCGGTGAAACAATGCCGCATTGCGCTGCGATGTTGCTGGCGGTTGCCGGATAGTCGCCAGTGATCATCACGACTCTGATTCCTGCCGACTGACATTCTGCAATCGCGGCTGGCACGCCGTCGCGAACAGGATCAGCCAGTGCGATCAAGCCGATGAATTCAAACTCAAAATCGTGTTGTATTGGTGGCAGATGCTCTGCTGTGGCTTGAATGGCTGGAAGTTGTTTGCCAGAGTCGCGGGTAGAAAATTGTGCCTTGGCGACACCTAGCACACGCAATCCCTGCGCCGCCATGCGATCGGTTTCTGCGGTAATGGTTTGTAGTGCGGCCGGATCAAGATGACATAAATCGGCAATCGCTTCCGGCGCGCCTTTGGCAGCAATCACCAGTTGCGCCAGATCCTTTGAGGTCCATACCCGCGACATGGCCAGCAACTCTTTAGACAAAGGATATTCGCTGACTAATGTCCAGTCGCCATGCAGGTGTTCGGTTTTTTTCAGACTTGCCTCGCCGCAGGCAAGAATCGCCGTTTCCATCGGATCAAAAGGATCGCGATGGCTGGACAAGATGCCGTATTCGATCACTTCATGGAATTCTTCTGGCAGTTGTGATAACGGTAAAGACAGCGATGTCGGATGGCAATTGAACACTTGTCCCTGTGCATATAACTGTGTGACGGCCATTTTGTTCTGCGTCAGGGTGCCGGTTTTATCGACACAGAGGACAGTGGTGGCTCCCAGCATTTCTATGGCAGGAATCCGGCGCGTCAGCACTCGTTGTCTGGCGATGCGCCAGGCACCTATCCCCAGAAACAACATCAGCACCACGGGTAATTCTTCCGGAATGACTGCCATTGCAAACGTAATGCCAACCAGCACACCACTCAGCACATCATGCCTGCTGATGGCATACCAGCAGGCCAGCAAGACTGCCAGCAAAATACTGGCGATCGCGACTACGCGTACGACCTGTGCGGTTTCCCGCTGAACACGGGTGGGTTCTTCCTGTACCGCAAATAATGCCTGTCCGATATGACCAATGGCCGTCTCAGCACCTGTGGCAATCACACGCGCCATGCCTTTTCCCTGCACAACCAATGAACCGGAAAACACGAATGGCAGACCATCGCCTCCTGCTTGTCCCATGACGGTCGGCTCATTTTCTGCGAGTGCTTTGCTAACGGGCACGGATTCGCCAGTCAGCAGGGATTCATCCATACTCAGATTCAGGCAGGACAGTAATACTGCATCAGCTGCCACCCGATCGCCCTCTGCCAGCACGAGCACATCTCCTTTGACTACATCGCGTCCGGCAATCCGTTGTGGTATGCCGTCGCGGATGACCAACGCACGTGGACTCGACAAGTCACGTAAGGCTTCCAGCGCCCGTTCAGTTTTATGTTCCTGAAAGAAGGTGATACCGATAATCACAAACACGAATACCAGCAACACCAGCGCTTCTTGCCGGTCACCGAGCAGCAGGTAGATGACTCCACAGGCAATCAGCAATAGCAGCATGGGTTCGGTAATCACTTTCCATGCAATGCGCCAGACATTTTGCGGCTTTGCCGTCGGTAACTCATTGGTGCCATGCTGCGCCAGCAATTGTGCCGCTACCGGGGAACTGAGACCGGATTCTGGGCCTGTATGATCTGCTTGCATAAGGTGTCGCGCCATCAGGAAGGTGATTGAGCTACAAAATGTCCATAGCAGGATAGTAACAAATCATCCTCTGCGCGCGGATAATACTGACGCTGGCATGATCTGGCACAGACAGCCGCGATATTGCGCTTGCTGTCACAAATGACGCGCGGCCAGCGTCTACTGGCATAAAGTCAAAGATACAGGACTGAGGCAACAGTTAGGAGTAATACCTCTATGCAGAATAATAGTTTGAACGAATTTAATCTTCACCGTGGACGCTTGTATGGCATCGCGTACCGGATGTTAAGTAGTAAAGCGGATGCCGAAGATGTGTTGCAGGAAGCTTATATACGATGGCATGCAACTGATGTGGCGCAGATACTCAATGCCCAAGCCTGGCTGGTGACAGTGACGACACGTTTATCCATTGATCGTTTGCGCTTGCTGCAACGGGAGCGTGAAACTTATAGCGGACCGTGGTTGCCGGAGCCTTTGGTCTGGTCTGAGCCGGTGACGCCTGAGTGGGCGGCAGAGCTGGCGAGTGACGTGTCAATGGCGTTTTTATTGTTACTGGAACGTCTTACGCCAGAAGAGCGCGCCGCATTGCTGTTGCATGACATTTTTGATGTTGAGTATGTGGCGATCTCCGATATGTTGGGGAAGACGCAGTCCGCCTGCCGGCAACTCGTTCACCGTGCCCGTGAGCGCGTCAGCTTGCCGCGGGCACGATTCAAGGTCGATCATGAACTGCATCGCAATGTGCTAGAACGCTTTGTTCAGGCCGCGAATTCCGGTAATTTGGCCGACCTGCGTGCGTTAATGGCATCAGATGCTTTGCTGATGGCCGATGGTGGCGGTAAAGTTGTATCGGTGAATCGTATTCTCTACGGCGCGGACAGGATCGCCCGCTTGTACCATGTCGCGGCACGCCAATTCGGTTCTGCTTGTCGCTATCAGTTCGCCATGATCAATGGTATTCCGGGGCTGTTACGTTACGTGGAGGATGGACTGGATGCGACGATATCGATTGATACAAACGGTCAGCAACTAACGGCCATCTACACGGTACGACATCCTGATAAATTACAGAATGTTGCCAGAGCTTTGCTGTCCTGAAATGGAAAAACCGAGTAAAGGAGCAATGTTGAATCGTTGATGGTGTTGACGCGCTGATTTTTAATTTTTGAAGGATATTTGTCACAAACAACGTGTTCTGAGCGTCTTGTTGAGAGAGGCAGACAGGGTGTCTGCACCATCATGACAGGAGTCACAATGAATATCAGAGTCAACTATACGGCTGCCGGTGCCAGTCTGGCGCAGGCGTTGCGCGGTGTGAATGCGGTACTGGAGAAATCCAGTCTGGGGTCACAACTGATCGATCTGATCTTTTTGCGCGTCTCGCAGATCAATGGCTGCGCGTATTGCGTGGATAAACATGCGCGGGATTTGCTGGTATCAGGTGAGACTTTTCAGCGTATCAATAGCCTGCTGACCTGGCGGGAAGTCAATTTTTATACCCCGCGTGAACGTGCAGCATTGGCATTGGCAGAATCCGTGACGAAGCTGGCTACGCATCGGTCGCAGGATGAGGTGCAAAGTACCTTGGATGAGCATTTTAATGAGCAGGAAACCGTTGATTTGGTCTATGCGATTGCGTTGATGAACGCCTGGAACCGGATTGGCATCAGCTTTCATATCCCTGTACAGGAGCAGGCTGTGCAACCGTCAATCTGAAGTAAATCTGAATCAACAGAAAAGCCGCCGGGCAGCAGCACCCAGCGGCTTTTTTAATTCAGTATCCAGCGAAGAATGGATCAGGATAATTTTTTGACCACGACACAGCCGATGGAATATCCTGCTCCAAACGAACAGATCACGCCGATATCGCCTTGTTGCAGGTCTTCGTGGTGTTTGTGAAAGGCAATCACGGAACCAGCCGATGAGGTGTTGGCGTAGGTATCAAGGATGGTCGGCGATTCTTCTGGTGTTGCATCGCGGCCCAGTATCAGGCGGGCGATCAGCAGATTCATATTCAGATTCGCCTGATGCAGCCAGAAACGCTTGACGTTGGTGACGGGGATATCTGCAGCTTCTACTGTCGCGGTAATTGTGGCAGCCGCCAGAGGGCAGACATCTTTGAATACTTTGCGACCTTGTTGACGGAATAATTTATCTGCCTTGCCAATGCCTGATTCATCGGCGCGATTCAGAAAGCCAAAGTTATTTCTGATGTTGTTTGAAAATTTGGTGGTCAGTTTCAGACCGACGATCTCGAACTGGGATGCCGACGTTGCCAGATCAGCACGCTCCAGCAGAATAGCAGTACATGCATCTCCAAAAATGAAATGACTGTCACGGTCACGCCAGTTCAGATGGCCGCTGGTGATTTCCGGACTCACCACCAGTACCGCGCGCGCCTGACCGCTCTGGATGGCGCTGACAGCGGCCTGAATACCAAACGTGGCGGAGGAGCAGGCGACATTCATGTCAAAACCATAGCCATCAATACCGAGCGCGCTTTGAACCTCTACTGCGATGGCGGGATAAGCGCGTTGCAAGTTGCTGCAGGCGACGATGACGGCGTCAACATCAGCGGCGGTCTTGCCAGCACGTTCCAGCGCTTCGCGTGATGCGGCCACGGCCATATCGCACATAATAGATGGTTGATCATCGCTGCGTTCAGGAATGCGCGGCACCATGCGGCTGACATCAAGTACGCCAGCTTTGTCCATGACAAAACGCGATTTGATGCCGGATGCTTTTTCTATAAAGCCGACGCTGGATTCTTCGAGTGCTGTTACTTCGCCGCTGGCGATGGCTGCCGCATTGTCTGCATTGAATTGCTGCACATAGGCATTAAAACAGGCGATCAGTTCTTCGTTTGAAATGGATTCAGATGGTGTGAAAAGGCCAGTTCCGCTGATGACTACTTTGTTCATCGTTTTCTTTCTTATGTCTGTTGTATCTGTCTTGCACGACGTTCGCGGCGCGTGACCAGAAGACTGGTGCTATTGTCGGAGCTTGGTCGTGTCTGTTTAGTAGTGGGCACGCATGAAATTGCGCGACGTTGTCGCTCAATTTTACACAAATTACGCCGCAGTTTAAGCTCTGCTGACGGAAATAGAGCACTTGTTCCACGCAATAGCATACAAAAAAGGGCAGGAAGATATTTTCTTCCTGCCCTTCCATCATTTCTTGTTTTATCGTTGTTCAGCTATGCCGTATCGGTGATGTTATTTCAGCTATTGTTTGTTCCTGTCATGATGCAGCGAATGAATTTCAGAATGCTAATGATTAACCAAGCAGTTGATTTTTATGATGCAACAGATGATCTTCAATCAGGCTGCTGATGAAGTAATAACCGTGGTCATAGCCCGCATGTTGACGTAAGTTCAGTGCTTGACCTACCTTGTTACAGGCTGCTGCAAGCAGATGTGGGTATAGCTGGGTTGCGAGAAACTGATCCGCCTCGCCCTGGTCGATCAGGATGCCTTGCGGATACGGAGCGCGCTTTTGCTGTGTCATCAGCGCGCTGGCATCATGTGCCGCCCATGCCGCTTGATCGGTGCCGAGGTAAGCGGCGAATGCTTTTTGCCCCCACGCACATTGCGTTGGTGCAGTGATCGGTGCAAAAGCGGACAGGCTTTTATAGATGCCGGGATGGCGCAAGGCCAGTGTCAGTGCGCCATGTCCCCCCATGGAATGCCCCATGATGCCGAGGCGTTCTGTGTCGATGGGTAAGAACTGACCCAGCAGCGTACGTAATTCATGGACGATGTAGCTTTCCATGCGGTAGTGCGCACTCCACGGTGCTTCGGTGGCATCCAGATAGAAGCCCGCACCGACACCGAAATCCCAGGCATCGCTGTCACCGGGAATATTCGCACCACGCGGACTGGTATCCGGCGTGATCAGAATCAAGCCTTCACGCGCAGCGACGCGTTGCGCCCCGGCTTTGATCATGAAGGTTTCTTCGGTGCAGGTCAGACCTGCCAGAAAAAATATCGCCGGGCAAACCGTGCCTGTCAGTGCCTGCGGTGGCAGGAAAACTGAAAAGCGCATCGGCAACCCGATTTCTGTTGATGCATGGCGATAAAACTGCTGCAGCCCGCCAAAACACGCATGCTGGTTTAGCAGTTCCACGCCTTCAGGCAGCGCCTTCATCGTGACGTCCGCCATCATCAATACAGCACAACAGAACGGATGGATTCGCCGCTCTTCATCAGATCAAAACCTTCATTGATCCTTTCCAGCGGCAGACGATGGGTAATCAGATCGTCGATATTCAGCTTGCCTTCCATGTACCAGTCAACGATTTTCGGCACATCGGTGCGGCCACGGGCACCGCCGAAGGCGGAGCCTTTCCATTCCCGTCCCGTCACCAATTGGAACGGACGGGTGCTGATTTCTGCACCGGCTTCCGCCACGCCGATGATGAAGGATTGTCCCCAGCCTTTGTGGCAGCATTCAAGCGCTTGGCGCATGACCTTGGTATTGCCTATGCATTCAAACGAATAATCGACACCGCCATCCGTCAGTTGCGTGATGTGATCCACCACGTTTTCAACTTCATTCGGATTCACAAAGTGCGTCATGCCGAATTTACGTGCCATTTCCTGACGTTTAGGATTGATATCGACACCGATAATTTTGTCGGCACCGACCATTTTGGCGGCCTGAATCACGTTCAGACCAATACCGCCCAGACCGAAGACGGCGACATTCGCACCGGCTTCCACTTTCGCGCTGAATACGACAGCACCGACGCCGGTCGTCACACCGCAGCCGATGTAGCAGATTTTGTCAAAAGGCGCGTCTTCACGGACTTTGGCGACGGCAATTTCCGGCACGACGATGTAGTTAGAGAATGTCGAGGTGCCCATGTAGTGGAACAGCGGTTTGCCATCCAGCGAAAAGCGCGATGTGGCATCTGGCATCAGACCGCGACCCTGAGTCGAGCGTATCGCCTGACAAAGATTGGTTTTGCGTGATAGGCAGAATTTGCATTGACGGCATTCTGGCGTGTACAAAGGAATCACATGATCGCCTTTGCGCACGCTGGTGACACCCGGGCCGGTATCAACGATGATGCCAGCACCTTCATGGCCGAGAATCGCCGGAAACAGGCCTTCAGGATCGGCGCCTGACAGCGTGTAGTAATCGGTGTGGCAGATGCCTGTGGCCCTGACTTCGATCAGGACTTCACCTGCGCGTGGTCCTTGCAGATCGACTTCTTCTATCGTCAACGGTGCTCCGGCTTTCCAGGCAATGGCGGCTTTGGTTTTCATGTCTGTCCTTTATCAATAATGCTGCAGATTGTCTTAGATTCACTGATCTATCGCGTAGTTTATGATGGGGTTTGGCGTAATCTGCATGAAGATTGGCGCAATATGCTGAGGCTCTGATGTTCGCTGCTATGATATCGCTGTACCAGCATATGCTGAAGCTGCCAAGAAGACAAAAAATGTAAAAAAGTGCAGAAGAACTGGAAGCTAATCAGGCAAGAGTTAAGTAGAGCAGAGTTGAACATCAATGAAACATAAAGCAGTTATTTACCCGATATTCACTAAACATCACGCAGAACTGATCACTGACAGGACGCTACCTTTCGCATTGGGCAGCTCAATGTCGTATTCACCACATTTGCCGTTATGTCATGCAATATCATGTCCGGGCAAATACGCCTCATTTCTGTACTGATAGCAAACACTTTATGCCGACACCAATACAACCGCAATGGCCCAGAAAAGTGGACATCATCATCTATCCTGGCTTTAAAGCGCTTGAGGCGATAGGCCCGATGTCGGTCTTTGAATATGCCAATATTCATTTGCAGAAAAAGGGCAAGCCCGCTGCCTATGATGTCAAAATTGCTTCTGTGCAGGTCGGTAGTGTGCGCTCAGATACCCTGATGAGTCTGGATGCCAGCAAAGCCTTGAGTACGCTGGCATTGCCTGATGATGCGATTATTGTCGGCTCGCGGCATATTCGTGAGGCGCTGCAGGTCAATACCGCAATCAGCGATTGGGTGGCTGATGTCGGGCATAAAGTGCATCGTCTGGCTGCCTTGTGTTCCGGTGCATTTTTTCTGGCACGCACGGGCTTGCTTGATGGCCAGCATGCGACAACGCACTGGAGTGTGGCTGAACAATTACAAAAGGAATTTCCTTCGGTGATTGTGGATGCTGATGCTATTTTTATCCGTGCTGGTAATTTATGGACATCGGCAGGTGTGACGGCGGGCATCGATCTGGCGTTAGCTTTTGTCGAAGCCGATTGTGGTCACGATCTGGCGCTCGAAGTAGCGAGTGATCTGGTCGTATATCTGAAGCGTCCCGGTGGGCAATCGCAATTCAGCACCCATTTGCTCAGCCAGAAAACGACCCAGACGAATATCCGTCAATTACAGGAATGGATATTGGCGCATCTGCATCAGCGTTTGCCGGTGGCGCAACTGGCGGATATGGCGGGGATGAGTTTGCGTAATTTTAC
This sequence comes from Undibacterium sp. SXout7W, assembly GCF_049339385.1. Lineage (NCBI taxonomy): Bacteria > Pseudomonadati > Pseudomonadota > Betaproteobacteria > Burkholderiales > Oxalobacteraceae > Undibacterium > Undibacterium sp. SXout7W. The sequence goes on along the minus strand of NZ_JBMPPF010000011.1, from coordinate 48,129 downwards.
CCGGCAGTTTCATCTGGAGGCTGGTGTCACTACCTCAGAATTTATTACGTCCGCAAGGATGGAGCTGGCATGCCAGCTTCTGTCGGACAAAACCGAGCAGCGAGTGTCGATGAAGCAGATCGCTGCGCGTTGTGGCTTTGGCAGCGGGGATCAACTTCGCCGCGTGTTTCAGCAGCGTTTGCAGATGTCCCCCAGCGATTATCGTCAGCGTCTGCATTCAACTGGCTGACTGCCGGAGCAGTCGGTCATAAGGTGATTACATTGCCATATAGCGGCCGGGACGATGATTCAGCATAATCGCCAGATTCAACGCAAATGCCCCCATGATGGAGGCCAGTAGTGCCATTGGACTAACCACCATCAGTGACGCCATGACGATGAGCACATCGACGCCCATTTGAAAGGTACCTGCACGCAAGCCTCTTTTTTCCTGCAGATACAAAGCGAGAATATTAATGCCACCCAGACTGGCTTTATGACGAAACAGGACAACAAAGCCCACGCCCATCAGTAGTCCACCGATGAGCGCGACATAGAATGGTGTCAGTGCGCTGGTATTCACCAGATGCACCAGTTTGGGATGTAGCCCGGAAAATACTGAAACCATTGCCACTGCGCAGAAGGTTTTGAGCGTGAATTGCCAACCCATGCGACGCCACGCCAGCCAGTAAAACGGTAGATTCAGCAAAAAAAATACCAGCCCGAATGACATACCCGTCTTGTAATGCAGTAAAAATGCCAGTCCGGCTGTTCCGCCAGTCAGTAGTCCTGCCTGGTTAAAGAGCGCTACGCCAAGGGAGACAAACAGCGTGCCAGTCAATATGGCCAGCACGTCCTCCAGCAAGCTGTGTGGAATGAAAATCCGGGAAGTAGCGGGTTTTTGTTGTGTCATGACGTGATCGTGGTCAGAAAAAAACAGACGAAAGGCAAGTGGAGCCAGCGGCGCATTGTACGCCCCAACTGGCGCATCTCTGAACAGTGAGCACCAGCAGTTGCGATGGGCTTGCGCTGTATCAAGCCAATTCAAGTCGATATTAAGCAAATATCAAGCCAACATCATATAAACATCACACATCGGACGTCGTATTCGTCTGATCTTTGTTGCCCGTATGATCTTTTCCCGCTCCTTGGTCAGTTTGTTGCTCCCTGTCATTCACTTGTCGTGCGGGCAGAAAAAAATCTCTGGCTCCGGTGCGGAAACGACGCCAGAGCAGGGCGCCAAGATGCCGCCATTGACCAAAACTGACGCGTCGCGAGCGCAACGCTACCAGCATCGCCAGACTGAAACTGACACCAAGGTTGACAATCCCGATCAGCAGAATGCCTGCCAACGTGTACAGACATAGCTGCCAGCTGATTTGGTGTTCCAGTCCGACTAAGGCAAAGGCGAAGTTAGCGCTGGAAAAGGTGATATGCCGGATGTCGACAGGCAGGCCAAAGAAACTCCCTAATTGCCCTATGCTGCCGAGCATGATGCCGAAAAAGAAATTTCCAGCCAGTGCGCCAAGGTTATTGCCGATATAGGTGGTGACACTGAGCAAGCGTTTTTCTCCCAGCAGGGAGCGCAGCCACGCCAGTTGACGTAAACGGGCAGGAATATTGGCATAGCTGGCTTTGTTGTCGTAATAGCCTGAAATGAGACCGGATAGAAACAGGCAGACACCCGCGATTGCAGCATGCGGCAAGGCCAGACTGCCCAGCGGATCAAGGTCATGCAGCAAATGTTGCGCTTTTTCCGGATTCACCAGATGCTGACCGCTCATGCCGTACCAGATCCAGGCAATCAGATACGCCGTCGGTATGGCGAGTCCGATATTGCCGATGATGGCAATGAATTGCGATCGTAATACCCGCACGATCAGTTCGACCAGTTCATCCAGCGATTGTTTTCCCTGATCGATAGCGCGTGCAATCAGCGCCGCAGTCATGGCGGGCTGTTTGGTGGCAATCGTGAAGTGCAGCACATGTACCAGCATGAATCCGGAAGAATAATTCAGGCTGTACAGCAATGCGTAGCCAAATGGGGCAAGCGCCATTGTGGCAAACAGAATTTTGAATGTTGCCATGAAGCCGACGATTACCCCCGCACCTACCGCAGAGCGCAGCATACTCATCCATTCTGCGCGTGTATCGGTGACGTAATGCTCACCGCTGCGTCCCGCTCTTTCTGTTACTTGCAGCGACAGCAGCTCGGTATTGGTTTGCAGCAGATGGCGCAGGCTATGGCGTTGGTTGTCAGCACTCACTAGTTCTTTGAGTAATGTGGTGGCGATTTTGGTCGCAGTCTCGCTATCGCGGCTGTCGAGTAATGCCAACAGGCAACGCAGGCGGGCAATACTTTGAGTCAAACGCAACAGCAGACGCGTCAGGCTGATGGACACACCTTGTACCGCCGCAGTGCGGCGTATGCGGGAAGCAATCGCTTCGCACTGCGTCAACAATACCTCAATGTGTTTGCTGTCTTCACGCTGTTTCATGCGGTCACCGAGCCATTCGCTTTGGCACAGCACATATTCATTGATGGCGTCGTTCTGACGCAGAAATGGGGACTCAAATTGTTCTATGGCCGGATAATTGCGCACCAGCTCTGCTTCCAGGCCGATATTAGTGATGCGGTACGATAATACTTGCACCGCACTCAACATTTCATTGGTGATAATGGCGTAGGTTTGTCTTGCCTTTGGAATCCGAAATCCGATCGCCCGCATCAGATCCTGCCAGACATTGTCAGCCACCGCATTGACCCACAAATGATCTTGCGGATCATGAAACAATAATCCGAAAATATCTTTGATGTAATCGTCGTTGACCAGTGGTGGCAGTAGTTTATTGATCAGTCTTTGCCATGCTGCGCTCCAGAAATTGCCGTTCAGCGTAATCCCTGTGTCTGTCAGTAAGTGCACCAGATGGCGTGAGGTCAGCACTTGTATCAGATAGCGCCGTAGTGCCAGTCGCCAGGATGGATGCCGCATCAGGACGTAGCACAATGCGCGGACGTTGTCGGTCGCACGTGCTGAATCGGTCGGCTGAGGCGGGCGCAGAACGGCAATCAGCTCCTGTAAATGTTCGGTTGAACGCAAAGCAGGTTGTTCTGCCAGATGATTTTCTATGTTGATGAGTACCTGATCTAGTGACAATCGATGCTCCTTTCAGAGGATGTTGACGCTGGGGTTGTCGCGACAGTGACGCTGTTGGCGGCATAAGGGACTGCAAAGGCATCGCCAGCGATGCTGCTGCAGCCTGTCGATAGCGGTCATTGCCGGAAGTGGTCGGAAGTGACCTATATGGGTCGGACAGTAACAGAATAAGCAAAGTTCCGTTGAAGTGCGGATACCAGTGAGTGACAAATTAGTCTACAGTAGGCATAGTGTGCATACTGTATGCGTAGGTAATCGGGACATGATGATGACGTCACGTCTGAAGTCGGACGTGAGATGCGTGTGAGGGTGTTCCGAGCCGATGCAGGTTGCTTGTTTTTTTCTCAGAAGGTTGTACGTTGGATAATTTTTTTCTGGTCGTGGCAGCGTTATTGCTGGTGTTGTTGAATGGTTTTTTTGTGGCGGCAGAATTCGGGCTGGTGAAGTTGCGTCAGACCCGTGTCAGAAGTCTCGCCAAAGTATCTGGCTTGCGTGGTCGTTTGCTGGTCAAGGTACATCAACACCTGGATACCTACTTGTCGGCATGCCAGCTCGGCATCACTCTGGCATCTCTGGGGCTGGGCTGGATAGGTGAGCCTGCGTTTGCGCGTTTATTGCAGCCGCTGCTACAACTGGCAGGCGTCACCTCTGTGGAATTGATTCACGGTATTTCGTTTTTCTTTGCATTTTTTACGATCTCTTTTCTGCATATCGTCGTTGGTGAGCTGGCTCCCAAATCTGTTGCGATCCGTATGCCGGAGCGAGTATCGCTGTGGACAGCTCCCGCGCTGTACGCATTTTACTGGGCGATGTATCCGGCGATCTGGATATTAAACTGGAGTTCAAACAAGGTATTGGCGCTGGCAGGGCTGGATGCGGTACATGGCAGCGACAGCCATTATTCGCCGGAAGAACTGAAACTGATTTTGCGCAGCAGTCGTAGCGGCAGCAAGGAAACCCGCGATGAATGGAGCATCATGGCGCAAGTGCTGGACTTTGGCGGATTGGAAATCTCCGATCTGATGCGTCCTATCAATGAAGTGGTCGCCATGTATAAATCCGCTTCGCTTGAAGAAAATATGGCAACCGCCAAACGGAATCGTTTCAGCCGTTACCCGTATTTTGATGAGGATGAAAAAACGGTCTTAGGGATGTTGCACCTGAAAGACCTATTCTTTGCGCAACAGGCGGGAAAAACGCTGGATGATCTGAGTGCATTGCTGCGTCAGGTGGAATTTGTGCCGCCGACAATGCCTGCACTGGAATTATTCCGCCGCTTTCGTAGTGGTGCCCCCCATTTTGCGATTGTGGGTCACAAAGGAAGTAAGCCGGTTGGTTTCCTGACATTGGATAACCTGTTGGGCGCATTGGTTGGGCAAATTCGTGATGAATTTCGTCAGAACGAAAATGACTGGTCTGTTCTGGATGACGGTACGCTGATCGGCAAAGGCAGTTTGCCCTTATACACTTTAGGTATGGCGCTCGGGATTGATCTTGATAGCGACGAAGTAGAGTCAATTGGCGGCCTGATTATGCATGCACTCGGAGATTTGCCGGAGGAAGGTCAAAAAATAGAGTTTGAACACTTTGACGCGGTCGTCAAAAAAATGAATGGCCCACGTATTTTGCTGGTGCGTATTTATCCCAAATTGAAGGTGCAAGCATAAACGGGAGTGGTGGCAGTATATTGCTCACCGCACAAGTCAGATTCATGTAATAAAAAAAGATCACAATCGCGGATCAGTAGGGATTGAGTAGCGATTCAACAGTGATTAGATTGTAGTTTGATTTTGGCTCGCTACTATCCGTGACCGCTCAATAGCGTATTGCTTTATTACCAGTAAATAGCACATGATGGTCATCATCTGACGCGTTGTTTTATCATAAAATGTTGTCAGTCAGAAGTGCTATATGAACTGCATGGTGGTCAGTTCTTTCAGATCACATTTTTGTTAATTTTTTGCTGGCGCAAACATATTCTGGTGTGAGGGTAAGTTGTTGAAGGCAAATTCAGAATGACTTTTCTAAGCAGCATTTTCCGATACTCTCGCAGTTTCTGGCTTACGCTTGGCCTGTTCGTCATTTTTTCTATTGTGTTTGGCATCTATGTCCAATCAGAAAAAATGATCGATCGCGCTAATGAACAGCGTTACCAGTCCTACATTTTGGCGGATGAACTACGGCAGTCGTCAGATGATCTGACCAATATGGTACGTATTTATGTCGCCACTGGGGACGTAGTCTACAAGCAGCATTATCAGGAAATTCTGGGCATCCGCGATGGCAAAATTGCCCGTCCTGTGGCCTACCATCATGCGTACTGGGATCTGGTGCTCAAAGATGATCAGCGACCCCGTCCCGCCAGTCATCAAAGAATTGCCTTGCTCGACTTAATGCGCGCGGCCGGATTTACTGACAGTGAGCTCAAAAAATTAGCCGATGCCAAAGCGCAATCCGATGCCTTGACGAAGATAGAATTCGATGCCATGGCACTGATTGAGCGTGCAGATGGCGTCGATGATCTTCGCCGCCTGTATGCCAATAATATGCTGTATGACAATACCTATCTTCTGGCAAAAAAATCATTGATGCAATTGATTGCCGAGGCACATGAGCTGATGGAAAAGCGGACTGCGGCACAAGTAGCGCAGACGCTGGATAACGCGCTGTATATGCGTTGGGTGTTCGTGCTATTTTGTGTTTTGCTGGTAGCGATGTTGTGGCATGCGTATCGTTCGTTTTATCTGACTATGGGGGCAGATGTTGAGCAGATACATGGCGTGTTGATCAAACTTGGCAGCGCCGACTTTCACTCGCCGATTGCGGTTCCTTCGGGAATGCAGTCCAGTATTCTTGGCTGGATTTCGATTTTGCAGTCAAAGCTTGCGCAGGTAGATCGTGAGCGTCTTGACGTGAGCCAGTACAACAGCCGCTTGACACGTTTATATAGCGCATTGAGTCAATGTAATCAGGCGATTGTCTGGAGTAAAAACGAACAGGAATTATTTCCTAAAGTCTGTAGTGACGTGGTGAAGTTTGGTGGCATGAAAATGGCATGGATAGGTATGTTTGATCCAGCCAGTCAGGAACTGCAGCCTGTTGCCAGTGCTGGTGACGGAACCGATTATCTGAATGATCTGAGGATTTCGGTGCATGCCGATGATCCTGATGGCAAAGGCCCCAGCGCTACTGTTTTTCGGGAAAATGAACCTTTCTGGTGCCAGCAATTTCAAACCAATCCAGCGACGGCGCACTGGTCAGCCCGGGGTGCCAGATTTGGTTGGAAAGCCTCGGCCGCCTTGCCGCTGCACAAAAACGGCGTGGTGGTTGGTACCTTCAATCTGTATGCAGATCATGAAAATGCCTTCGATGCGGCTGCACAGGATTTATTGTTGGAAATGGCGGTCGATATCAGCCATGCCTTGAACCGGTTTTCCATGGAAGAAGAGCGTCAGCAGTCGCTGATCTCCGAAGAATTGCGCGCTTATATGCTGGAGCGCATCACTGGTACATCATCGTTGAGCCAGATTCTGGATGATGTCGTACTTCGTCTGGAACAGATGATTCCGGATAGCCTGTGTTCTATTCTCCTGCTGGATAGTGAAGGCAAACGCATCAGGTTGGGAGCTACACCGAGTTTTCCAGCCTTTTTCAGTAAGGCCATTAATGGTGAGAAAATTGGCGAAGGCGTAGGTTCTTGTGGTCATGCCATGTTCACCGGCCAGCGTACTGTTGTCGAAGATATCGCATCTCACCCGTATTGGGAGCAATATGCCGATCTGGCCAAAGCAGCTGGTTTGGGCGCCTGTTGGTCTGAGCCTATTTTCTCTTCCTCTCAGCAGATATTGGGAGCGTTTGCGATTTATCACCACGTGCCGACGAAGCCGCAGGTGTTTCATCTCAAACTGCTCGAAATGGCAGCGCATTTTATTGCGATCGCGATTGAGCGAAAACATGCAGAAGACAAGCTGCGCAAGCTGTCACAGGCCGTTGAACAGAGTTCGAATTCTATCGTCATTACGGATACCAATGCCAATATTGAGTATGTGAATGCCGCTTTTTTACGTAACAGCGGAGGAGTATTCGCCGATGTTGTCGGTCGTAAGCCAAGCATGATCAAATCCGGTAAAACACCGTCAACGGTGTATAAGGATATGTGGGCACATCTGAAGCGCGGCGAAAGCTGGAAAGGCGAGATGACCAATACCTACATTGATGGCAAAGACCACATAGATTTGGTTCAGATTTCTCCGGTACGTGATCTGAGTGGGCAAGTGACACATTTTCTGGCAATACAGGAAGACATTACAGAAAAAAAACAGACCGAGGCACGCATACAATATCTGGCGCACTATGATGCGTTGACTGGCTTACCTAACCGGGTGTTGCTGGATGAGCGCGCCCGTTATGCCATCAGTCTTGCTCGTCGCACACATGATTCTCTGGCAGTGATTTTTCTGGATCTCGATCACTTTAAAGATATCAACGACTCCCTTGGACACAGTCTGGGTGATGCAATGCTGATTGAGCTGGCGAAGCGTCTGGGTGGCGCACTGCGCGAAGACGATACGGTATCCCGGCTTGGCGGTGATGAATTCATTTTGTTGTTGCCTGGCCTTGACATGCGCGGAACGGAAAGCGTCGTGCAAAAAATCATGCGCGTTGTTGGCTTGCCTTATCAGTTAGGTCAATATGATCTGAATGTGAGCGCATCTATCGGCATTGCTATTTTCCCGCATGATGGACAGGATCTGGAAATGCTGTCCAAGAATGCTGATGCAGCGATGTACCGTGCTAAACGTGAAGGACGTAATACTTATCGCTTCTTCACTCAAGAAATGCAGGCACGATCGGCGCGACATCTGGAGCTGGTGAACGCATTGCGACATGCTCTGGAAAAAAATCAGCTGTATCTGCTGTATCAGCCACAATTATCGATTATGGATCGACAAGTGATCGGTGCAGAGGCCTTATTGCGCTGGCAGCATCCGGAGCTTGGCATGATCTCGCCAGCGGAATTTATTCCTGTGGCAGAGGAAAGCGGCCTGATACTGAGTATTGGAGAATGGGTATTGCGTACTGCTGTCGCACAGATGAAGTTGTGGCTTGACGCTGGTCTGGGTGTCGCCACGATGGCGGTCAATTTATCGGCAGTGCAATTCCGGCATGTGGATTTACCAGCGATGGTCAGCAAGATTTTGAAGCAAGAAAATGTCGCCCCAGAATATCTGGAGCTGGAACTGACCGAGAGCGTGGCCATGTATGATCCGCATGCTGCCATCGCGATCATGAATAATCTGCACGAACGCGGTGTAAGAATGTCGATTGATGACTTTGGTACCGGCTATTCTTCACTGAATTACCTGAAAAAATTCAAGGTCTATAAACTTAAAATCGATCAGTCGTTTGTGCGTGACATTCATACCGATCCTGAAGACAAGGCGATTGTCAGTGCGGTGATTGGCATGGCAAAAAGTCTGGGTCTGGAGACGATTGCGGAAGGTGTAGAAACGCTGGAGCAACTGGAATTTTTAAGTGAACAAGGCTGTGCCGAAGTGCAGGGATATTATTTTTCCCGACCAGTGACTTCCACAGAGTTTGAGACTTTTGTCCGGTCTGTCGTTTGAGTGAAGGGGCTGGCTTTAGTTAGTCCCGCTTTAGTCAGTCCTGCTTGTGTGATGGGTTAGCGCCTGGCGTGTTAGCTTGGATGTTGAACAAATCTAATTCTCTTGAATTTGTTATTTTCCCAAACAAAATATGACACTCCTCTCAATTCTGTATTTTCGTTAATTGAACCAATCACTCTTAATAAGCTGCTGTCTTTTCGATATTCAACGATGTGGTTTTCGATATCTGGAGCAATATTAAAATTCTCAATAGAGTTTATGAAGTCGGAACTATATACATTCCCCGTTTTTGCATCGACGATAGCAGGCAGGCAAATTGCACCAGCTCCGCAGCCAACAAAAATAAGCGTGTAATGACCAGCAAAGTTTGGGCCAGTTTTTGCCCCCTCCCTGATTTTTGTTCTCATGTTTTTGAATGCAGGGCTTGTGCTGGTTTTTGGTAACGCTGGCTTGCCTTGAAAGATTTCAGTGACTACATAGCTTTCAAATTTTGGTGCATCCTGAGGTATGTCTAATGCTGTGATTGTTCCTTTGTCTGTTTCAACATGACTGTTATCGGCATTTGCCAACATTGGCATAATCAACAGCGCGACGACTGAAATGAATTTTTTCATAGGTTTTACAACTGAATAGATAAAAGTATGCGGGGTGATTGATGCCGTGCGTTCTCGCGTATTTCTGGTATGGCTGGCTTCATGTATCGCCGAGGCAGATATCCAGATCTCTCGCCGTTTGTAAGGTGTCACCATCAAGAGGTACTCCCTTCATCCTGCCCGCAACGTCTTCGAGTGCGACGTAATTCACGTTCGGGAATGCTAGTGCCACCATGATGCCTGAGTGACCTTCATCCAGAGCACGTACTGCCGCAGTACCAAAGCGCAGGGCAGATATGCGGTCAAATGCCGTCGGGCTGCCACCACGGAGTAAATGGCCTAGCACGACTGCACGTGCTTCTTTACCGGTTTTTTGTTCCAGTTCCCGGGCAATTTTTTCACCTATCCCGCCGAGTCGCTCAACATAACCAGCGGTTGCTGTTTCCTGTATTTCCTGTTGTCCCTGGGTAGAAACGGCTCCTTCAGCTGCGATCACAATAGAGTAGTGATGACCGGCGCGGTCACGTGCGCTCAAATGTGCGGCGAGTTTGTCAATATCGTAGGCAATTTCAGGAATCAGTATTGCGTGGGCATTACTGGCAATCCCCGCATGTAGGGCGATCCACCCGGCGTAGCGTCCCATGACTTCGACCACCATGATGCGCTGATGGCTGGCAGCAGTGCTATGCAGACGATCCACACATTCAGTTGCAAATGCGACAGCCGTATCAAAGCCAAATGTGGTGAAGGTTTTGTCGAGATCGTTGTCAATGGTTTTTGGAACACCGACGACGCGCAATCCCTGCTGGTGCAAGGCATGGGCGATGGTCAGCGTGCCATCACCACCGATACACACCAGCGCATCAATCTGCCTCTGCTTGAGTGCTGCATGAATCTCTGATGTGCGATCCACTTCCTGTATGCTGCCGTCAGGCATCGTCGTGGCAAACTTCAGAGGATTTCCATGATTGGTCGTGCCAAGTATCGTACCGCCGAGATGACCTATATCTCTGACCTGTTCCGCATGAATGCGAAATATGCCATCCACAGGATAGCGGTCTGGCCGCAATATACCGTTGAATCCTTCACGTATGCCAAAGCATTCCCAACCCCGTTGTTCTGCGGCCAGTACGACGGCGCGGATGACAGCATTCAGACCTGGCGCATCACCGCCTCCTGTGCTGATGGCGATACGTTGGATGTTGCCTGTCATGATTTGCTTTCTGGCATTGAAGTGAAGAACGAAAACGAGCGTATGAGAAACGAGATAAGCACGGTGCGCTGATCAGCAACGTCAGCAACATCAGCGCATCGGTACATTTCTATCTCTGTGTATCTGAGATATCTGTATCTCAGCCGGTATAGGGAATGTATTCCATGCCATGAGAAATTTGTCCGATGACCTGGGCAATGTTTTCCTGACTCTCACTGAAGTTCACAAGAATATCCGCTCTGCTCGCACCCGCTGTGATTCTGCCATTCCAGTAGTCAAAGCCACTCTGATCGGGTGCACGGTGCAATACGTTCTGGTACAGAGCTGTCAGATAGGCCGCATCGGACAAATTAGCGCCATATAATTGTTTGAACTCAGCAGAGTTGATAAAGCCAGAAGCGACCTGTTTCAGATTTTCTGCTCCTGAGTCCAGATGTGATATCCAGTAACCAAGTCCGCCAGCGTCCGGGGTACGGTCAAAGGCCGCCTGATACAGTCGATATGCCTGACCTGCGTTACCGTCTTTATCAAGGGCGAAGGATTTGTCTGAAAATTGCAGGCGGTCGATGCCACTGAGTCCCACTACTTGTCCGGATATGTTGGTACCCTGCTTGGCGAAAGTAAGCGCATAGCCATAGTTGGTGACTGCGATCGTGAAATTCGACGATGCTGTTGCACTGCCTGGACCCATGTTCAGGGTATCAATCCCATCCCCGCCGATATAGATATCATTCCCAAAGCCGTAGAAAAAAATGTCATTACCAGCAGTGCCCGTCCAGGTATCGTTACCAAAGATGACTTTGTTTAAAAAATTATTGAGGTTACTCAGATTATCTGTTGCCTGTATCGAATAAGAAAAGCCGCTGATACTGTATTGCTCAATACCCTGACCATCTTTCATGCTGAACGACAAGAGTGTGCCACCGGTTGGCATGGCCGTGCCAGCGCTATAAGTCAGATTCGTCCCTGTCCATACCTGTTGGCTGTATTGTCCAATGAACGTTCCCGAGTTGGCGGTCTGGGTGACGTTGGTAGACATTTCGTTTTGTGTGGAGAAATAAAGACCGTTTCCGTTAACATGAATCGTTGCCATGTGTTGTCCTGGTGAAAATACTGAGCGAGTAAAAGAAGTTGTTGCCATAAAAGTTAATTAATGGCATTTAACTAATTTTAGTCTGATAATTTATACAGCGTATCTATATGTTCAATCAACTGGAAAGTGCGCGGTTGTGCGCATCACATGCCATTACTGGTGGGTATTTGGGTTGGAGTTACCAGCTTGATCCCGTTGATGCCGTTCAGATGCGCAACTTGTGACTCCAGTTGGCGCGCCACGTTGCCGCAGACCAGATCACACAACGCATAGATGGCTGGATCTGCAATGCGGTAGTACACGCTGATTCCCCGACCTTCCCGTATGACCATTCCCTGCTTGGCCAGTGTGGAAAGATGGCGTGACACATTAGCCTGTGAGCATGCACATTGCTCAGCCAGATCGCCGACGTTATATTCCTTGTTGCGCAGGCAGTTGAGTATGCGCAGTCGGGTCGGTTCTGCCAGTGCAGAAAAATAATGTGCGACCTGTATCAGTGCTTGATCCGAAAGTCCTTCCATGACAAATGACCATTTCTATACTAAAACCGACATCATATCCTGCCTGATGCTGTTCTGGTTTCAGGCACGTAATTTGAACGGGCTGAAGTTCGTATCCCGGTCATAATAATCCTCGTTTTCCTTACGTTTCAGGAAAGCGACCACCTTGTAGGTGAAGGGTGTCATCACGACTTCCCAGCCGGTTTTCAGGATGTATTGTGCAATCATCACGGTGACTAATTGTTTATCCGACCATATGCCATAAAACGCGATGATATAAAACAGGCTGGAATCGACCAGTTCACCACAGATGGTGGAGCCTATCGTACGAGTCCACAGATATTTGCCGCTGGTCGCAATCTTCATTTTCGCCAGCACATAGCTATTCACGAAACTGCCACACCAGAATGCCGTGACTGAACCGAGAATAATCCGTGGCGTGTTACCAAAGACAGCATCCAGATGCGTCTGGTATTCGCGGTTGAACGGATCGGCAGCGGGTGTCAGTGACAGCACAACAACCGACATCAGCGCGGCAAAAACCAGCGCGCCAAATCCTGCCCAGATTACCCGGCGGTCGCGTCCATAGCCATACACCTCGGTCAGTACATCACCAAAAATATACGAAATCGGAAAAAACAGTACGCCCGCACCAAAGGTCACAGTGCCAAGGAGGGGCAGTGTGACCTGAGCAGCTTTGGCAGCGCCGATCAGATTGGAACACAACAGCACCGTGACGAAGGCTGCCATCACAAAGTCGTAATATTTATAACGTGATACAGATGTCGTCATTTTCATGCTTTCTGAAAACAGGGAAGTCAGTGGTTACATGGGGTAATAGTCGCCAACAGGGGTGAAGGCTGCCGCTTTTGTCACTTGCTGCCTCTGGCGATGTATCTGATGCAGCTCTTGTTCACGATTGTAAACGGCAAATGTTGACTTTGCTGGCGCAGCCCTGTTTTGCCGGAAAAACATGCACCACCTGCTAAAATGAACACATCATCATTTCTTATTGAGCAACATGTGTCCCGCTCCCATCACTGTCCTTGTCCCGGTTGAGCAATTGTGCGTTGGTTTGTATGTACATCTGGATGTTGCCTGGTTAGACCATTCGTTTGCTCTGAACAGTTTTAAAATCAAGACCGAACAGGAAGTACAGGCCTTGCGCCAGTTGGGTTTGCAAAGCATACGCGTTAATCCTGCAAAGTCAGATTGCCGGCCGCTGGCGCCTGTGCCTCGCACAGAAGGTTCGCCAGTGTCGGTGGAAATCGCTCAGCCCAGCCCCGAAGAAATGGAAAAAATCCGTGAAAAGAAAGCCAGGATTGAGCGACTGATTAAGGAGCGTGATGCGATCGCAGAATGTGAGAAACAACTGGCAAAGGTGGCCGGAACCTTAAAAAACATCACGAAAAATCTGTTTTCACGCCCACAAGAGGCTATCGCCAGTGCCGACCAACTGGTGCAGCAAATGGTGGAATCCTTGCTGGTCGATAAGAATATCGCTATTCACCTGATGAATGACAAAATCGCCGGGGAAGAGACTTATTATCATTCCTTGAATACGGCAGTCCTGACGATGATGATGGGTAAGGAACTGGGGTTTGCGGCATCGGATATTAAATTGCTGGGCATGGGGTGTCTGTTTCATGACATCGGTAAAATCGAAATTCCGGACCGGATTGTCAATAAAGCATTTGAACTCACGCGTGCTGAACAAAACCTGTTGCAACAACATTGTCACTACGGGAAGCAGATTGCGGAAAAAATCGCTCTACCCAAACCGGTGATCGATATCATCATGCAGCATCACGAATACAGCGATGGCACGGGGTATCCACAACATCTGAAGGCGGATGCTATTTCTCCGCTGGCCAGAATCGTTGCGATTACCAATACTTACGATAACTTGTGTAACCGGCCCAATCCTGTAGATTCCTTATCGCCGTTTGAAGCCATGGCACACATGTTTGGACACATGCGCAAGCAGTTTGACTTAACGGCGTTGAATCTGTTTATCCGCTGCATGGGTGTTTATCCGCCGGGAACGATCGTCCGTTTGTCAGACGGCACGTTTGGGATGGTGATTGCCGTCAATTCCAGCAAGCCCCTGCGCCCGAGTGTGTTAATTTACGACCCTGTCGTTCCTAAAAACGAAGCAATTATTGTCGATTTATTGCACGAACCCATCCTGGAAATTACTGCCAGCCTCAAGCCTGCACAATTGCCTGCCGAGATTTATGATTACCTGAGTCCGCGCAAACGCATGACGTATTTCTTTGATGTCGATAAAGGTGCAGCGCGCAATACGGCCTGAGTCCACTCGCTGGTAAGTTTAGGCTGACGGTAACGACGCGATCAGATCAGCAAAGCGTTGACCCTGTATCATGATGTGGCTGCGTAGCAGGTTGGCCGTGGCCTCCCCATCCCCGCTGATAATCGCTTTGACGACACCATCATGTTCATGGAACGATGTTTTAACGCGATCCCTGACCCGTAGCTGCAAACGGCGATATGGCCGCAAGCGGCGATGCAGGTTCATGGCTTGTTGCGATAAAAACGTATTGTGGCTGCCGCTGTAAATCAGGCCATGAAACACTTCATTCTTATAAAAATACTCATCTGGGTCGTCGGCATCTCTTGCTGTCATACAGTCATCGTGCGCTGCCTGTAATGCGGTCTGTTCATCTTTGGACATGCGGCGTGCCGCCATACGACCGCACATAGCCTCAAATTCTGCCATCACTTCAAACATTTCAACGAGTTGCTGAGCGCTGATCGTGGCGACTTGTGCCCCCCGGCGCGGGCGCATCTCGATAATCCCCATGGACGCCAGCTGTATCAGGGCTTCGCGGATGGGCGTGCGGGAAACGCCAAAGCGTGCCGCCAATTCGGTTTCATCCAGATGATGCCCCGGCGGTAATTGCCCAATCGCAATCAGTTCTTCTATTTCTTCACGCAGGCTGGTGGAACGATTTTTCATTATTTTTCTTCACTACAAAAATTTTGCATACGCACAGTATATATTCAAGTTGACTTTGAATGCAAAATACGCGATCTTGTATACAAGAAAAAAGATTCAGCATACTTAAAGGCGATATCGCCAAGAGATATGCACAAAAAAGCGGGCAATGACCTCGCCATATTTAGCAAATCCTTAGGAGCCAGCATGCATCAATTCAACAGAAGACGCGTTTTACAGACACTCAGCCTCGCACCACTGATGTCTTTGTCCCCGCTCACAGCATGGGCGCAGGCACAAACCTTGAAAATTTCGCATCAGTTTCCGGGCGGAACCCTGGAGGAAGGCGATTTCCGTGACCGCTTGTGCCGCATGTTTGCGGCGGAAGTGCAAAAGCGCAGTAACGGCAGTCTGAAGTTCGAAATTTATCCTGGTTCATCACTGATGAAAACCAATGCACAGTTTTCTTCCATGCGTAAGGGCGCCTTGGATTTGTCGCTGGTACCGTTGTCCTATGCCGGTGGCGAAGTGCCG
Organism: Undibacterium sp. SXout7W; assembly: GCF_049339385.1. NCBI lineage: Bacteria > Pseudomonadati > Pseudomonadota > Betaproteobacteria > Burkholderiales > Oxalobacteraceae > Undibacterium > Undibacterium sp. SXout7W. Next base: position 32,473 of record NZ_JBMPPF010000011.1, on the reverse strand, counting down.
GAAGTCAATATTGGGCTGATGCCGGGTCTGGTGCCATCTTACGAGGTTGGTGCTGCCTGGAAAACTGCCGAAGTAGGCAAGGAACTCAACAAGCTGTTGCTGGATAAAGGTATTGTCATCGTCAGCTGGGTCTGGCAAGCCGGTGGTGTGGCATCTCGTACCAAGGCTGTGGTGGATCCGGATGATGTCAAAGGCATGAAAATCCGTGGTGGTTCGCGCGAGGTGGATCTGGTGTTGAAGGCTGCTGGGGCAGCGGTGGTGTCACTGCCATCGAACGAAATTTATGCCGCAATGCAGACGGGTGCGATGGAAGCTGCGATGACATCGTCGACTTCCCTGATTTCTTTCCGTCTCGAAGAAGTATCAAAATTCCTGACCAGTGGTCGTGGTCAGAGTTACTGGTATATGTTTGAACCACTGATGATGTCGAAAGCGATTTTTGACAAGCTGACCAAGGAGCAGCAAAACATCATCATGACAGTCGGTGCTGATCTGGAAGCCTTTGCGATCAAGGCCGCCAAGCAGGATGATGTAGCGGTTGCCAATGTCTACGAAAAGAAAGGCGCAAAAGTCGTCGATCTGAATGCCGCTACTGTGAAAAAATGGCAGGCGATTGCCCGTGCTACGGCGTGGAAAGACTATGCCGATAAAAATGATAACTGTGCCAAATTACTGAAAATGGCGGAGAAATTATTATGAGCCACGGTTTCGAACTGAAACCGGCAAAAGGACCACAGCTGCCGGATAATGCGACAGTGGGTATGCTGGCAAGGATGTTGAACTGGCTCAACCAGATGATCGTGCGTATTTCTATGGTGGCGATGCTGCTGACCGCCATGATTCTGACTTACTCCGTGGTCACCCGTTATTTGTTCAAAATCCCGACCGACTGGCAGGATGAGGCTTCTGTTTTCATGTTGATTGGCGTAACGTTTTTTTCTGCTGCTTATGTGCAATCGTATCGTGGACATATCGGTATTGAAGTGCTGTCATCGATTTTGCCAAAAGCCATTAATCGTTTACGTTTACTGATGGTCGATGTGATCAGCGCAGCGTTCTGCTCTTTTTTCTCCTGGAAATCCTGGACGCTGTTCCACGAAGCATGGGTTGATGGACAGACCACGTCATCCACATTTGCACCACCCTTATGGATACCGTACGCCATGATGGCGGCGGGAATGACACTCTTGTCTTTGCAGATCGTAACGCAGGTACTGGCAAGCGTCACCGCCAAGCGAGGTGCAGCATGAGTCCATTAACCTTGGGTGTTTTATACGGTATCGTTACTCTGGTGGTCATGTTTTCCGGTATGCCGATTGCATTTGCACTGGGCGTGGTGGCGACCGGTTTCATGTATTTTTTCATGCCTGCCGCCTCATTGGATACGATCACGCAAAATGTCTATGAAGAAATGGCATCGATTACCTTGTTGTCGATTCCCTTATTTATCTTAAAAGGAGCGGCGATAGGCAAGTCTCCGGCAGGACGGGATTTGTATTCTGCGATTCATGCCTGGTTACATAAAGTGCCTGGTGGTCTTGGTATTGCCAACGTATTCGCCTGTGCGATGTTCGCAGCGATGGCAGGTTCTTCTCCGGCAACCTGCTCGGCCATTGGTTCTGCTGGTATTCCGGAAATGCGCAGGCGCGGTTATTCACCAGGGTTTGCGGCGGGTATTATCGCTGCAGGTGGCACGCTGGGGATTTTATTGCCACCCTCGATTACGATGATTTTGTACGCGGTTGCAGCTGAACAATCACTTGGACGCCTGTTTCTGGCCGGTATTGGCCCAGGTGTCTTGCTAGTACTGTTATTTGCTGGCTATGCGGTGTACCGTGCCCGTCGTGAATATGCGATGGCATACCAGGCTTATCAGCAGCACGGTACGGCGTCAGCGTATCTGGAGGAAGAGCATTTTACGCTGGCACAAAAAGTAGAGATGTTGCCCCGCGTTTTGCCGTTTGTTATTTTGCTGATCGGTGTGATGGTCGCATTGTATGGTGGCTATGCCACACCATCAGAAACAGCCGGACTTGGTGCGCTTATGGCGATGGGCTTGATTGCCGTGGTCTATAAAGTCTGGAAACCGGCGGATATTTCCCCATTCATCACATCAACCATCAAAGAATCGACGATGCTGTTATTCATCATCGGCATGTCGTTGCTATATTCGTATGTCATGAGTTATCTGCATATCAGCCAATCGGCGGCGCAGTGGGTGGTGGATCTGCATTTAAGCAAATGGATGCTACTGAGTGTGATCTTGCTGATGGTGGTGGTATTTGGATTTTTTCTGCCACCGGTGTCGATCATCCTGATGATGTGTCCTATTATTCTGCCGCCATTGAAGGTCGCTGGTTTTGATCTGATCTGGTTTGGCGTGGTGATGACCATCGTGATGGAAATGGGCTTGATACATCCTCCGGTCGGGTTGAATATTTTTGTCATCAAAAATATTGCACCGGATATTCCGCTCAAGGAAATCGTCTGGGGAGTCATGCCTTTCTTGTTGCTGATGTTGGTAGCGGTGATTCTGTTGTGCGTGTTTCCGCAGATCGCTACCGCATTTCCTGATATGTTAATGGGAGTGAAATAATGGCGCCATCAGGTCGCTGGAACACCTTGCAAACCAATCGCCAGCAGCGTTTGCAGCGTGCAATACAGGTGCTGGGCGATGATTTGCAGGGGACGGTGTTGCCCGCTGGCCGTCTCAGAGATTTACTACATGCAGTGTTGGAAAGCGGGGATCGCGTTTGCCTGGAAGGAAACAATCAGAAGCAGGCAGATTTTTTGGCGAAAATCCTGACCCAGCTTGATCCCGCGCGCGTTCATGACCTGCATATTCTGCAATCCGTACTGGCGTTGCCGGAACATCTGGATATATTCGAGAACGGTATTGCATCCAAACTGGATTTTTCTTTTTCGGGTCCGCAGGCGACGCGTCTGGCTAAACTGGCTTCGGCTGGCAAACTCAATATCGGTGCGATACATACCTATCTGGAACTGTATGCCCGCTACTTCATCGACCTGACTCCCCGCGTGGCGCTGGTGGCGGCGCAGGCTGCCGACCGGCAGGGTAATTTATACACTGGCCCCAATACCGAAGACACGCCGACGATTGTGGAAGCCACTGCGTTTAAATCCGGGATCGTGATTGCGCAGGTCAATGAAATCGTCGATGTTTTGCCACGGGTGGATATTCCGGCTGACTGGGTCAATTTTGTGGTGCCCGCACCTACGCCACATTACATAGAGCCTTTGTTTACCCGTGATCCGGCACTGATTTCCGAGATACAGGTATTGATGGCGATGATGGCCATCAAGGGAATTTATGCCGAATACGAAGTCCGTCGCCTGAATCACGGTATCGGGTTTGATACGGCGGCCATAGAATTACTGCTGCCGACGTATGCAGCATCGTTGGGCCTGAAAGGAAAAATTGCCAGTCACTGGGCGCTCAATCCACATCCGGCGCTGATTCCTGCGATCGAAGCAGGTTTTGTCGAATCAGTGCATTCGTTTGGCTCTGAGCTGGGGATGGAAGACTATATCCGGGCTCGTCCTGATATATTTTTTGTGGGTGCTGATGGCTCCATGCGGAGTAACCGTGCACTGAGCCAGGCGGCTGGGCATTATGCCTGCGATATGTTTATCGGTTCTACTTTGCAGATTGATTTGCAAGGCAATTCCTCTACTGCCACATTGGGACGCATTGCCGGTTTTGGGGGGGCGCCGAATATGGGCGCAGATGCTCGCGGACGTCGCCATGCCAGTCCGGCGTGGCTGAAGGCCGGTCGTGAGGCGCGTCAGGGTAAAAACACCATTCCCCGCGGACAAAAGCTGGTGGTGCAGATGGTAGAGACTTTCCGCGAACACATGCAGCCCGCGTTTGTCGAGACACTTGATGCCTGGCAACTGGCCGAACAGGCGAAGATGGCGATTCCACCGGTCATGATCTATGGCGACGATGTGACGCATATTCTGACGGAAGAAGGGATTGCCAATCTGTTGCTGTGCCGTACCGACGAGGAGCGCGAGCAGGCTATTCGCGGCGTTGCAGGATATACGCCAGTGGGGCTTGGTCGTGATAAACGTATGGTGGAAAACCTGCGCGATCGCGGCATTATCCGTCGCGCAGAAGACATGGGAATCGACAAGCGCGATGCCACCAGAGATTTGTTGGCGGCAAAAAACATGAAAGATTTGGTCCGCGCATCGGAAGGTCTGTATCAGCCACCGAAACGCTTCAGAAATTGGTAAGGAGAGATATGGAAACGCTGGTATTTCGTTTTGAGCAGGGTCAACGCAGAATTCCTACTGCTGCGCAGCTCGTTGGCGTCGTCAGTTCCGGCAATCTGGAAGTCCTCGTCAGCAGGGCAGAGTTGCAGGCGGCCTGCGAGATTGAGGTCAATACGGCTGCGATAGGATTTGCACCGATCTGGCAGGCAGTGATGGACGATTTTCAGGCACGCTGGCAATTGGCTGATGTGCGCATTGCCATCAATGACATGGGGGCCACACCGGCGGTCGTCAGCCTGAGGCTGGATCAGGCCATCGAAGCTTGTCTGGAGTCAGCCCCATGAGCAGCTATCTGGAAGCCACGGCGCGCCAGCGCATTCATGCAGGGATCGATGATTTTCATGAAATCCTGCCACCATCGCCAGCATGGACCAGCCCGCATCTGCCTCAATTGAATGCGCCGGTATCGTTTGATGATGGCGTGATCATCGGTACAGGATATCTTGATGGTCAGCGGGTATTTGCTGCTGCGCAGGAAGGCGGCTTCATGGGCGGCGCGGTGGGTGAAGTCCACGGCGCCAAGCTCGTTGGGCTGATGCGCAAAGCTGTGCTGGAAAAACCTGCGGCAGTGATCTTGCTGGCAGAGTCAGGCGGTGTGCGTTTGCATGAAGCCAATGCCGGGCTGATCGCTGTTTCTGAGGTCATGCGCGCACTATTCGATGTGCGGGCGGCGGGTATTCCGGTGATAGTCATCAATGGTGGCAGCAATGGTTGTTTTGGTGGCATGGGCATCGTTGCACGCTGCGCCAATGTGGTCATCATGTCGGAAGAGGCACGTCTTGCCATGTCAGGTCCGGAAGTCATAGAAACAGCCAACGGCGTGGAAGAGTTCGATGCCAAAGACCGCGCGCTGGTATGGCGGACAACCGGCGGCAAGCATCGCTATCTGATGGGGGATTGTCAGGCGCTGGTGGCAGACGATATTGCCGCTTTCAGGCAAGCCACTATCGCAGCGCTGAGTGCGTTGAGTGTTCTGAATATCTCAGATGCGCAGAGTCATCGTTCAGCCGCGCTCAGTCTTGCAGCACTGGAGGCAGAACAACACATGCTGGAACAACGTCTGGAACGTACCGCCCATCTGCGCGAGCCATTGGATATCTGGACAGCGATGGGTGTGCCACAGGCAGATAAAGTCGCCATGATGGAAGCGGCGGAATTTGTCGCCATGGCGGATGCGCTGACTGGACTATCAGCAGATACGCCGGTCGCAGGCGAGCAATTACAGGGAGCGGTGTGATGGATTGGAGAACACTGGCAGGACAGTTATTTCCAGAAGGGTACCAGATCAGTGAACAAGCATCTGTCCTGACGGGAACTGCGCAGATGGATGGACAAACGATCAGCGTCATAGGAACGACAGATCACACGCCGATTGGTGTGGAAATCGCGCTGGATCAGGCGCGTGCGGTATTGGCCACGGTACGTGAACATCCGCAGCGACCGATATTATTGCTGGTAGATACGGTAGGACAACGCTTACGACATCGTGATGAAATGCTCGGAATCAACAGCTATATGGCGCATCTGGGCAAATGCATAGAACTGGCGCGGCAATCCGGGCATAAGATCATTGCCTTGGTTTATGATCAGGCACTGTCAGGTGGCTTTATCACCAGCGGGATGATGGCGGATGCCTGCTATGCCTTGCCAGAGGCCACGATACGCGTGATGGGGTTGCCAGCGATGGCCCGGATTACCAAAGTACCTGAAGAAAAATTGACTGAGCTGGCGCAAGCAAATCCGGTATTTGCGCCGGGACCGAAAAATTATGAACGTATGGGTGGCGTACAATCCATCTGGGAACAGGATCTTGCCGCCGAACTGATCGCCGCTTTTGCCAGCGCCACTCCACAAGACCGGCGCATGCAGACCGGCGCCGAACGCGGTGGACGTCTGATGGCAGAGCGCGTCGTGCAGGCGGTATTGCAGGCACCAGTGTTATCGGGTTGATCGCTGAAGATCATCTCAGGACTGACGCCTCCTGAATGTAAGTACATGTATAAAAAGGCTTTACCGAATTGAACCAGACCGAACAATTTCAGCGCCATGATCTGGTATGGCTTTCTGCTCAGGCATGGGACGCGATCATGGCTGGGCAGCCGCCGCATCACGACCGTTTTATGGCGGTTTTTCAGTGCTGGCAGCAGCAGGAGTGGCCAGCGGTGGTACGTCGCAGGGATGCAGCAGCTGGCGATGATGAAGTCTGCATCGGTTTTGCTTTACCGCCGCAGGATGGCTATAAGCCTAAGGTGGCCGCTACCGTAAAAATAGCGCATATCCTCGAACATCAGTCAGCCTTGTCGCTCAATAGCGTGATCAATGCGGCTCCGGCACCATGGCAGGAAACGCTGCGCCAGTTACAAATCGAAGCCAGCGTCGCCGGTATCCGCTTCCGTGTGTATGGCTCACTGGCGATGCAGTTTCTGACGGGCCAAACCTATATCGGTGCAAGTTCAGATGTGGACTTATTGTTTCGTCCCCAGGATCAGGAACATCTGGTGACTGGTCTCGCATTGCTGGTGCAGTATCAGAAACAGATGGCATTGGATGGAGAAATTATTTTCCCGCAGGATCAAGCGGTTGCCTGGAAAGAATGGTTGTTGTCCGATAGCGTGCTCGATCCGGACAATCATCAGAAAGTGCTGGTAAAAGACCTGCAACAGGTTCGATTGATGGAAAAGCGCGATCTGATTCATACACTGGCCATTAGTGCTTAGTATGCGTTGCATGCTAAGGATACATCGAGCGGTCGGGCAGCCTGGTCAGATTCAGCAGCTTAGGTAACTTAAGTAGCCTGAGTAAGTGAAAGTGGATACAGCGAACAACGCGGATAGCGTAGATAGCGCAGATAGCGCAGATAGCGCAGATAGCATGACGAACAGCGAGGCTTTTTTTGATGCATGATCCTACACTGTCCAGCGGCAGATATGCGGCAACACTGATGCCATCAGATCGATTAATAAATACATCGATCAATACATCAGTGAATAGGGCGATGACTATCCGGCAGAACCACCGCACGTCGGAACCTGACACTGCGGGGCGATATTCAGAGCAGCATATACAGCAAAATACACAACTACATACACAGCAGCATTTGCTGGCATTACACATGGCGCGACTGGCGCTGCGTAGCCTGCATGCAGAACTGGTGTTGTACCCAAAGCCGGGTCTGGTATCTCTGCGTGATAACGGCAGCCATACAGACATGAATGCCGAAACTTTCATGCGTAGCTTGTTTTCTTTGCGTCATTACTTTAAAGCGATGGCGATGGCGGGAATACGGCAGGCGGAATTTACCGAATTAAAACAACTCGGCATTCAGGCAGAGCAACGCATGTTGATCGCTACAGCCGGCATCAATACGCATCGCGGTGCTATTTTTGCGCTTGGCATGTTGTGCGCGGCAAGTGCTACGCATCTTGCCCACTTCGCCGGCACTGTCGATGCATCGGCAGTGCGCCAGACCTTGCTGCATTATTGGGGCGACGCGCTGCTGAAACATACTGTGGTAAAGGGCGAACCCGGCACGGTATCCGGCGCTAGCCACGGCCAGCAGGTTGCGCGCCAGTTCGCTGCGAGTGGCGCCAGAGAGGAAGCGGCACTGGGTTTTCCTTCCGTGTTCGAATTAGCGTTACCGCGCTTGCATCTGAGCTTGCATCAAGGTCGCAGTTTGCCGCAGGCGCAGGTGGATAGTTTGTTTTTGCTGATGGCGCATATCAGTGACACCAATCTCTATCATCGTGGCGGCGCCGAGGGTGTTGCGTTTACCCGCACCGTGGCTGGCGGATTTTTACAGCGCGGCGGAACAGCGCAACCTGACTGGATGGCACAGGCCGAGCATTGTCATCAGGAATTTATTGCCAGACGTCTTTCTCCCGGCGGCGCCGCCGATTTACTGGCAGCGACTTGTTTTGTGTATTTTGTTGAGCAGTATGCTGTGAATGGAATGATCTGATGTCAGCGTTTGCCATTCTTTGTCCCGGGCAAGGCGCACAGCACGCGCAGATGTTCGCGCTGGCGCAGACCCACAGCGTTGCCCATCGGATGTTGCTGGACATGGATCAGCATGGTTGGCTTGGGGAGTCCCTGACGGCGGTGCTGTCCTCTGACACGGCGATGTTTTCCAATGTGTTGGCGCAACCGCTGATTGTTGCGGCAACACTGGCGAACTGGCTGGCATTAGGTACAGCATTGCCGCCACCAGATCTGATTGCCGGTTACAGCATAGGCGAGCTGGCGGCACATGGTGTCAGCGCTGCTTTGACGCCGGAGGTGGCGATCAGGCTGGCAGCTGATCGCGCTCGTTGTATGCAGGCTTGCGTCAATGCCGGCATGCCTCATCGCATGCTGGCGGTTTCTGGTATTTCTCGTGCAGCGATGAGCAAGCTGCTTGCAGGATCGGGCGTGCATATCGCCATCGTGAATGGCGAAACCCAGATGATTCTGGCGGGTTTGGCGACGGATGTTGAAGCGCTGATGCCACTATTGCAAGCGCAACGGGTGCGTGGCTTGCTGCTAACGCCATTGCCAGTATCCATCGCATCCCACACACCGCTGATGATCTCAGCCGCAGAGGATTTCCGGCAGCATCTGGCGACAAGCGAATTTCTTCCTGCGACTACTGGCGTGCTCGCTGGTGTGAATGCCAGTAAAGTCTTCAGCCCGGCATCTGCCAGAGCGACCTTGCTGGCGCAATTGACGCAGGTGATTGAGTGGCAGGAATGTATGGATCAATTGAATGAGGCTGGGATCAGGTATGCACTTGAACTGGGACCAGGCTCAGCGCTATCGAAAATGCTGCAAGCCAGACATCCGCATATTGCCTGTCGTTCAGTCGATGATTTTCGTAGTACGCAAGGGGTGATTGACTGGGTTCACCGTCAGGCGCAGCGTGATTGAACAAGTAGGCAGGTAAGTAGGTACGCAATAACAAGCAGGGGAATATCAACGCAGTCATTGGCAATACCGGTATCAGTAATGATGATGCCACATCAATAATAAATATCACAGGAGACATCCATGAATCAAAAAACTATCAAGATCAGTGTCATTTCATCTCTGTTATTCGCCATCAGTATGAATCTGGCGGTACATGCCGCAGAGCGTTTGCCGACCATACCACCGGCGCAATATACCGAAGAGCAGAAAAAAGCCGCCGAGGAATTTCTGGCGACGCGCAAAGTTCCGGTATTTGGGCCGTTTGAACCGCTGATGCACAGCCCGCAAGTCATGAGCCAGGCACGGGCGATGGGGGATTATCTGCGTTACCAGTCAGCGCTGGGGACGACGCTGAGCGAGTTGGTAATCCTGATTACGGCACGCGAATGGTCGCAGGATTTTGAATGGTACGTACATCAGCCGATTGCGATTAAAGCGGGTATCAAGGCAGAGATTACAGCCGCGATTGCAGACGGACGGCGGCCAACGGGTATGAGTGAAGATGAAGAGATCGTTTACGATTTCTCGGTTGAACTACATAAAAACAAACGGGTTTCTGATGTGACGTTTGCCCGTGCGGAAAAACGCTTTGGCAAAAAGGGAGTGGTTGATCTGACGGGGATCAATGCCTATTACACTTTGCTGGCGATGCAGATGAATGTGGCGCAATATCAGGTGCCGAAAGACTTTAAAAAACTGCCGCGCTTCCCGGAGCAATAATCTGCTTGTTTCGTACTATCGACGATATCAATATTGTCAGTAGTGTTCGATAGATGACGGGCGCAAAAAAAGCGAGGGACATGCCTCGCTTTTTTTATCTGTCATTCAGAACGTTCAATGCTACTGATGCACCATTCATGCTGGTTATCAGATATTGATCAGATGTGTATCAGACGATACCCGTAGTCAGATGTGCACGCTGCCGCAGATCAGTAACGACGACGTGGCTGACCACCGCCACCGCTGTGTTTTTCTATATGACGGAAAGTGATACGACCTTTGCTCAGATCGTAAGGAGACATTTCCAGTGTCACTTTGTCACCCGCCAGAATGCGGATGTGATGCTGACGCATTTTGCCTGAAGTATAGGCAATCAACTGGTGACCATTTTCCAGGTTCACGCGAAAGCGGGAATCCGGCAAGACTTCTTCAACCATACCGCTCATTTCCAATAATTCTTCTTTTGCCATTGTGTTTTCACATTCCTAATAAGGTGTTGCGCTGCCAGACATCCGGCATTGCTATCTCACGGATGAAACATCATCCGTGTGAGAAATAAGGCTGATCGTGCCAGTAATCAGTGATGCTGTTGCTCTCATCCGTTCGTTTTGCCGGAATTACGCAAATGGCCAGGGCTGAGATAAGTGATGTAAGCTGATCCAGTCGGCGTATTGCAGTGCGCTGTCGCAGTGCGCGGATCAACTGAAGTAATGATCAACATGCTTACATCAACATGCATGACCAGGAATCGCCAGAAAATGGAAACACGTCAAATGGCAATAACGGATTGGGTACTTTGCCGTGTTTTTGTTTGTCTTTAGTTAACGCTTACTGAGATGATAGAGCACATGACAGCGGAGTGGAACATATCGGACATCTGTTTGACACTGGGTCAGTTTGACCCGTGAAATTGGATTATACCGCGATGTGGACATTTATCTGCATTTATCCACGTTTTATTCCCCCACTATGCTCATTTATTCCCATCTATACGCGAACTCCGGTTCGATGGCGACGCATCAACATGAGGGAAAATAAGAGTTCAATACTATGTTGACGTCGCTTCTGGCGGGCTTTAATGGCGAAACGACGGCGATTGGCACGCTGTTTCCGGCAGTGGCAGAGGCGTTGGACTCAACACCAAGCCAGGAAGGGTAAAAATATTGATCAGGCATGGAATAAACCTCGTCATGTTGGCGTATACCCATAAGCAGGCCCCCTGATACATGAATGATGACAAGAGCCATGCTTTCTGCGCGAAGTGTGGCCTCTCTGATTTATATCCAATCTATACGGAGATATGATGAAAATTTCTACTTTGATATTGAGTTTGATGACGACGCTGTGCATCACCACGCTGGTATATGCAGCTGATGTGCCGGTGAAAAAATCCGGAGATATTCTGGTCAGCCAGGACGGACTGAGCTTATATACGTTCGATAAAGATGTGGCGGGCAGTGGTAAGAGTGCCTGCGTCGATGCTTGTGTCGGTTTGTGGCCCATATTGACCGCTGCACCAGATGCGACAGCGCAGGGAGATTATTCTGTGATTGTCCGCGATGATGGTACTAAGCAGTGGGCTTACAAGGGCAAGCCACTCTATTTTTTCTCCAAGGATAAACAGCCGGGCGATCGTAGTGGCGATAATGTGAAAGAAATCTGGCATGTTGTCCGCAACTGATATCGTTCCCAAGGTGTGATGTGAGCGATCTGCCCGACATCGCAACGCTGATGCATGATTGCCTGCCACGCCTGCGCCGTTATGCACGGGCGCTGGTGGCAGACAAAACGCTGGCCGACGATCTGGTACAGGATACGCTGGAACGCGCCTGGCAAAAGCGCCAGCAATGGCAGCCAGAGCGGGAGATGCGCGCCTGGTTGTTTGGCATTATGCATAATCTGCATATCAGCCAATTACGCCAGGGCAGTCTGGCGCTGGTGGAGCTTGAGGATGCCGATACCAGCGCTACTTCGTCCATGTTGACGACACGTGCCACGCAGACCGACAGGCTGGAAGTGCGTGATCTGCACACCGCATTGCAGCGGCTGCCACGCGAACAGCGTGCAATATTGCTTTTGGTGTCGCTGGAACAGATGGGATATCAGGACATTGCCAGCGTGCTCGATATTCCTCTGGGAACCGTCATGTCGCGCCTGAGCCGCGGCCGGGAACGATTGCGTATGCTGATGGAGGATGGCATTGCTGCGCAGACAGCCGCACCCGCCGTCACTCCTTTGCCTACATTAAAGGTTGTGAAATGACTTTGCCTTCTTTTTCTGAAAGCGACTTGCATGCGTATGTGGACAAGCGCTTGTCCCCGGAGCGTAGCCAGGAGCTGGAGCGTTGGCTGGAAGAACATCCACATGAACAGCAGCGCGTGCGCACCTATCAGGCACAAGCCGAGGGTTTGCATCAGCTGTTTGATGCCGTACTGGATGAGCCTGTGCCAGCGGCTTTACAGCAAGTATGTCTGGCGAAGACAACTGGTACCCAAAACACGCATCAACACCGTTCTGTTCTCTGGTCCTGGCAAGGCATTGCCGCCGGACTGATGTTTGCAGTACTATTTTCTGCTGGCGGCGGCATCGTCGGCTGGAACTGGCACGAGCACCGCACCGTGCTCGCGGCGCAGGAACAACAACGCCGGTCGGACAACAGCAATGACAGTCTGCCACATCGTGCCGCCATTGCCCACGTGGTGTACACGCCGGACGTCCGGCGTCCGGTAGAGGTCAGTTCTGATCAGGAAGAGCAATTGGTCAAATGGCTATCGAAACGTCTTGGCAGCAGCTTGAAACCACCCAAACTCAGTAGTAAAGGTTTTGATCTGGTCGGTGGGCGCCTGTTACCTGGTACGACGGGGCCGGTCGCTCAATTTATGTACCAGAATGCCGCTGGACTTCGTCTGACCTTATACGCCTCGAATGAAAACAAGCATCACAAAGATACCGGTTTTCGTTACATGAAAGAGGGGCAAGTCAGCGTGTTTTACTGGATTGATGGCGAGTTCGGTTATGCCTTGTCCGGCAATATCGACAAGGCTGAATTATCACAACTGTCCCTGCTGGTATTTGATCAATTGCAGACACCGCATCCGATTCCTGCATCACGTTAGTGGTTACTGGCGAGTAGTTCCAGTTAACTAGTGACTAGCTATAGGAGCACGTCATCGGTCATGCATGTTGATTCGTTCAGCTGCGACGCTGAAGCGATGGAACATACAGACTTGCTGGTCAAAAAAAAGCCCCGGTCAAATTCCGGGGATTTTTGTCTTTGCCTCAGCACTTGCGCATTATTGCCAGTCTCTGGCATAGCGCGAAGCGATCAGCTTAACGATGTACCTTTATACGCTTTTAACGTCTGTTCCGACGCCATGTGCTTGCTGATCCGCGTGATAGGAACTACGTACCATCGCGCCGACTGCGGCGTGGGCGAAGCCCATTTTGTAGGCTTCTTCTTCGTACATCTTGAACACGTCTGGATGCACATAACGACGCACAGGCAAGTGGTGACCGCTCGGTGCGAGATACTGGCCGATAGTCAGCATGTCGACGTTGTTGGCGCGCATGTCGCGCATGACTTGTAGCACTTCTTCGTCGGTTTCGCCCAGACCGACCATGATGCCGGATTTGGTTGGTACGTCCGGATGCTGCTCTTTGAAGCGTTTCAAGAGGCTCAGCGAGTATTCGTAATCGGAACCGGGACGGGCTTCTTTATACAGGCGTGGTGCGGTTTCGAGATTGTGATTCATCACATCCGGCGGTGCCATGTTCAGGATATCGAGGGCACGATCCATACGGCCACGGAAATCCGGGGTCAGGATTTCAATCCGGGTCATTGGTGAGAGTTCGCGGATTTTGGCGATACATTCGGCAAAGTGTGCCGCGCCGCCATCGCGCAGATCATCGCGGTCAACCGAGGTGATGACAACGTAGCTGAGTTTCAGGTCTGCAATAGTTTTTGCCAGATTCAGTGGTTCGTCCACGTCCAGTGGATCAGGGCGGCCATGACCGACGTCGCAGAATGGGCAGCGGCGTGTACATTTATCACCCATGATCATGAAGGTCGCTGTGCCTTTGCCGAAGCATTCTCCGATATTCGGGCAGGAAGCTTCTTCGCAGACGGTGACGAGCTTGTTGGCGCGCAGGATGTCTTTGATTTCGTAGAAGCGGGTCGTTGGTGAGCCAGCTTTAACGCGGATCCAGTCTGGCTTGGGCAGGCGTTCCATCGGTACGATTTTGATGGGGATGCGCGCGGTTTTACTGGCGCCTTTCTGTTTTTCGGTCGGGTCGTAAGTGGCTGCGCTGGTAGCGGCATCGCCGGAGGAAACAGTGGTATTTTCGGTTGTCATGATATGAAGCGGTATCGAAAAATCAGGAGGCAGTCAAAAGTTCTTGTAAATTCTTTGCGAGGGCATGCTGTACTTCAGCGAGGGTGACGCTGACGCCCAGAGTATTCATGTCCACAGTAGCGAGTCCGGCATAGCCGCAGGGGTTGATCCAGGAAAAAGGTGCCAGATCCATTGTTACATTGAGTGAAACACCGTGATAGGTACAGCCATTGCCGCGCACTTTGAGACCCAGCGCGGCGATTTTGGCGCCTTTCCAGTCGCCATTGCTGACATAAATCCCCGGCGCGCCTTGTTTTCGCTCGCTGTCCAGATTATACGCTGCCAGTGTATTAATGACCGACTGTTCTATTTTGTGGACGAATTCGCGCGCAAATAGCCGGGCTTTAGGATGGCTGCGGCGTAAATCCATCAGCAGGTAAATCACGACCTGCCCCGGACCGTGGTAGGTGACTTCGCCACCCCGGTCGGTTTGCACGACGGGAATATCGTGTGCCGCCAGTACATGTGACTGATCGGCCCCCAGACCCAGCGTGAAGACGGGTGGGTGTTCTACGATCCAGAATTCGTTGGGGGTCTGTTCTGTGCGCGCATCGGTAAAGGCGCGCATGGCGTCAAACGTGAGCTGATAAGGCTCAATGCCACGGTGCACGATACGCGGGAGGGTCGAAGGTGTAGAAGCTGCTTGCATAGGGCGCTAGTGTACCACCCTTGCGCCTGCAGGCAGTTGATTGTGCTGGCCGGAGCGATCGCGAACGTGAACGCGTGCCAGTTGTTGGGGTGGTATCCGTGCGTATTACAAACGCACATTACAAACGCACATCACAAACGTCACGCACGCACATTGCAGGTCACATCACATCCATCACATTGCACATACAGTCATGTATCGGCGGGAACGCATCTGTCAGATGTATTCCCGCTTACATGATGTGCAAAGGGTATTGCTCTCAGGCTTTGCTCCGCCGCTATTCCGACACATTGCAAGCACATTTCAGGCAAATGCCTGACTCAGTTTGTGCGACAGTTTTTGCCAGGTGGCTGCCAGTATGTTTTGTGGCTGCGACACATGTGTACGTGCAGCGATGGCTGCCGACACCGGCGCGGTTACGGCAACGATATCAATGGCACTGGCTTGTTTGTCGGCTTCGATGACGATCAGACGACCAGCGGGTACCAGCATGGTTTCGCCGGCATGCAGCCAGAAATCATGCTCTTGGCCGGCAATGGTCAGCCAGACACGACCGCAGGCAACCTGAATGCGGCTGGCCTGTGTCAGGGTGCCGGAAACAGCTGCGCCAGCAACAATCGTGTAAGATGAGTTTGCGAAATTATTTGTCATTTTGAAGCTCCTTGCGTTTTGGCAATGAATGCAGTGATATGTTGATTTATAAGGATAAAATCAATTGTTGCGCTGCGATAAATCCATTGTAGGCGCTCGAAAATGGAAAGCAAAACGAGTAATTTTCGATTTGTTTGCTAATATTTTTCACATACAAATATGGTATTAATTTCATCTGACTTGATGAGGTAGAGTGGCATGAGCGATTTTCGTCGATTACCGAATCTGGCTGCCTTGCGCGCATTTGAGGCCGCAGCCAGACACCAGAATTTTTCCCGTGCAGCAGAGGAAATCCATCTGACGCATGGGGCGATCAGCCATCAGGTCCGAGCGTTGGAAGCCGAGCTGGATGTGGCGCTGTTTGTCAGGCATGGCAAGCGTCTGGCGATCACGCCGGATGGTGAGCAGTTTGCGGCGGCGATCCGTCAGTCGTTGCAGGATATCGCGGAGGCGGCTGAGCGTTTGCAAAAACACAGCAAGCAAAAGCGTCTGAGCATCACTTCGCTGCCATCGTTCGCGGCGCGCTGGCTGTCACCGCGTCTGGGGAAATTCATTGAACATTACCCGGACCTGGAAGTCAGTCTGGAATCGAGCAATCATCTGACAGATTATCTGCGGGAATCGGTGGATATTGGCATCCGTTTCGGGAATGGGCATTATCCGGGAATGGTGACTGAATTGCTGATGGGGGATAGTTATTACCCGGTGGTTAGTCCACGCTATCACGGCGGGCAATTACCGCAAACGCCGCAAGAATTGGCGGCATCGTATTTGCTGCGTTGTGACGGTGAGCCGTGGGAGCCCTGGTTCCGCGCCGCGGGGGTGGATGCCGAGGAGCCGACTGGTGGTCTGGTTTTTCAGGACTCTTCCATGCTGGCACGGGCAGCGGTTGACGGGCAGGGAATCGCGCTGGGACGGCATGCGATCGTGCAATCAGATATCGAGACCGGTTTGTTGCAACGCTTGTTCGATATTGAGGTGCCCAGTACGGTGTCGTATTACCTGGTGTATCCGGAGGTATCGCTGAAAAAGCCCCAGGTCAGGGCGTTTCGTGAATGGTTGCTGGCTGAAATTGCGGCGGCAAAATAAGTGCAAGGTGCGGCGATGTGCGGCAATGTTGCGATGGTATCGAGACTCAATAGCGGCTCAACATGGGGCTTAATAGTGGCCGAATAGTGGTGGAATGGTGAACGGATACTCGTCAGAGCGTGGCTCAATGGCGACCAGTTCATCATCGGGTTGCTGTGTGTTTAACGGCGAATTACCTATACTCCCCCTCAAAAATCTTCATAATCGCTGGAACACATGAGATTTAAAGCGGGTAAATATGATACTGGGGGGGGTATGTTGTTGGTTTCCTGAAGGCTCAGTGCGCCGCTTGCTATCTTCGTCGCCATACTTTGCAGGGACAGCTTTATCTGATCCTCAATAAAAAGCGGCGGAAGCCGGTCAGCTTCAGCCGCTTGATTGTGGCGGAACGATGTTACAGAGCCATGTTACAGAACGATTTTCACCATCGGATGTGACGACAGCTCACGATAGAGATTATCCAGTTGCTCGCGGCTCACTGCCCGCACCGTGACTGTCAGCGCCAGATAAGTGCCTTTGGTGGAGGGACGCATGTCGACTTTGCCAGCATGGAAAGTCGGATCATGAATGCTCACCACCTCGATGATGGTCTGGGCAAAAGTCTCATGCATGACACCCATGATTTTGATCGGAAAATCACTTGGATACTCGATCAGACTTTCTTCAGGGGGAATCGGTTTCATTTCCATACGATGTCCTTTTCTTGACGTGAATGCCAATCAGACGCGGCATTCTCATCAGAAACGGACAGAATGGCCATCATTCATTGACTGGCTTTGGCAACCTGATAGGCTGCATACAATTGCTGATATATGGGGCCGGGCAGACCATTTCCAATAGTGTGATCGTCCAGCTTCACGACCGCAAGAACTTCTTTGGTGGCCGAGGACAACATCACTTCATCGGCTGCCAGCACCTCGGCGTGGCTGATACGACGTGCCTGCAACGGAATCTGATGCGCAGCGCACAGCTCTTCGATCAAACCATAGCGTATGCCTTCCAGGATCAGATTATCCTTTGGCGGCCCCATCAATACGCCATCTTTGACGATCCAGACATTCGATGCCGACGCTTCCGTCAGATAGCCATCGCGGAACTGTATGCTCTCTGTCACCTCATGTTCTGCAGCATATTGCGCCGCCAGCACATTGCCAAGCAGGGAGATCGATTTAATTTCGCAATGCAGCCAGCGCTTGTCTTCCATTGAGACGCAGGCCACGCCATTGGCGCGTGCCGCAGCGGACGGCAATACAATCGGGTTACTCATCATAAACACCGTTGGCACCACTTCTGCCGGAAATGCATGCGCGCGTCTGGCAACGCCGCGCGTGACTTGCAGATACACCATCTGATCCTCCGCATCCTGTGCGGCAATGACCTTGGTAATCAGCGCCAGCCATTCTTCCTTGGTATGCGGATTCGGAATGCCTATTGCTGCCAGGCTGCGAAACAAGCGGGCAAGATGCTGATCGGCTCTGAACATATGCCGTCCATAGACAGGCACGACTTCATACACACCATCGCCAAAGATAAAACCACGATCCAGAACGGGAATTTTTGCTTCGGACAATGGAGTAAAGGCGCCGTTGAGGTAGACAAGTGGGTCATTCATGATGAGTATCCGGAATCAAAACAAAAATTCATTTTTACATGAATTGCCCCCGGTGCTTATGCAAATAAAGCATAGATGGGATTGGATAGAGATAAAAAAAGCGGGAGCGACTGCTGCGCTCCCGCTGTTCATCTTGCTGTATGTCGAACGCCATCCATCATCGATACATGTCAGGTCGCATGGGTTTTCTGAGGGATATCAGATGTGCTGTCAACGACATTCCCATGAAGTTTAATGATGCCGGCGTTCCTGTGGCGGACTAGCGGGATGTTATTTCCCCTGAACCGGAATATTCGCGCCGCGCCGCATCTCTTCTGCCTGCTCCGGTGTCATCGTTTGCACCCGCTTGCCGCGCTGAGGGAGATTGCTGCCAGTCACATAATTATTATCATCCAGCACACCTTGCTGCGAACTGGCTGTTTCCATATTGCCGCAAGCGCTCAACAGACTGATACAGGCCAGAGCACACAGCGCACCAGACATGAATGGTAATTTCATTGTTTTTCCTTTTGATCTTTTGGAGTTGGGTGGATGAAGTATTTCTCAGCGAGGATATCGCCTTGTAAAAAAAATATCATAAAATTGTTATTTTTGTAAATAAAAATTCATCAGACATTCATCAGACATTCGGCAAAGCATTCACGACAACAATCGTTATCGACATCCGGACAGAATCAGTACCGGATCAAAATCCGCATCCAGCATCGCAAAGTAATACAACATGCAGCAGCGCAGACAGGTGTTACGGCAGCACAAAAAAAGAGAGCAAGGTTTGCACCTTGCTCTCCTGACAGAATGGTTGTCGGCTGCGATGAATGCGCAGGTTACCGTAACGACTTATTTGAACATCAGGCGCACGGAATCCCAGGCACGGCCAAAAATACTGGCCTGATCGACTTTTTCCAGTGCCAGCACCGGAAACTCCACCATGGGCTTGCCATCCAGCATCATTTTGACAGAGCCGACCTTGCTGTTGAGTGCAATCGGCGCTACCAGCGGATCTTTGCGTTCCAGCGCTGGCTTCAGTTTGGCTGCGGTTCCTTTGGGCAAAGTGACATACAGATCGCGGTCAAAGCCAATTTTGACCTGGGGTTGCGAACCTTTCCAGACTTCAGGCGTCGCAATTGCCTGGCCCTTTGCATACAGCTTCACGGTGTCGAAATTCAGATAACCCCAGTTCAGCAGTTTCAAGCTTTCCTGCGCGCGTACCTGATCGCTGGCGGTGCCAGTCACGACAGAAATCAGGCGGCGCGAGCCGCTGCCATTCGGACGATTCGCCGAAGAAATCAGGCAATAGCCTGCGGCTTCTGTGTGCCCGGTTTTCATGCCGTCAACGCTGGGATCCAGCCATAACAGACGATTGCGGTTTGGTTGGGTAATTTTGTTATAGGTATAACTCTTTGTGCTGTAATACGTTTTATAAAACTCAGGATGATCGCTGATCAGGCGTGCTGCCAGCGTAGATAAATCCTGCGCCGTGGAGTAATTGTCTTTGCTTGGCAGTCCATGAGGATTCGCAAAATGCGTTGCCTTCAGACCCATGCGCTCAACTTCTCGATTCATCTGTACGACAAAGGCTTCCTCGCTGCCAGCGACGGCTTCTGCCAGCGCCACGGCGGCATCATTGCCGGATTGCACAATCAGTCCGTACAGCAATTCATTAATGGTCACCGGTTTGTTCGGTTCGATAAACATCTTGGAACTGCTGGAGTCTACTTTCCAGGCATGTGGTGAGACATTCACGTTCTGGTTCAGATCGAGTTTTTTCTCTTTCAGCGCAGAAAAAACCATATAGGCCGTCATGATTTTAGTCAGCGACGCCGGTTCTATACGTAAGCCCGGGTCTTGAGCGGCAATCACCTGATTACTGGTGGCATCCAGCAGCAGCCATGATCTGGCAGCAATACTGGGTGCGGGAAGGCTTTGCGCCATAGCGACAGACATCGTCACGATGGAAGCGGCAATAGTAGCGAGGATTTTTTTCATTGAAGGTAACTGGAAAAACAAAAAAGCAAAAAATAAGCAGGCCAGACTGACGATGGATCAGGCTCAGTCCGGAAGGAAAACGGTCAGTCCTTGTCCCACATGCTGATCACCAACTGCTTGATATGGTGCAGGCGGCGATGGAAAAAATGGTCCGCACCCGGAATGACGGTGACGGGAATATCTTGTGGCCGCAGCCAGTCGAGTACCGCTGACAGCGGGATCGTATCATCCTGTTCGCCATGAATCAGGATGGTATTGGCAGGAATATCGGGCATTGCCCATTTTCCTGCGGCAGCGCCGATCAACACCAGTCGATCGGCAGGAATGCCTTGTTCAGTCAGTCTTTGTTGCAGGCGCGACTGGACAAACGTGCCAAATGAGAATCCGGCGAGTGCCAGTGGCAGCGACGGAAAGCGTTGCCGCATATGTGCCAGCAGCGCGCCCATGTCATCCGTCTCACCGATGCCCGCATCATGTGTGCCTTCGGATTGCCCGACACCACGGAAATTCATCCGGACTGCCGCATAACCGAGCGCGGTGAATGTGCGCGTCAGGGTTTGCGCTACCTTGTTGTCCATCGTGCCACCGTATAAGGGGTGCGGATGGGCAACCAGCGCGAGTCCGCGCACAGCAGAAAAAACTTCAGGGTCAGGCAAATCCAGCGCGCATTGCAAATGACCAGCGGCACCGGAGATTAAAAAATGTTCAGTTTGTGCATTCATGGCGAAATCAGGTATTCGGTAATTGCAGACGTTCTACGATACCGCCTCCGATCAGATCGACATCAATAATCTCATCAATATCGCTTTGATCGACAAAGGTGTACCAGGTTCCTTGTGGGTACACCACCATCACAGGCCCCTCATCGCAACGATCCAGACATCCGGCTTTATTGATGCGGATTTTGCCGTGACCGTTCATATCGAGTTGCTTGATACGGCGTTTGGCGTGTTCCTGTGCCGCTTGCGCTCCGCGATCTGTGCAGCATGGGCGGCCATCGTCGCGTTGGTTCATGCAGAAAAAAACATGTTTTTTGAAATAAAGGGCGTCGGACATGATGATGGACTTTGCTGGCTAATAAGGCGGTTGGCAGGTTGGTATGACTCGCCTGCACATGAGATTGTCTTCAGAAGGGCATAATGATACTTCAACTTGATCATCGCTTGCTCTGATTCACTTGCTCGCATGTGTGTGCGGATGTATGTTCGTCTGTCTGGCGTTCAGATGACAGGACGCTTGCGCAGCAGCACCCAGATCGCGAGGAATGGCCATAACAAGGACAGAAATTGCGCTGCGCCGTTAAAGTTCAGAAACTTGCCTTGTACCCAGGTCTGCATCGTCACGGCAAAATACGGATTTTCTGACACCAGATTCAGCACCGCCAACGACATCATCAGCATCAGCAATGCCAGTCGTTTTTGCACTGGCGAGGGGGCAAACGAAAAACCATACAGCATGATGACACTGATCAGCAGGCCGCCACGCGCACCGGGCGTCAGCCAGGCAAAGGCATATTCCGGCTTGAACAGCAATGCACTGGCAAGCGCCTTGGCGGTGACAGAAGAGAGCAGCAATAGCGTTGCCAGCGCTGCTTTTGGCGCATGCCGGTTCAACAGACTCAGGCAGATCAGAATGGCGCCGGTGCAACCACAGGCAGTGATAATGGTTTCTGAAAGTAAGTATTCTTCTGCATTGAGCTCCATCCCGCGCAGCAAAAAACTACTGATATCGATATCCATATCAAAAAAATCGCTCAGATATTGCGACAATATTGGAAATAGTTGCCCCAGACCGTACAGATAGGCTTGCGGGTAAAGTTGCGCCATTGGCCATAAGCCCAGGACCAGCAGTTCCCGGCTCGATTCATGATGCACCCATTGCTTGCGCAATAATTGTAAACGTCCCTTTTCAAGTATCAGCGGTGTCAGCAAAGCGCCGAGTACTGCCCCGATCAGGGCTCCTGAGGCATTGGTCAGAAAATCCAGCAGCGAGGTAACGCGGCTGGGTAAAAAATACTGTACCAACTCCGCTGTTGCTGATACCAAGACACCGCCGGTGACGGCGAGTAGTGCTGCCCACCAGCGGGGAATCAGGGGGTAGAGCGAAAACACAATCAGCACACCGAAAGGGATGTAGCCGATGACGTTGATACTGGCGTCAAACATAGTCCAGTAACGTGGCCACTGACGGATCACATCGGGTAATGCCGACAGATTATTGGCTTGCCAGCCACTGAACGGATACCAGCTGGCATACAGAATCAGGAACAGGTAAGCCACCAGACTGGCTCTGGCAAAAGGCGAACTATGTAAAGAAATCGCAGGATCGAGTTCTTCTGGTACAAGCGTGTTGCTGGAGCTCATGAGTACTTTTTATTTCAGAGGCAGGCTGCGTATCCAGATGTTCAGTTCCTGAATCAGCTGGTCAGTGGCCTGTTGCATGGCAGCGGCACCACCGGGTGCATCAGCGCTGCGCGCGCTGACTTGCTGTTGAAAACGGCGTTGCGCGATCAGTATATTGTTTTTGCTGATCGAAGCACGCAGATCGATATGCGCATTGCTGTGACTGGCGCTGGAAAAAACCTGCGAAAACTCATCCAGATCAATTCTCAGCAGCGGCCAGCTTTGTGCAGCCTCGCCCTGTTGTGCTACCTGAATACCGCTGGTCGCCATCTGCGCCTTTAATCTTTGCGATAGTAAAGCCGCTGGCGTCATGCTCCAACGATGCAGAGCATAAGGTTTTAATTGCTGTCCGTTATCGTATTGCAGGCGGTACAGCATCGCGGTGCTGTCGAGCGCTGCTGGTGCGTTGATCTCTGCCAGACTGATTTGCACGCTGGTGGCTGCTGAAGTTGATGCCGCCGCAGGTGCGCTGACGGTGTGTACCGGCAACAGGCCAAAATCATATTGCTGGCGCTGGGCAGTGGGGTTTCCGCTGCAAGCGGACAACATGAGCGCAGCGCACAGGAAAGCAATGACAGCACACCAGCGAGGCGGTGTTGAAAAAGGAGGCAGAGCTTGAAAGGGCATGATGATCCTTGTCGGGGCAACTTATAGGGAGCAACTGGTCGGGCTAAATTATCGGCCTAATTTAGTGTGCTAATTTAGCGTTCTAATTTAGCGGGGAGCCACAAAGCCAGCTTCGCCTGGGCCGGGTAATGGTGCCGGATTGCCAAATAAAATACTTTGCGGGCGTTCGCTCAACTGGTCGGTTGCACGGTTCAGCGAACGCAGGCTGCTGCGGGCTTCACCGGTGACGTTTTGAATGCGCGGCAACGTCTCTTGCGTCAGACTATACGTCATCTGGTCAATCGCCATATTGAACCTGACCAGCGGGCCATCCTGCGCTTGCACCCGCTGGCTCAGTTGTGTCAGATTTGCTGCCAGCGTATTGGCTTCTGAGGACAGATGCTGGACGGAGCTGAGCGTGGACTGGGTCTGATCAAGCAATACAGGTAGCTTGTTCAATGTCGGTGCCAGTTGCGATGGAACCGTCTGCCATGCGGCGGCGGCTTGCCCGATATGGTTAATCGCTGCCGCCACGGATTGCTTGTTATCCGGATCGAGCATGATATTGAGTTTGCGGGTGATATCTTCAGTCTGCTTGAGAATCGCCATGCCTTTTTGCTCCAGTGTCTGCAGGCTGCTGGCGCGCAGGCTGATGCGCTGCGCCTGTCCGCTGGCATCGGCCGTCAATAATGTTGCGCCGGTACCTGCTTGCAGGTCTTCATCGAGCTGGATAAACGCAATCCCGGTCACGCCCTGATAACCAAGGGTGGCAAAGGTGGCTTTGGTGATGGGCGTGTCGGGAATGACTTCCAGCCGCAGTACCAGTTGACCCGGTACTTTGGGGTCAAAACTGATGTCGGTGACGTTACCGACTTTAATGCCTTTATAGCGCACGGCCGCTTGCAGATTCAGTCCTGAGACGGTCATGTTGGTGACGATTTCATAAGGCACACGCTGGATCTTGTCGCGTCCCAGCCAGATTCCCAGCACAATCGCCATGCTCATCAGCGCAATTGTGAAAAATCCGGCCATCAGCGCATGTGATCTGTTTTCCATAACTTAGCTTTCCTGCTGCGATGAGGGAGGTAATACTTCCATGGCGCGCAAACCGCGTCCGCCCCGGAAGAAACTGTCGATAAACGGATGATGAAACTGTACGACTTCCTGAGGCGTACCGATGACGACGACTTTTTTCTCTGCCAGAACGGCGATTCTGTCAGACAGTGCGAACAGACTATCGAGATCATGCGTCACCATAATGACGGTCAGCCGCAATTGCTGATGCAATGACTGGATCAGCGCGACAAAGCTGTCCGACCGGTCCGGATCCAGTCCTGCTGTCGGCTCATCCAGAAACAGCAGCTCGGGATCGAGTGCCAGCGCACGCGCCAGCGCAATCCGTTTGACCATGCCGCCAGACAGATCGGCCGGCATTTTGCGCGCATGTTCAAAGGCGATATCGACCATATGTAATTTCAGATAGACCAGATCAGTGATCAATTCTTCCGACAAGGTGCCAAGTTCCCGCATGGGTTGGGCGACGTTATCAAACACGCTCAGAGCAGAGTACAAGGCACCATGCTGAAATAACATGCCGGAACGTTTGCGCAGATAGTCCAGATGTTCAGCATTGCCTGAGTGAATATCGTCGCCATACACGTCGATAGTGCCACGGGCGGGGGCTTCCAACCCCAGCATTTGCCGCATGAGCACGGTTTTTCCCGTGCCGGAACCGCCCACAATCGAGAGTATTTCTCCGCGCCTGACTTGCAGGTGCAACTGATCGTGCACCACAGTGCGCCCAAATTGCGTTCGTAAGCCGCGAATGTCGATGATGTGATCTGGCGTCATCAGTACACCGTCTTGCTGAAGATGATCGCAAAAATCGCATCTGCAATAATCACGACAGTAATCGCCACGACCACCGAGTTCGTCGTGCCCTGACCCAGGCTTTCTGTATTCGGCTTGATGCGCAGGCCGTAGTGGCAGGCAATCAGCGCAATCAGGATGCCGAATGTCAGTCCCTTGCCCAGTCCAATCCAGTAATTCACCAGTGGCACGGCTTCCGGTAATTTGTAGATGAAAAATTCTGGTGACATGCCCAGCAGCGCTTGGGCAGAGATCATGCCGCCAATCAGTGCCATGATGTCGGTCCAGATCACCAGCAACGGCATTGCCAGCGCCAGCGCCAGCACTTTGGGCAAAATCAGCCGGAAACCATGCGGTATTCCCATGACCCGCATGGCATCGAGTTCTTCGGTTACCCGCATTACGCCAAGCTGGGCCGTGATTGCAGAGCCGGAACGTCCAGCGACCAGAATCGCCGCCAGCATCGGGCCTAGTTCACGCACGATACTCATCCCCAGCAGATTGACGATAAACAAGTCGCCACCAAACGTGCGTAATTGTTGTGCCGATAAATACGATAGCACCACGCCGATCAGCACCCCGACCAGTGCCGTGATGCCCACGGCCTGCGCACCGGTATGATAGATGTTGGCGGAAATTTCTTTCCATGGCGCGCGTAACGGATGGCGAATCAAGCGCAGCAGATCAAGCATCAGTTGTCCGAGTAACGCCGTAAAACCGTGCAGGTGATGGAATAAGCCCAGCATCAGCCCACCGAGCTGCATCACGCGCGTCAGGCGTGGTTTGGGTTCGCGCGGAACGCCGCGTTGACTGACTTGTTCTATGCGCTCAAAAATACCTTCATGCACAGGCTGTAATTGCAGATGCAATGGTCGTTTTTTGCCCCAGGCACGCCACAAAATTTGTGCGCCGATATGGTCCAGCGCGCTGATCTGGCGTAAATCCCAGTGCAGCTCTTTCTGACCGGCGATCTGCCTTAATTGCTGTTTGACGGCTTGCATCGTTTTTTTATCTGACAGCATATGCACTAACCACGCCCCGGCAACGTGGGCGCATGACTGTGGCTGTTGGCTTAGCGTCAGGGTGGGTGGGAGCTCGCGAGACATGTCAGCAGTGTAAGTGAGAACCTGTCATCAATGCAATGAATGTGCCAGCTTTTGGCTGGATACCAGGTTTGTGCAGCGCTTGCTGCGCGCTGCACTAGCAGGCGATTGCGTCACTTTCGGATTTGATCCTGCTACCCGCCATCGCCTGATATTGGCTTTTAACCGACTCTTATACTACGGGTGAGTATGTATGGTATTGCTTGTATTGTGCTTGTTTTGTCATGGCTACCTGCAATTGATATCCTATACTCCCCCAAAATAAGCTATTTTTTATTGGATTTGGCAGGCGCATTGGATTTGTTGGCCATGACTTCCCGGCAGTCTCCTTTGAAGCTGGCGTTATCGTAATTAGTCCATCCGTAACTATCAACGTAGCGGATATGGGGTGATAACTGCTTACTGAGTATGCTGCGATCCAGATGCTCGTCCGGGTAGCGGATATTCGCCATATCAAGCAGGCTGTGAAAAATATTTTCAGTGGACAGTCGGGCGTGCTGGTGTCGCTTAAGCTGGCTGATTTTGCCCGGATACATTGTCTGGTACTGATCCGAATACCAGACAAATGCCGGAATGTGGAATTCGTATTGCGTATTGTGGCCATGAAAAGCCAGATTGCAACTGCCGTCATATAAAGTCTGTCCGTGGTCAGAGGTGTACATCAGCGATGTCATCTGCCCGCTGTTTTTAAGTTGCTGTATCACTTCGGACAGCATCCAGTCGACATACAGTACGGAATTGTCGTAGCTATTATTGAGCGCCAGTTTGTTTTTCAGATCGGTGTAAGCCGGATTGGTAATGCCAAACAAGGATGGTTTCCAGCGGTCATATTCCTGTGGATAGCGATGACTGTAATTCCAGTGATTGCCCAGCGTGTGCAAGACAATCAGCTTCTTCGGTGCGGCGTCCTGCAACGCATGTTGCATCGGCTCCAGCAATACCTGATCGTAATTCGAGCGATTGGTGAAGCCGCCCAGATTTAAAAACTGTGTCACATCTGCTTCGTTCGCATATACCGAGGTCGGCGTATCAAACTGACCGAAACTCATCTGATTCGATAGCCAGAAAGTTTTGAAGCCGGCTTCTTTGAACGCTGTTAAAAAAGACTTTTCTGAAAAGCCTGCCTGCAAACTCTGTGCTGCCGGTTTACGGGACACAATCACCGGCACCGACAAGCGCGTTGCGGATACCGCTGTCACAACATCGCTCAGTGCAACCAGATTTTTCTCCTGCTTCAGGAGTGGATTGGTGTCGCGCTCATAGCCATTCAGACTCCAGCGATCGTAACGTGAAGACTCACCGATGACCATGACAATGGTTTGCGGCAGTGCAGGATTGCCGTCAAGGTGCGCCTGAAACTTAAAATTGTGGCTTTTTTCTGATAGCCTCGCCAGGTAGTCGCGTTCATTCCAAAAATCAATGCCTCGCAAGACGAGACCAAAAGGCCAGCTACGGATGAATGTTTCCTCCTCATACGGAATTTTGGCCCAGGTTGGCAATTTGGCGGCGTGTTTTGCCAGCAAGGTATGAATGTCTGCCAAGATCGGGAACCTGCTGGCAACGCTGTTCTTGTTCATCGCGTTGCTCGCCGCAATGACAGGCGAGCTGATCGAAGCGTTATCCGGCTCTTCATCGTCCTCATCTTCGGTGCTGTCGGTCGATGCTGATGAGGGTGTGGTGCTGCTTTTCGGGAGGCTTGATGTGCTGGCTGATGCAGATTTTACTTTGCCGGGTTGGTTTGCCTGAAAACCGATATGCTCTCCATACCACCATGCGCCGATGCCGATCAGTAATAATCCCATCGCCAGCCAGCGCGAACCATGCTTCCAGTGCAATGCCGGATGCTGTTGCGCAATCCTCAGTAAGCTCCACCACCAGGCCGAGACTGCAAGAACAACCAGCAATAAGAGCCAGATTTTATTGCCCAGAAATTCCAGTGCTTCTTTAGGGCTGGTTTCAACGATGATGCCAAGGTGGTGCGTAGAGATGCCTTGCCCAAAATACAGGCGCAGATACATTTCCACTGGAAACGCTAAAAAAGCTGGCAGCAGCAAATAATGAAACCAGCGAGGATGCTGAAGCACAGCCCAAAATCCTATCCAGCAGGCCAGCTCCATGCTCAATAGCAGGGCAGTCTTCTCCGTCGCAACACCTAACAGCAGCGAAAAAAAAGGAATGAGGGAAAGAAGCAGATAGCTGGCGATTAAAAAAATAGGCGCCGGGCGCAACAAGGAACGCATGATGTAGAAACTTGCATGATCAGTGTGAAGAACGCGCGCTGTTATAGTCGCATCGTCCGATAAGGGCACTAATATAAAGGATTTGTCCCCTGCCTGCGCATGGCATTACGCCAGGTCAGGCTTTCATCTCTGCAGAATTTGCGCCGGAGCATGCTGATAAATTTGCATTGTCCTTGATCTTTCAGGGAATTTTCCTATTCTGATAGATCTGCGCTGGCAAGATCAACACCAGATTATCCACATAAAATGCGTTGACACGTTTGTTGTTAACCGCATAAAATTGCGAGTTCTCGATTTTGGGTTTGTATTTTCCGGCTTTATTTTTTTGCTTTTTAGGTAAAAAATTTGCTGAAAAAACAAGCAGTCAGTAAGCCGGAAACGAGTAAAGCCTGCAAAATCAGGCACCAATTATTGATTTTTAGTTCCCGGGCAACCGTTTCCGGGTTTGTATTTAACGTTGTATTTTGTTGGATTAAAAACGATGCCAACCATCAATCAACTGATTCGCCAACCACGTGTTTCTGCAGTGGTTAAGAGCAAATCGCCGGCGCTGGAAAACAGCCCGCAGAAACGTGGCGTTTGCACCCGCGTTTATACGACAACTCCAAAAAAGCCTAACTCGGCTTTGCGTAAAGTTGCCAAAGTTCGCCTGACTAATGGTTTCGAAGTTATTTCGTACATTGGCGGTGAAGGCCATAACTTGCAAGAACATAGCGTAGTGTTGCTGCGCGGTGGTCGTGTAAAGGATTTGCCAGGTGTTCGTTACCATATGGTTCGTGGTGCTTTGGATACACAAGGCGTTAAAGACCGTAAGCAAGCTCGTTCCAAATATGGTTCTAAGCGCGCTAAGGCAGTGAAGAAGTAATTATCTCGTAATTTAATCTCCGTAAACTATTACGGATCAGTGTCGGTTTGGAATAAGCCGAGTAAGTGACTGACTATGATGGTCTGTCGCGAGTAATGAGTGAAATGTTGCTCATGGCTCAACTGAAGATTGAAAGGAATTGAAATGCCACGTCGTCGTGAGGTCCCGAAACGGGACGTATTGCCAGATCCAAAATTTGGTAATGTTGAAGTAGCAAAATTTGTTAACGTATTGATGTTGTCCGGCAAGAAGTCTGTTGCTGAAGGCATTATCTACGGTGCATTCGATCACATCCAGCAAAAATCTGGTAAAGATCCTCTGGAAGTGTTTGCGCTGGCAATTAACAATGCCAAGCCACTGGTTGAAGTTAAATCCCGCCGTGTTGGTGGCGCTAACTACCAGGTGCCTGTTGAAGTGCGCCCAGTTCGCCGTTTAGCTTTGTCTATGCGTTGGTTGCGTGAAGCTGCTAACAAGCGTAGCGAAAAATCCATGCCACAACGTTTGGGTGGTGAGTTGTTGGAAGCCGCAGAAGGTCGCGGCGGTGCAATGAAGAAACGTGATGAAGTGCATCGTATGGCAGAAGCCAACAAAGCCTTCTCTCACTTCCGCTTCTAAGAGTAAGAGTAAGGAGCCGTTGTATGACTTTTATGCAATGGTTCTGGCAAGTATTTTGAATCAGGCCGGGCGCGATTTTTACAGAAAATTGCGCTCGGTTTTGTCCATTAAAAGATTTAGGAATATCTATGGCCCGTAAGACCCCCATTGAGCGTTACCGTAATATCGGTATTTCTGCTCACATTGATGCAGGTAAAACGACGACAACTGAACGTGTTCTGTTCTACACCGGTGTAAATCACAAAATCGGTGAAGTGCATGATGGCGCTGCTACCATGGACTGGATGGAACAAGAGCAAGAGCGCGGTATTACTATTACTTCTGCTGCGACGACATGTTTCTGGAAGGGCATGGCAAATAACTTCCCAGAACATCACATCAACATCATTGATACACCTGGCCACGTTGACTTCACGATTGAAGTTGAGCGTTCTATGCGTGTTCTGGATGGCGCGTGCATGGTTTACTGCGCGGTAGGTGGTGTTCAGCCTCAGTCAGAAACAGTATGGCGTCAGGCTAACAAGTACAAAGTCCCACGTTTGGCATTCGTCAACAAGATGGACCGTACTGGCGCGAACTTCTTCAAAGTGTACGATCAAATGCGTGCTCGTCTGAAGGCAAATCCAGTGCCTCTGCAAGTACCTATCGGCGCTGAAGACTTGTTCGAAGGCGTGATCGATTTGGTTAAGATGAAAGCGATCATCTGGGATGCAGCATCTCAAGGTATGAAATTCGAGTACCGTGACATTCCTGAAAATCTGTTGGCTGAAGCGCAAAAATGGCGCGAAAACATGGTGGAAGCTGCTGCTGAAGCCAGTGAAGAGCTGATGAACAAATACCTTGAAGAAGGTGATTTGTCTGAAGCCGATATCAAGCAGGCATTGCGTCAGCGTACTATCGCGTCCGAAATCGTTCCTATGATGTGCGGTACTGCATTTAAGAACAAGGGCGTACAGGCGATGTTGGATGCGGTTGTTGAATATCTGCCATCCCCATTGGATATTCCACCAGTTCCTGGTGTGAATGAAGATGACGAGCCAGTTGTTCGTAAAGCTGAAGATAACGAGAAGTTCTCTGCGCTGGCGTTCAAAATTGCAACGGATCCATTCGTTGGTCAATTGTGCTTCATTCGTTGCTACTCCGGTACATTGAATTCTGGCGACAGCGTTTATAACTCTGTGAAAGAGAAAAAAGAACGTATCGGCCGTCTGGTTCAAATGCACGCGAACCAACGCGAAGAAATCAAAGAAATGATGGCAGGTGATATCGCTGCGGTTGTTGGTCTGAAAGACACAACTACTGGTGATACGCTGTGTGATGAAAAAGCGATCGTTGTTCTGGAACGCATGATATTCCCAGAACCAGTTATTTCTCAGGCAGTTGAGCCAAAAACCAAGGCTGACCAAGAGAAAATGGGTCTGGCATTGAACCGTCTGGCTGCTGAAGATCCATCTTTCCGCGTACGTACTGACGAAGAATCTGGTCAGACCATTATCGCCGGTATGGGTGAGTTGCATCTGGATATTATCGTTGACCGTATGAAGCGTGAATTCAACGTTGAAGCGACAGTTGGTAAACCACAAGTTGCATACCGCGAAACTATCCGCAAAACTTGCGAAGAAATCGAAGGTAAATTCGTTAAGCAATCCGGTGGTCGTGGTCAGTACGGTCACGTTGTTCTGAAGATCGAACCGCAAGAACCAGGTAAAGGCTTTGAATTCGTTGACGCGATCAAAGGCGGTACAGTTCCACGCGAATACATCCCTGCAGTTGAAAAAGGTGTTCGCGAAACACTGACTTCCGGTGTATTGGCTGGTTACCCAGTAGTTGACGTTAAAGTGACTCTGTTCTTCGGTTCTTACCATGACGTTGACTCCAACGAAAACGCGTTCCGTATGGCGGGTTCGATGGCGTTCAAAGATGGCTGCCGTAAAGCAAGTCCAGTTATTCTGGAACCAATGATGGCGGTTGAAGTTGAAACACCTGAAGACTACGCTGGTACAGTCATGGGTGATTTGTCTTCACGTCGTGGTATGGTTCAAGGTATGGACGAAATCGCTGGCGGCGGTGGTAAGATCATCAAAGCTGAAGTGCCTTTGTCTGAAATGTTTGGTTATTCCACATCCCTGCGTTCTGCTACTCAAGGTCGCGCAACGTACTCCATGGAATTCAAGCACTACTCTGAAGCACCGAAGAATGTGATCGACGCAATCGTCACTTCCAAGTCTAAGTAATTAGTATCAAAACCCTTCCCCTTGCCGGGGTGGGGTTTATTATGTTGATAAATCGTTCTTTTTGAAGGAAGAATAAAATGGCAAAAGGTAAGTTCGAACGCACCAAGCCGCACGTCAACGTAGGCACAATTGGCCACGTGGATCACGGCAAAACAACATTGACAGCAGCGATCGCGACAGTATTGTCCGCAAAATTCGGTG
>NZ_JBMPPF010000010.1:0-161237 GCF_049339385.1 Undibacterium sp. SXout7W | reverse complement strand
CGTTGTTGAATACTGATCGGCGCTTGATTTTTTAGGAGCTGTATTGCTGATGATGACTACCTATCCTGTCATGGAAATCACGACGCAGGCGGAGGTGTTGGATATGCCTATGATTCATGCTTTTTTGCATTGATCAGTTTTGCTGTTTATAAGTCATGAGATGTATCCAAAACTGAGGTAATGAGGGAGAAATGTTAAGGTGTTGAAATACTTCGTTTAAACGTCATTCATATCCTGAGGCGTATGTTGTGCACTGAGAGAAATAATAATCAAACAGTGTGCGAAATCGAAGTAGATCCTATTGGGATAGGCAGTATACGGATTGTCTGATATTTCAGGCATGAATCCTGCGTAACTAAGATGATATTTGTTTGCAGGCGTCGTTTGTCCGTTTCTGCATTGTCCCTCACCTACATGTAAAGGCATCCCCCCATGGCTATCCGTGTCGCGCTGCACCACAAAACCAGCTACCGCTATGATCGCTTGGTTAACTTGTCTCCGCACGAAGTGCGTTTGCGTCCGGCACCACACGCACGTACGCCGATTTTGTCTTATTCGCTCAGCGTAAATCCAGAAGAACATTTCATCAATTGGCAACAAGATCCTTATGGTAATTACATAGGGCGATTTGTCTTTCCTGAAAAATCAGATGTGCTTGAATTTACGGTCGATCTGGTTGCCGATATGACGGTGATTAATCCGTTTGATTTTTTTGTCGAAAAATATGCCGAACATTTTCCGTTCAGTTATCCGGCGCAGTTAACCGCGGAACTTGGTGCGTATTTAAAAAAAGAGGAATCAGGTCCGTTGTTGGTGCAATGGGTAAATGAGGCAAAAAAAGCGATATTGAAAAAAAACTTGCTGACGAATGATTTTCTGGTGGCTATCAATCAACGTTTGCAAGCTGATATTGCTTATTTACTGAGAATGGAACCGGGTGTTCAGACGCCTGAAGATACATTGAAAAAACGTTCAGGATCGTGTCGTGACAGCGGTTGGTTGCTGGTTCAGATTTTGCGGGAAATGGGATTAGCGGCACGTTTTGTATCGGGTTATCTGATTCAGTTGCAGCCAGATCAAAAATCACTGGATGGCCCGAGCGGGACGGCTGTTGACTTCACCGACTTACATGCGTGGACGGAGGTTTATATTCCGGGGGCAGGCTGGATTGGGCTTGACCCCACTTCCGGTATGTTGGCCAGTGAGGGGCATATTCCGCTTGCCTGTACTGCTTTGCCATCTTCCGCCGCGCCAGTAACGGGTTTTACCGATAAGGCAGAAGTGACTTTCCTGCATGAAATGACGATCACGCGTATTCATGAAGATCCTCGTGTGACCAAGCCATATAGCGAAGAAGACTGGCATAAAATTAATCAACTTGGACAGCAAGTTGATGCTGATCTGAAGTTTCAAGATGTTCGCCTGACGCAAGGGGGGGAACCAACTTTTGTTTCTATCGATGATATGGATGGTGATGAATGGAATACTCAGGCGCACGGCGATAAGAAGCGCGAACTGGCAGGACAACTGACGAATCGTCTTAAAAATCACTTTGCTCCTGGGGGGATGCTGCACTACGGGCAGGGTAAATGGTATCCGGGAGAACCATTGCCCCGCTGGGCATTGAACATTTACTGGCGTATCGATGGGCAGCCGATGTGGCTGGATGAGGCACTGTTTTCGGATGACAAGCAGAGCGAAAATTATTCTCCTGATGAAGCCGGGCGATTTGCGGTTGAACTCGTCAAGTCACTGGGATTGCCACCCGACAGTCACATCCCAGCCTATGAAGATGTGTTAGTGCAGGCAAGAATTGAGCAAGGTTTGCCTGTTAATCTTGATCCCTTAAAAGCGGATCTGGGTGCATCTGAGCAAAGAAAACGGTTGGCCCGTTTGCTCGAAAGTGGCTTAGGCACCGTTGTTGGTTATGTTTTACCTTTAAAACCAAAAGAGATTGATCCCAGTATTGCACTAGGTACTGCCTGGCGTACTTCCGCATGGCCACTCAAGCGTGAGCATCTGTATTTGATTGAGGGTGACTCACCCATGGGCTTACGCTTGCCCTTGAATGCATTGCCGTGGGTTCAGCCTGAAAAAGAGGAGCCTGAATTTGACATTGATCCATTCTCTTCCCGAGCTGAGCTTGCGACTTTTGGTAAAGACAATAAAGACGCCAGAACGATACCTGCTGCTCAGTCAGTCAAAAGCGCAAAGCCCACTGTTGCACCGACAGTAACATCTTCCGATACAGCAAGAGATGTGATTCACACCGCTCTATGCGTTCAGATACGTGAAGGACGCTTGTATGTATTTATGCCTCCGGTCAAAAGGATCGAAGACTATCTTGCTCTGGTACATTCGGTAGAAAACACAGCCGCCAAGTTAAAACTCAAACTAAGAATAGAAGGGTATCCACCACCGCGCGATCCTCGGATCAAATTGCTCAGTGTGACTCCTGATCCGGGCGTGATTGAAGTCAATATCCATCCTGCGGCGAGCTGGAATGAGTTGGTATATAACATTTCCACGCTCTATGAAGAGGCCAGACTGACGCGCCTTGGTACCGAAAAATTTATGGTGGATGGACGACATACCGGCACTGGTGGCGGTAATCATGCAACGTTGGGAGGGGCGACGGCTGAGGATAGCCCAATGTTACGCCGCCCAGACCTGTTAAAGAGCTTGATTACTTATTGGCAAAATCATCCTGCTTTGTCCTATTTATTTTCAGGAACATTTATTGGACCAACCAGCCAGGCTCCTCGCGTGGATGAGGCGAGGGACGATAATTTGTACGAACTTTCAATTGCTTTTCAGCAAATGGACAGAGTATTACCTTCCATGCAGCCGGGCGATAAGCCCTGGATGGTGGACAGACTGTTGCGCAATTTATTGGTTGATTTAACAGGGAATACGCATCGCTCAGAATTTTCTATCGATAAACTGTATTCACCTGATGGTCCAACCGGCCGTTTGGGGCTGGTCGAATTCCGTGCATTTGAAATGCCGCCACATGAACGCATGAGTTTATTGCAAATGTTGCTGCTACGAGCGCTGGTTGCACGCTTCTGGCGCCAGCCGTATCAGTCCAAATTGGTGCATTGGGGAACGGCTTTGCACGATCGTTGGATGTTGCCCCATTTTGTGGCGCAGGACATTCGTGATGTAGTCAAAGATTTGCGCTCAGCAGGGTATGCATTTGAAGAGCACTGGTTTGATCCTTTCATCGAATTCCGCTTTCCCCGTTTTGGCACTGTCGTGTACGAAGGGGTGGAGATGGAATTGCGTCAGGCAATAGAACCATGGCATGTGCTCGGTGAAGAGATGAGCGCTGGTGGTACTGCCCGTTATGTAGACTCCTCAGTGGAGCGCATGCAGCTATTGGTAAGGGGATTAACGAATGGTCGTCATGTTGTCTCGTGTAATGGACGCTTGTTGCCCTTGCATCCGACAGGTGTGCCGGGAGAATTTGTGGCCGGTATTCGTTTTCGCGCATGGAGCCCATGGTCAGCACTTCATCCAAGTATTAAAGTACAGGCTCCGTTGACATTTGATCTGGTAGATACCTGGAGTGGACGTGCTATCGGAGGATGCACCTATCACGTGTCTCATCCCGGTGGACGCAGTGAGTCAAGCGCTCCCGTAAATGCCAATGCCGCTGAAGCGCGTCGTTTTGCACGTTTTTGGTCTTATGGGCATACGCCAGGGCCGATGAACGTGTATAAAGAGGAACTGAATCCTAGCTTTCCGATGACACTCGATTTACGCTGGCAGGCTTATTAATATTGAATACGTGGCAATGAGGAATACATGCATATTGTGGGAAACGGTATTGGAGACGACAACGCTGATCTGAAATTACAGCGGCTTCTGAGCAGCTATACCGTTTCAGCGGACAGCTATGATGAAATGCTGGATAGCCGTGGCCAGCCGCGTCTACACTGGCGCACCTTGTTGGCGAGTCTGGCAGCCGAGACGCCTGACCTGATGTTGCAGCGATTAGAGGCTGTTCGTCGTCAGGTGCGTGAAAATGGTGTGACCTACAACGTGTACACCGATGATCAGGGAATGCAAAGACCCTGGGATTTAAATGTATTGCCATTGATACTGCCGCACGAAGAATGGGCCGGAATAGAAGCCGCAGTGATTCAGCGTGCAACCTTGATGAACCGTATTCTGGGAGATGTGTACGGCGAACAGAAAATGGTGGCGGAAGGAATATTACCGCCGGCATTAATTCATGGACATGCTGGTTTCCTGCGCCCTTGTCATGGTGTGCGGCATAAAAATTCAGTCGCATTACATTTTTATGCTGTTGATCTCGCGCGAGCTGCCAATGGTCGTTGGTGGGTAGTGGCAGACCGCACGCAAGCGCCCTCTGGCGCAGGTTATGCGCTGGAAAACCGCTCGGTGATTGCGCGGACTTTTCCAGATTTGTTGCGTGATCTTAAGATTCAGCATCTGACTGGTTTTTTCAGTACGATGCGCGACAGCCTTGCTCATTGGGGACGGCAATGCGCCGCCAACGGCGGTGTTCCATTACGCGATAGCGAGCCTCCACTGATTGTATTGCTGACACCGGGTCCTTACAACGAAACCTATTATGAACAAGCCTATATGGCGCGTTATCTGGGGTTGCCTTTAGTCGAGGGCAGCGACCTGACCGTCAGGAATGGCATCGTATGGCATAAAACTTTATCCGGAATGCAGCGCGTACACGTCATCATGCGGCGTGTGGATGACGATTATTGCGATCCTCTGGAGTTCCGTACCGATTCTGCGTTGGGCGTGGCAGGACTCACAGAGTCTGCTCGGCGCGGCAATGTATTGATTGCGAATAGTCTGGGCTCAAGCCTGCTGGAGTCGGGTGCTCTGCTGGGATTTTTACCTGTGCTGAGCGAACGATTACTCGGGCAGGCGCTGAAAATGCCTTCAGTGGCAACCTGGTGGTGTGGAGAACCAGCGGCCTTGAATACTGCGATTGAAAAAATCGATCAGTTGATTGTGAAACCGAGTTTTCCACAGTTGCGGCAATTCCCTGTATTTGGTCAGGACCTGAAAGGGGATGAACGACTGCGTCTGATCGAAAAAATGCGAGCACACCCGCAGAATTTTGTGGCGCAGGAAATGGTACGCCTGTCTCAGGCACCGCTCTGGAAACGCAATGCGGAGGGAGGTTTTATTCCGCGCGCCATTGGCTTGCGGGTCTATGCCTGTGCCACGCCGAATGGCTATGTGGTGATGCCCGGTGGACTGACGCGTGTTGCGAGTGGACCGGATGCCCGCATCATTACCATGCAGCGCGGCGGCGGTAGCAAAGATACTTGGGTGCAGGCAAAGACGCAGGTTGATTCGCACAGTTTGTTGAAGCGCACGATTACCCAACGTGATCTGATTCGTGACGACACCCATCTATCCAGTCGTGTTGCAGAAAATCTGTTCTGGTTTGGTCGCAACACGGAGCGATGTGACAATACTGCCCGTTTGCTGCGGGTAACCTTAAACTTTCTCTTTAATACCGGTCTGGCAAACAGGGGCGACGAATGGGGCGCCGTGATTGCGTTGTGTCTTTGGTTTCAGTTACTTGAGTCAAAGAAGCAAGTACAGTTGGGAGAAGCAGAAGAGGCCAGGGCAGATATCACGACCAGAAGCGATGCAGAGATCGAAAAAGAATTGTTGCGTGCCGTGATCTCGGCCGATGTACCTGGATTGGCAAGGCAACAGCAGGAGCTATATCGGGTGGCCAGTCAGTTGCGTGAGCGATTCTCAGTCGATCATTGGCGGGCATTGAACCGGATGGTGCAAGAAGTGACTGTCGCAGATACTTCGTTGTCGCAATCAGAAGCGATGACGGTGCTGGATGATGCCACTGTCAGCCTGATGACCATGACGGGTTTTGTTCTGGATGGTATGACGCGTGATCTGGGGTGGCGTTTCCTTTCTTTAGGTAGAAGGCTTGAGCGCTTACAGTTTCAATGCCTTGCGCTGAAACAGGCGCTGGCAATGGATGCTAACGGCAGCCTGGACTGGTTACTGGAATTGTCCGATAGCATTATTACCTACCGCGCCAGATATCGTGCTCAGGCAGAATGGTTGCCGGTGCTGGATTTGCTGTTGTCCGATGAAAGCAACCCGCGTTCAATTTTGTTTCAGGTCGATGGCATTATCAAAAGTTTGCAAAAGATTGCTGTTACCTATGGCGGGTGTGGTGAAAAAGAACTGACGCCCTTCAGGGAAGAGTTGCTTGCGTTGGTGCCGGAGACGGATTTGTACTGTGGTAATGCCTATTTGATCGACCTGTTGTCCCGTCTTCAACTCGCCAGTGAACAGGCATCTGAGCAAATCAGTGTCCGTTTTTTTAGTTACACCGGCGACCAACAAAAAAAGGATGAGACGACATGAACAACTCTCCGGCGGGCATGGTTCCCTGTTCACGCTATCGCGTTGTGCATGAGACTCGTTACGCTTATCAAAGCCCGGTTACCTTATCTCAGCAGTATTTGCATATGACGCCGCGCTCATTTCTATATCAAAAAGCGGAGACACATCAGATCTGGGTTGCCCCCAGAGAGCAGGAAATAGCGCATGGTATCGATTATTTTGGTAATGCGACGCAGTATATTTCCATTACTGAACCACATAAAATTTTACTCGTACACGCTGAGTCAACAGTCACGCTCATGCACCGTCAACAGCTGCGGAATATGCAAAACAGCATGGCGTGGGAGACAGTACGCGATATGGTTCAGCAACTCAGGACATCAGAAATGCTGGAGGCTTGTCGTTATTTATTTGATTCTCCTCATGTGAAATGTAGTCGTGCATTGGCGGCATATGCCCGTGAAAGCTATATCGCAGACCGGCCTCATCTGGAGGCCGCAATGGAACTGACCCAGCGTATTTTTGATGATTTTGAATTTGATGGCAGTGCAACAGACATATCCACTCCACTTGAAGACGTCCTGAAAGGACGGCGCGGTGTCTGTCAGGATTTTGCACAATTGATGATCGGTTGTTTGCGTAGCCAGGGCTTACCTGCACGCTATGTCAGTGGCTATATTCTGACCCATCCACCGGAGGGGCAACCACGTATGATTGGTGCAGATGCCTCACATGCATGGGTTTCCGTATTCAGTCCTGAGTTCGGGTGGGTTGATTTCGATCCTACCAACCGCTGCCTGGTTCAGTGTGAACATATCACTCTGGGTTGGGGGCGGGATTTCAGTGATGTCA
The DNA here is from genome assembly GCF_049339385.1 of Undibacterium sp. SXout7W. Lineage (NCBI taxonomy): Bacteria > Pseudomonadati > Pseudomonadota > Betaproteobacteria > Burkholderiales > Oxalobacteraceae > Undibacterium > Undibacterium sp. SXout7W. The sequence goes on along the minus strand of NZ_JBMPPF010000010.1, from coordinate 154,004 downwards.
CACCAATGCGCGGAGTTGTGTTGGGCGGAGGACAACAAGAACTGGAGGTCAAGGTAACAGTAACACCGCTCTGGCATGACAGCGATCAGCAAGATTGATCAGAGAACGGTGTTCTTTAGCCGATGATACGACGCATAGTTTGTCGCATCAGTTTCATACCCTCTATATTGTGATGATGAGTGTTTTCGACCTGTCATGAGTGTGTACAGTGAGCAAGCACATGTGTTGATTGCTCACTGATACACTGATAGAAAAATATCCTGAACTTGTTTACTCCACCGCCTCATACGGCAGGCCAACATAATTTTCTGCAATCGTCGTCAGTCCTGCTTCTGAACTCGTGTAATAGGCCAATTCTGCCTGTTGAATCCGATGATTGAATTCGTCGTCATCGAAGTTGTGCAAAATCGATGTCATCCACCAGGAAAAACGTTCAGCCTTCCAGATACGACGTAAACAAATATCGGAATATTTTTCCAGTAAATCGCTACGACCTTCCTGATAATGTTTGCGCATGGCGTGATATAGCGTGTACACATCACTGGATGCCAGATTCAGTCCTTTGGCACCTGTCGGTGGCACAATATGGGCAGCATCGCCGACCAGAAACATACGGCCAAACTTCATCGGTTCTGTGACAAAGCTTCGTAGCGGTGCGATACTTTTTTCGATTGAAGGGCCTGTCACCAGTTGTTTTGCCACATTCTCCGGTAATCTGGATTTCAGTTCATCCCAGAAGCGTTCATCGCTCCAGTCATCAATGTTATCGGTCAACGCACATTGCACATAGTAGCGGCTCAGGGTACTTGAACGCATACTGCATAAAGCAAAACCGCGTGGATGATTGGCGTAAATCAGTTCATCTGCCACAGGTGGTGTACGTGATAACACACCCAGCCAGCCGAATGGATAAACACGTTCAAAAGTCTTGATCTGATCTTTAGGTGCAGATTGACGAGATACGCCGTGAAAACCGTCACAACCAGCAATGTAATCACAATGCAGTTGGATGACTTCTCCATTTTTGATAAAGCTGATCCGTGGGTGTTCTGTATCAATATCATATATTTGCACATTTTCAGCTTCGTAGATGCTGGTTGCTCCCGTTGCTGCGCGCGCATCCATCAGGTCTTTTGTCACTTCGGTTTGCCCATAGACCATCACTGTTTTACCACCAGTGAGTGCTTTTAAATCTACTCGCTGTTGCCGGCCATCAAAGCACATGCTGAAGCCTTCATGCACATGTCCTTCCATATCCATGCGGGCACTGGCTTTGGCCTCACGTAACAAGTCAACAAAGCCCTGTTCCAACACGCCTGCGCGTATGCGTCCCAATACGTATTCCGGGGATTTTGCTTCCAGAATTACGGTATCGATTCCCTGTAAGTGCAGTAACTGACCCAGTAACAAACCTGAAGGGCCGGCACCGATAATGGCGACTTGTGTTTTCATTGATGATCTCCTGATGATGTGTAAATAATATGAATCGCTGCCTGTACGTTGCAGACTGGATTGCAGATTGACGTTATGCAGAATAGATATTGATCTCAATCAAGGTTTTAGTGAATGGACTTTTTTCGATTAAAATTGTACTTTTCGAAGATAGTAAATCCGCGTAAAGCCAGCTCGCGACAGTCAATATGATCAAATGAAGAATACGAAAAACGTCCCTGTATTCAAGTTGTACGGTGAGCAAAGTCAATGGGAAACCTTTGATCTGGTGCATTGTGAATCGATCGCATCGCGCAGCCGCTTACACAATTGGGAGATTAAGCCGCATCAGCATCATGGCTTGTTCCAGATTCTCTTTTTGCAGTCCGGAACTGCGCAGATTCAACTCGATGAGCAGCATTACCGTTTGTCTGGAAAGCAGATTTTATTGATTCCTCCTATGTGCATACATGGCTTTAAATTTGCTGTTGATGCACTGGGATTTGTGATTACGATCGCCTATCCCCTGATCGCACGAATTGACCAGCAGATGGGGGAAGTATTGACGACTCTGCGACACGCGACTATCCATGCTTTAGATAATCAGGAATCGAGTCAGCATATCAGTCATACATTTCATATGATTGCCGAGGAATATCTGCATCAGAGTAAGCATCGTAATCTGATGATGGAATCTTTATTGACAACGATTCTGGTATGGGTGAGTCGCCAATCGGATCGGGCGCATCAGAAACATGGACAAGAAAACGAAAAAAATGGTCGCCATGTTGGTAACTTTGGGCGCCTGATTGAAGAGCATTATGTCAAGCAACATTCGGTTGCATTTTATGCGAAACAATTGGGTATGACGGCAGCACATCTTAATGTGATTGTCCGTCAATCTACTGGTCATTCTGCATTGACACTGGTGCATGAACGATTGTTGTTGGAGGCAAAACGGCATCTGGTGTACACCAATATGAGTGTCAGCATCTTATCGTATGCATTAGGATTTTCTGATCCTGCTTATTTCACGCGTTTTTTTAAGCGAAATACGGGTATCGCTCCAAAGGATTTCAGGCAACAGGCCAGCAAATTATTTGACATGTAGTCGCACTATATCTTCATTTTCATTCTGCGATTGAGACATTGTTGCATCCGTATTTGTACCGATAAGTTGTGTCAATCTTTCACGGAAGTGTCACAAATTTATACACTTCACAATCTGATTATCATGATCAGTTCTCTTGCCAACGGTGTCTTCATAGGAGAAAGCTGCAGATGTGACGACGGGCATGTTTATTGCGATTTCGTGACGTATGTTCGCAATCACAATGGAGAACGACAGGCATGCAAACATTTCAATTACCTGATATCACCGAGTATTTTGCCATTGCTGCTGGTGTGAATACTCCTTGGCGCGCGCGGCAGTATATGGCAGATGACTCAGGAAAAACCTTACATCTTTGGATAACCCGTCAGCCTCAAGTGCAGCAAGGGCAAAAACAGGGCTGGTTTGCCAGCCGACAAGCCAAGCCCAGTGCTCCTCAGCCTGTCAGTCTGTCTACGCAACGCTGGCGTCACCTTGATTGTATGGAGTATCAGTGCTTCATCTATACCGATGACACCTTGAATCTAGGTGATTATGAATTACCGTGGTTTGGTACGCCGGATATGCCATTCACTAACCGTCTGGCGCGTAAAGTGTTTCAGTTTTTGATGGAGGGCATGGATTTACAAGTGATTTGTGATGTATTGCATGTGTCATTTGGCGATCTCTGGAAGTTCAAGTATTCGCTTGATAATGGCTTACTTAATTTCGAATATACATCCCCCTCAGTCCGTACATTAAAACCCGCACCCGCAATGTCTGATAGCGGTGCTGCCGGAACTGCAGTAGGAACCAACCATACGTCAACCACGATTTCGGACGTACCAGATATGTCTGATCCTGTATGGCTGCAATTGATTAATGGTGAACTGGATATACAGATAAAAACACTGAGTTTTCAGTTTTTACTCACACGCTTACGACAGCAAGTCAGTCGCCAGCAAAGTGCAGATATCCGGCTCATGAAACAAAGAGAGTTGCATCGCTATGTAGAACGTAATCAGCGTGTTCTCAGCTTTGAGTTACGCCAGTTGAGAAATAACTAGAAAAGGAATTAGCATGAATATGTTACGTCAGGCACTGGTTGATCCGGAAGTTGCCGCAGAGATGATTTCCAGTGGTGCTTGTCTTGCGATTGCGGCAGATGAAAGTTTGTTTGCTCGTTTGCCCAGAGGGAACTGGATAGGCGGTACGATTCCGTATTTTATGTCTGAAAGTGGCGGTAGTACGACACGCCAGAAAGTATTCGTCAGCAGGCTGGACACCTATGGATTAAATCCGGAAATTTGTCAGTATGACGCGAAGACGTTATCGCGCGTATGTCTGGATGGGCCTGATAATGGATATAGTCTGATTATTCTTCCGGCATTTTCTGAGGTCCATGTGGAATATGCCAGAAATGCTCCTACATATGAAGATATGTATATCAAGCCTGTATGCGGTTGGATTTCAGGCAAACATCTGGAAGATGCGCCTGATCATATTCCCAAAGTCATCAATGGTCGCACGGGCGATTTGCTGGACAATCAGGCGATCGTGTTGCATGTATCTTTGCCAGACAATGTGAGCGTGAATGTCAGTATTCTGAATTTATTTTCTCCCGGTGATGGCGACGTGCTGCAATTTGACACTGGCAGCTTTGTTGTCGGGCGCTGTCTGATTAATGGTCAACCTGGAAATTTTGCAGAGTATCTGAAGTCGATTGATCATGATCTGAGTTTGCCTTTGGTGGCTGATTATCAGGGCGCGAGTATCAATGTCAGTTTTAAATCTATTAATGAGAATGACAAAAAAGTGGAACTGTATGCGCCTGTTTATCCGCATATGTCGTATCGTCTGGCACGTCCTTTCGACGGTAGTTATGAAAGTGTATTTTCGCGTCATAGCGCCGGTTTGCCGGAGGCTAGTTTTTCCTGTAATTGCATACTCAATTATCTGTATTCTGAACTGGAAGGAAAACATACAGGTGGCATTGTCGGCCCGATGAGTTTTGGAGAAATTGCATATCAACTCTTGAATCAGACAATGGTGCATATGACATTGGAACAGCACTGATGACGACGAATGACCAGGATCGCGAATGCAATATCCAGGGCAATACTAGCCGCACTGATCTGAGAAACTGTCGTTGGCATGAGGATGGAATTTTCGTCAGATCAATGACACTGTAAACAAAAGAAAAACACCATACGCTTGCTCAGTATGGTGTTTTCTTTATGACTCACATCATCATCAGTTTGTTGTAAACCATTGACGAAGTGGCGTTGAGCGCTGATTAGCCACTACTTGATGAGAGCGATTAAACGCTGATCAGAGCCATCATGGGGCTTGCATCTGATCAGCGCAGGTCAGTTTTTCCGAACGTATAACGTGCTGCAAGCCAGAATAAGCGGGGAGTTCCGGGGGCAAGAAAGCCGGACTGTTGCAATGGATAGCCGCTCAGTGCAGATCCACCCAGAGGCCGGGCAACAAATCTGCCGTTAGCATCAAAGCCATTGGCACCTAACTGCGCAGCTGTCGCATAATTGGTGTTGAATAGATTATTGACCTGAAACAGCATTTGCCATTGCGGTGTTGCCTGATAACTGGCACCAAGATTCACAATCGCATATCCCGCACTGCGTGCCTGACCTGCATAAATACTGCCGTCGGCTTGATGTTGGTTGTTTTCATTCCCGCGTGCATAGGCGTATGACATAGCTTGCAGATTCGCATTCAAACTGAGGGCTGGTGATACGGCATAGTCGACAGACAGTTTCAGCATCTGACGTGGAATTGAGGGGATATAGTTACCCGGCTGAATCGTGATATTGCCGTCGAGTCCACGTTGACCTGCAAGTGCAGAATCATTACTACTATTACCACTGCTATTAATGATAGCGGTACTCTGGTATGTCGCTTCCAGCAGCGTATATTGCGCACCAAGATTGAATTTGCCTAATTTTCCATTTAATCCAAGCTCCAATCCCTGGCGACGAGTTTTGCCGAAATTTTTGAAATAGCCAAATCCAGCCTGATTGTCTGCAACGAATAAAATATCATCCTGATTCTCAGCGCGGAATATGCCTGCATTCCATTGAAAATTTTCCTGAATTTTGCCACGCACACCGGCCTCAATCGTGCGTGTAATAATTTGTTTGAGTGGAGGGTCACCTGCCATCGCGTTAGGTAATTTGCATGGCTGATCTGGATTAGCGCATCCGAGTTCGATAGCACTGGGCGCGCGGCTGCTCTGGTTATAGCCAGCATAGATATTCATCGTCTGGCTTGGGTTATAACTTAATCCGAGCGCAGGATTAAAACGGCGGAAACGGTGTTCACCACTCAGCGAAGCACTGTCATTGTTTGCATGAATCTGATCGCGATTACTGATACTGCTCCGGTTATAACGTCCTGCGATAGTCAGATGCAGGTCTTTGGTCAGCGAGATGGTATCGCTCAGAAAAACACCCCAGTTTTTGGTGTTACCTTGCAAATCGACTCTGGTGTCAAAAGGTTTTCCATCCACATTTCCACCGTGAATACCATCACCATAGGCATTGACAGGGGTAATACTGTGATCAGAATTCAGATAACCTAATTGCGAAGATTGGGTAAAGCCGATACTGCTTTCATCATAGGCCGCACCGACGATCAACTGATGGCGTTGCCCAGCCAATTCACCCTGCCAGTTAAACTGACCGGAGAGGCCATAATTTCTCTGACTTGTTTGTGTGCGGTTGATGAGACCGTTACATTTTTCTGCTGGTTCATCCAGTTGCAAGGTTTGTGCGATACAGCGCCAGTAAGGAAAAGGTGTATTGGCTGCTGTTGCACCGCTGGCAGGGAAACCAGTGTAACCAGCGGCTGTCAATGCAGTTTTATCCGCATTGCTTAGCTGATACAGTGATTGATCGTAAGAGTCCTGATTCACATCTCCGTTGAATGTCGCGCTACGGATATCACGGTAGTAGGCATTGCCGGAAAACTGCAATTGATCATGCAGACTGTGATTCAGTGTCAGATTCAACATGCTGGAACGATTTTGCGTGATATCTGGCTTTGTGTAGACGCTGGAATAATTTTTCTCCAGTAATGTCTGTTCCTGCAATCCATTGCCATTGAGCTGATTATCTGCGTGGCTGATGCTGAGTTTGATCTCCGTATTTGCATTTTGCCAGCCAAGTTTACCGAAGACCTGTTTGACATTGGACGGAGAATCATCACGCCAGCCGCGATCCTTAAACAGATTGGCAGTCAGATACCAGTCTAGTCCATGATCGTTAGAACCTCCATGTTCGAGTTCAAACGCACGACGGGCATTACTGCCGACAGTAGTCTGTAACGAAGTTCCCGGATGACTATTGCCATCCTTGGTTTGTATTGTTAGCGCGCCTCCAAGAGTGTTCATTCCAAAAAGTGGATTAGACCCTGGCATTAATGCTATCGATGAAATTGCGCTGCGTGGTATCAAATCCCAACTCAGGACATCACCAAAGGGTTGATTCATCCGGACACCATCCATATAAACCGATAATCCTTGTGGCGTACCCAGTAATGGAGACGCCGCATATCCTCGGTAATTGACGTCCATCTGAAATGGATTACCTTGCATCGTGTTGACATGAACGCTACCAAGATTGCGATTCATGAAGTCACTCAATTCCAGCGCGCCGCTGCGCATGATGTCTGCACTGCGTGCCACTTGCACTGGTGCTGCAATCTCATTCAATGGCTGGCCAAGTCCGGGTAGTGGCGTAATGCCGACAATAGCGACTGACTGACTTAAAAATTCAGATGCAATCGTCGCTGGTATGATGGCTTCTCTGCTGGTTTGTGCATATACGTCAGCAGAAAATATGGCATGTATTGCCATTGCGACCGCACTGAGACGCAAGAGAGGATGATGAAAGGCGAATTGAACGATGTTCATGGAGTCTCCAGTTGAATTTTGATTTTTTATGATGAACATATCAGCAAAATTCATACCATCCGTAGTACATGTATTCGCAGTCAAAAAAAGGGAGAGCAAGACTGCTCTCCCTCTGACGCATATTCCAAACAGAGCTTTAAATATTATTTGAAATCTAGCTTGGATGACCGTTTGAACAAATTACAGCTTTAACAAATGTTAGAAGAAGAATATGCCACCGAAGGAGCCGCCATTCATCTGAGCGCTGCGACCATCGAAGCCTTTGGAACGAGTTTGTCCGATTTCAGCAGACAATGTAATGGATGGTGTGATCGCGAAATACACACCACCAGTCACGTTGCTATTCGATTCCAGGCCACCTGTTGACAGCGTATTATCACGATTTTTGCTCATGCCATAGTTCATGCCCAGTTTGACTTTTTCACTGAGTTTGAAGGTTGCCTGAGCGAAGTAATTGTTGGATTTTGTATCGCCTTCATCACCATCCGACAAAATGCCGATACCGTTACCCGACTGCACGTTCGCCAGCAAGCCTAAAGCACCAGCAGAGTAGGATGCACCAACCTCAATTCCACGCATGGTAAAACTTGGCTTTGTCGTTGTATTGCCTTCGAATTTTTGCCCTTTGGCGCCTGCCCAGAGTTTCAGTCCATCGACGCTATAACTGACACGGCCTTGTACCTGAGGTGATGATCCTGAATCATAGCCGCTACCCAGTGGGCCATTTGTGACTGGGCTGACCAGTGCGACATCAAATTTGACACCACTCATTGATGGTGATGCATATGCAACCTGACCATAGGTACCCAGATAGGAATACCCGGCACCGATGTGTCCCAGTGTCACACGGTTCGATTGAGTTGCGCGCACAGGAGCGCCGGAACCGATCAGCGTCATATCGCCCAAAATAGCATTTGCGCCAAACAGGCCATAATCACGACCCAGTTTGATCGTCCCCATTTGATCATTGCCGAAAGAGAAGAAACCTTGACGTACATCGACATTGCTATTGTTGCCAATCGCTGTATCGCTTGCAGTTGCAGTCATAATGCCAATTGTTCCTGCAACGTCATAATCGCCCTGACGTGATTTAACGCTGGTAATCAGGCCGCTTGGAAGCAAGCCGTTACCAATCGTTGTGCGATTGGATTTACCGCCGCAGCCCAATGCTTGTCCACCCAGGGCAAGGCCACCAACACTGTCACCAGTACAGGAAATTTGTGTGTAATACGCATTGATAATGCCACCAACTGACACTGTCCAGTCACCTGCTTTTAAATCGACTGCATACGCAGATTGAGCGCTACCTAAAACTGCTGCTGTGATGATGATAATTTTTTTCATTTGTGCTCCTCCAGTTTGGGTTTTATGAGCCAGACCATTGCTGACGCTGAGCACTTCGCAAAACATATGCCTGTTTTGTTATTTGTCTGAGAAAAATGAATTTTCTTCTCTGAATTAGCAGGAGAAATAGAATTTTTTTTCGAGAAAAGCACGATTGTTCTTTGCTGCAGAATGTTGAAAATGAGTGTGAGAAATCGGATCAGCCTGTGACAGAATTGCGCATTTTTTGATCAGTTAATTTTGCTCATCAATCAATGAATCAATAGAGCAATAGAGCAATAGAGCAATAGGCGCATGAAAATATTGCGCACATTGAATATATTGATCATCAGATGATTTTTAATGATGTTCGACATCTCTTTTGATGAGCGAATAATTTTTTCATCAAGTGCAGACAAAAAAATCATTCATACATTTCCGTAAGGAATGTATGAATGACAAAGTGCGTGCTCGGTAGTCAGATGCGTTAAATTTGAGTTTCAAATTTGATCTGAAGATAATTGATAGACCCGATATTCAAAAAATATGAAATTTAAAAAATATCAAATTAATGTTCAATAATTGCTGAAATTTTTTTACTTATATTGTTTGATGAACCTGTAACGGAAATGCGGGGGATTGCCATTGTTTGCCGTTTTTCCCAATCAATAAAACATCTACACCCTCTAAACGTGCTGCCAGACTGAGTGATTTTTCTACCCCCAAGACCATCATTGCGGTCGACAGCCCATCCGCCAGCAGACCAGTGTCTGCAATGACGCTGACACTTGCCAGCTCGGTTGGGGAGTCTCCGCTACCTGGATCAAAAATATGATGATGCGCAAAATCAGGCGTAAAGCTTGTTTCGTAGTCGCCTGATGTCGCGAGACTACGACCCAGAAGAGGAGCCACACCGGTCAATGCCTGGGTATTGCGTGGATCACGGATGCCGACACTCCAGGCCTGATGATTCAACTTGTTTCCTCTGGCAGAAAACTCACCGGTATCCAGGAGCGCATGTGTAATACCATGTTCCAGCAAAACCTGACGTGCCACATCAACCGCATATCCTTGCGCAATCCCGTTTAAGGTGACAGACATACCGGGACGATTAAATTTCACAGCGTTTCCATTCAGACTGATCTGACGCCAGTCGACCAGCCCCATCGCTCTGTGGCGCTCATCGTCGCTCGGTAGCGTCTGATGTGCGGCGGCTTCCTGATAGCTCAGCCACAAAGGTTGTACCGTGATATCAAAGGCACCATCGGAGAGTGCGGATAATTCAGCAGCACTGGTGAGTACCTTTAGCAGGTGAGGATGTGCCGCGTTAAGGTAAGCATGTCGGTTGAGTTGCGTAACCTGACTGTGCTCCGAATGCAAACTCATTAAACGGTCGATTTCTTGTGCCGCTGCAAGTGCAGCACTGATTGCAGTGCGCGCCAGTGGCTGATCTGAATGAATCACATCAATCGAAATAGTCGTGCCAAACGCCAATGCTGCGCCACTGGTTACCGCCGCTTGTTCGGTTAACTTTTTCTGTGTATCTGGTCGCGGTGACAGATGTGATAAATAGGGCAGTCCGGCGGCACAAACGCTTGTCAGGCCTAGTCCAGTTGCAATAAAGGTTCGCCGTTTCATAGAGATACCGTCTGCGTTAGTGAGATGCTGCAATCGGAATAGTACGTGTGCGTTTTTTTTCCATGATCAGTGGTGCGCATTTTTCATCGCTTTCGTAAATCACGACACAATCAAGACATTGAAAACATTCGTCATACTGAATTCCACCATCAGGTCGAATCGCTTTGTATTCACAATGGTGGCGACAGGTTTGACAAGGCGTACCACAGGCGGCTCTGCGCGGTAGCCAATCCAGAATACGAAATCGGCCAAGTACGGCGAGCCCGGCACCGAAAGGGCAGAGGTAACGACAAAAGAATTTATAAACAACCGCAGATGCCAGCAGCAGGCCAGCTGCATACAGGACAAAGGGCCAGGAACGGATGAAATTCAATGTGATCGCAGTTTTAAACGGTTCAATTTCGATCAACTGGTCGGTCAGCCCAGTGGATACAAAACTGGAAATGATGATGAACCCTAACAATACATATTTCAGTCGCTTCAGTTTGTTATCCAATGCTGCACGTATCCTGATTTGTGGGACATGAAAATACTGCGCCAGTTTGCCCGTGAATTCCTGCAGGGCGCCGAAAGGGCAAAGCCAGCCACAAAATGTACCTCGTCCCCAGATGATCAGCGAGATCAGTACAAATATCCATAAGCTGACACTCATTGGGTCATACAACAAAAATCCGAGATCGCGTCCAGCCATCAGTGCTTGTACTACGCTGGTTAGATTGACGATAGAGAGTTGTCCTTGGGCATACCAACCAATAAAACATAGGGTGAACAATAGGAAACTGCGTCTGAACCATATAAAAGCAGTTTCATGTTGACTCAATTTTTTCTGCATTGTCATCGCGACGGATAAAACGATCAATGCCACACTCAACAAGGTGAGTTCCCACCATCGTTGCTTCCAGATGCTATGCCAGGACTTATTATCGGATTCGGCGGCGATATAGAATTCACTTGGCAACTGCATAGAAAAGCTGACGTCACGAGTGATTTTTTCTGGATAAATGATGCCTTTATTGCGTGTTACATGCAGAAAAAATTCCAGCTTTTGTGATGGATCCAGACCGGATTGACTGATGATGCGGAAGATTTTTATCGTTGGTACTGCTGTAGGTATTGTCGGCGTTATTGAATTTGCCGACGTTGCCGGCTTTGTGCCGATGCCTGGTAATTTGATATCCAGATCCAGATCACGAATTTCTATCGGTAAGTCACCTTGCTTTAACATCAGGCGATCAGGTACTGCGCCCCGCGTAAAGTCGTCGCCGACAACGCCGTATCTTCCACGCGACAAAAACATCAATGCATGGTCGCCAGGTTCTAGTCTGTTCTGAAGACTTGCCCAGCCCTTTTCTCCCAGCAGGCTGCGACCTATTGCGGGAACAGAAACGTAGCTCAATTCCATGTCAATGAAATTTGCTTCCGGTGTGCGTAAAGCAATCGGGTCAAGTCCTGCACCTTCTGAGCCTTGAAATAGTTTTTCTATCTCTTTGTTATTCATTGTCACAGTCTGTATCAGCCCGCGCTGATACAGGTCTGAGACGGGAATGTTGTCTGCGGAGTCAGATTTGATGCGTGCGATCAGATCGGGATCGCGTCCCTCGGCAAATCCCAGTTTTTTGCGGGCGACTTTCAGTGCAGAGGATAAGGCACTCTGATTGATAATGCGGACAGATGCAGTTGCTTTTGATACGCCGTCCAAATAAACGTTCGCGCCTTCCTGACGAGAAGCACTCATGCCATGCGTCGTAATTTTGATATTTTGTTTCAGTGATAAATTGTTGTACTGATGAACAAATGCCCGCATGGGCGCTTCGCCTAAACCATCTAAAAATACTGGCTCATGATGCGACAACACTTGTACATCGAGAAATGTTCCTTTGGTATCGAGCGCTATCAACAGATTCATCGGTACGCCGGAAAATCCAGGTACCGGTGCGAAATCAATTGATTCAAATGCATAGGCGACCAGATCGGTCGAGGTCATATTTTTTTTAAAAATAGGCCAGACTGGCATCTCTTTTTCTTTTTCGCCGATGATATAAGGCGCAGGAAAGTGTTTGCTCATTGCATCATGAGTCATGATTCCTGCGTTGACTTGATTCGCAGTTGCGATTGCCACCAGTATCAACGAAAGACATTGCAGTATCCGCATCAGCAACAGCATTGGCAATCGTGATTTCATTCTATGGCTTGACGATCTGTACATGATGTTTGGCAAAGATACGTAGCATTTCACCAGATGCAAATAAGTCGTTCATTGCTGCTTGTAAGCGAGATGCCAGTTCTTGATTATCTTTTTTAACAGCCATGCCTATCGTCCAACCTTTTCTTGGCAGTCGCTGAAAAGCGACCTCGCTCATTTCAAAACGGGGATCATCATGCAAAACTGATTCAATTTCAGAACGGTTTGCCAGAACGCCATCGAGCTCACCTGCTTTCAGTTTTTCGAGTGCTTCAATTGGTGTCGTAAATATCTTCACATCATTGCGGTATCTGCCGTCCTCTTCGCCGAGTAATACCACCGCACCGATAGAGACTTTTTCGACGCCAATTTTTTTACCAGCCATAGAAGGTAATCCATTGAATTGGGGCACTGAAGCAATATTGCGTACCAGTCTGACGGTTTCCGTATGATACGGAGCAAAAATGGTGACCTGCGGGTTTTCTCGCATCAATTGCATATCTACGGGAACATGTATTAACAGATCGGCCGGGCCATAGCCAAGATAGTGGCCTTTCCAGACCATATTGCGTAAGTCATCATTGAGTCCTTCACCCGGAGGGAAGGGTAATAATGCAAGTTTCAGATCTAACTTTTTTGCGAGCGCAGCGGCAATATCAATATCAATTCCTTGTCCGGCATTGTCACCTTTGACGCGGATTGAAAACGGATGAAAATCATCGTACACCGCAACGCGCAAGACGCCCGATTTCATGATTTTCTCCATATCAGCATGCGCCGGAGTCACCATCATTAACGCCAACAGACAGGTGCAAAAAAAGCTGATTCGTTTCGCTGCAGATATGGAAAAAATAGACATGATTTTTACTTTCTTTAATTACAGTTTTTTCTTGGTGGATGTTTTTTCTGTCGAGGCTGATTTTGAGGCCGGTTGTGCAGCGGCAGGTTGTGCGTTGGCGACAGCTGGCATGATACGAACTGTTTCCAGATAAGCTTTGATTGACCAGATGGCCTCCTGATTCAGAATGCCTTCAAATGGTGGCATGTAGACTGCGCCGTTACGAGTTTTGCCACGGCGTGCTGACATGGAAAAATATCCATCGACTTCTTTGAAGCAAGCCTTCTTTTTGTTCTCATCTTTTTGCGTCAGGCAGTCACGATCAAGCATGCGCAGGTCAGGAGCAATTCCACCGGATACCGCTTGCAGACCATGACAACGGGCGCAGTTTTGTGCGAATGCGGAATCACCCACACGGATGGCTTCTTTATTGCTTCTGTAAGGATTTTCCTCGCGCCATTGTTCACCGAGTGTAGGTAATGTTTTGGTATCAACGGATTGTGGAGTAACGTCGCCATGAGCAAATGCCAGTGCACTGAATGTGCAGGAGAGAGCGATAGCCAGGCGGGAGATGAGGATGGTCTTTGCAGTTTTCATTTTTCATTACCTTATTTAAAAAATAGATAATTGAGCTAACGCAAACTACGTGCCATGTAATACCATACTTATAAATAGAAGTTTTATTCGAAAATACGTGTTTCAATTCTGAACAGTGTTGCATTTCGAGACAAACCAGAATGCTGATCAGAAGCATCGTTGATAAAAAAGAATATAAATCAGACTAAAAACGAGTCACCTAAGAACTCGTTATTTCATCAGGGAGACAATTCATGGGTAGCCAGTTTAATCAAGGAGTCCCGCTCAATGTCGGCAAGGTATCAGCGCACAAGACCATCGCTCAACTTGGCACATTTCCTGCGTCAGCAGATGGTATGACAATAGAACAAGCACATCAGCGATCAGAAAGTTACGGCATTCCCAGAAGTGCCGAGCCGGACTTTGGCTCACTGGGTAAAAGTGATCTTGCTTTGTTACTTGAGCAAAACCGGGTATTACATACTCATGCTGCTCCCGTGATGGAAACCCTGTATGAGCAAATCATCAATACACACAATATGGTGATATTGACGGATGTGAATGGACGGATTCTTCATACACTGGGTGACGCTGATTTTTTAGAAAAGGCTGACAGGGTTGCTTTGAATCCAGGTGTTGCGTGGTCTGAGCAGAGCAAAGGTACCAATGCTATTGGCACTGCTATTGCAGAAAAGGCGCCGACGATTATTCATGCAGATCAACATTATCTGGAAGCAAACCGGTTTCTTACTTGCTCTGCTGCCCCGATTTTCGATGTGATTGGCAATGTCATTGGTGTACTTGACGTTACTGGTGACCAGCATAATTTTCATCGTCACACCATGGCACTGGTACGCATGTCAGCACAGATGATAGAAAACCAGCTGTTTGCTTCATCGTTTCAGGATTCGATCAAAATCCATTTCCATAGCCGTCCGGAATTTTTGGGAACCTTGATGGAGGGGATCGCTTGTTTTACCCCCGGTGGTCAGTTTTTGTCAGCGAGTCGAAGTGGTTTATTCCAGTTGGGATTGCCCATGTCGGCATTACAGACGCATACGTTCAGTTCTTTATTTGGCTTGCCGATCTCGTCTTTATTTGATCACTACCGGACGTCGTCTCCCGGTTTACTAAGCTTGTGTTTGCATAGCGGCGTGCGAGTTTATGGCAAATGTAGCGATTTGCGTGTATCGAACAAAAATTTTCAGCACACGATGGACAACGTTCGTGAGAAGGATGCCAACGGCGCTACTCAGGCGCAGCAAGCGGCATCCGCACAGACGAAAACCCGGTTGTCGAGTCTGCGTTATCTGAATACAGGTGACGAGCAGGTGGCGATTGTGATTGATAAACTGAAAAAAGTAATCGGTCGCGATATTTCTATTTTGGTCACTGGTGAAACAGGGACAGGCAAGGAGTTGCTGGCTCAGGCGATACATAATGATTCACCACGCAAAGATGGTCCTTTTGTTGCCGTCAACTGCGCCTCTATTCCAGAAAATCTGATCGAATCTGAATTATTTGGTTACGAGGATGGCGCATTTACCGGTGCGCGCAAGAAGGGCAGTATCGGGAAGATTCTGCAAGCGAATGGTGGGTCGCTGTTTTTGGATGAAATCGGTGATATGCCCCTGAATTTACAGGCCAGATTATTGCGTGTACTTCAAGAACGTATGGTCACCCCTTTGGGTAGTACTAAATCGATACCCGTGAATGTGGCGCTGACTTGCGCAACTAACCGTAATTTGCGGGAGATGATCGCAAAAAATCAGTTCCGGGACGATCTTTATTATCGTATGAATGGGCTGGTGGTTAAATTACCTCCTTTGCGGGAACGTACTGATCTTGAGGTGGTGATCGAAAAGTTATTGCTGGCAGAGGGTAATGGTCATCGCTACGTCATTGCTCCAGAAATCATGCGTATGTTCCGTGCACACAACTGGCCAGGTAATTTCCGTCAGTTGACCAATTTATTGCGTACTGCCATGGTGATGGCTGGCGATGATCATGAAATCAGAATGGAACATCTGCCTGACGACTTCCTGGAAGATGTTGCCTTGATTCAGACGAGTAACAGTAAAGTCGTGACCGAAACTGCCGTCAGCAGTGGCAGCACGCTGGAAGACGTGGAGTTATCAGTGATACAGAAAGCGCTGGAAGCACATAGCGGTAACGTGTCTGCGACTGCGCGTGCACTGGGTGTATCACGCAATACTATCTATCGGAAAATTCAACCCGTTTGATTTTGATCGTTTGTTCATCAGCGTACTACTACGCTATATGTGTGCCGGATGCTGTCATTCATCAGCGACAGCATCTACCGTGATGCTTTGATCCGTTCAGCGTATAGAAGTATTAACCGCATGCGGACCTTGTCGCAGGTGACTGATCAGGAATTGCGTGCAGATTCTTAATTTGGTGGATGTATCAAGCCGCGCAGGTGTTACTGCCCAAATATCGGCTGGCTGGTGATAATCCGGTAGTACCCGTTCTAACTTGCCGCTATTGAGCAAAGCGGCAACGTCCCAACTGGCAAGTAAAATGATGCCACGTCCTTCCAACGCCCAATTCAACACGATATCAGCATGATTCGACCCCATGGGGCCTGTGACCTTGGTTGACTCCAGACCATTCGGCCCCGACATGCGCCAGACACCAAAGGTCTGATTCCGATCGCGATATAGCAGACAGTCATGGCTGGTTAAGTCTGCCAGACATTTCGGACGCCCTCGTTTTGACAGATACCCCGGAGCAGCGCAAAGCACTCGTGCATTGCTGGCAACCGGATGGGCGATCAGATGTGGCTCATTGACGTCGCCCATCCGGACATCAATATCAAATCCTTCACCCAGCATATCAACCCGGCGATCCATCAGTTCCAGCCATATTTCCAGCGACGGATACATCTCATTTAGCAATGCCAGTATTGGAGAAATATGGTTGCGTCCCAGTCGTAAGCTGCTGCTGATACGAAGTAATCCCGAGGGAGCAACGTCAGGACCACCAGCAATTTCGCCGAATTCATCTGCGGCAGCCAGCACTTTTTTTGCCCAGGTATAGGCCGCCTCACCAGCATCGCTGATCAGCACCCTGCGTGTTGTCCGGTGGAACAGGCTGACACCCAGCGCTTTTTCCAGATTCAGAATGCGTTTTGTGACATACGCAGGCGAAATGCCCAGATGCGACGCGGCGGCGACAAAGCTGGAGCGTTGCGCCACTTGGCAGAACACTCTTAAATCCACTAAATCCCATTTATTATTCACCATAAGTGAATTGTAAATGACGTTATCCGCTAATGGAAATTAATTTGGTTCATAGTATTCTGGTTGTATGAAAACACATCAAACACTTGCCAACCCTTCAGAACGCTTACCTCTTGGATTTATCGGAGGAGGTCTTGAATCGGGAATCGCTGCCACCCATCGTTACGCTGCCCAACTTGATGGTCATTATCAATTAGTCGCAGGTGTATTTTCTTCTAACCCTGAACGTAATTTTGCCGCCGGGCGCGCTTATGGTATTGCGGAGGATCGTATCTACAGCAATTATCAGCAGATGGCTGAGAGCGAATCACAGCGGGCTGACGGCATTGTCGTCGCAGTCATTATGGTGCCGAACATGTTGCATGTGCCTGTCAGCCGCGTCTTCATTGAACATGGCATCGATGTCATTTGCGACAAACCATTGGCGACCAATCTCCACGAAGCGTTGAGCTTGCAACAATATGTAGCCGAACATTCCTGTACCTTTGTATTGACTCATAACTACAGTGGTTTTCCTATGGCCAGGGAAGCTCGTGCACGTATTGCAGCAGGCGAGATTGGCCAGGTCCGATTGGTGCAGGTAGAGCATGCCGGTGCCTTTGGTGCTGATTTACTGGAACAACAAGGTCTGAAACGCATGGCCTGGCGAACCGATGCCAATACAGTTGGTGCCTCTGCGATATTAGCAGACGTTGGTGTACACGCCCATCATTTGCTGCGTTTCGTGACGGGACTGGAAGTTGAGCAAGTTTGTGCCGATCTGACGACGATGGTGCCAGGTCGGGTCTCTGATGATAATGCACACGTGCTGTTAAGACTGAACGAAGGTGTCCGCGGCATGTTATGGGCCAGTTTTGTGGCTGCCGGGCATCGCCAGGGGTTACAAATCCGTGTGTTTGGTTCAACCGGCTCTCTTTCCTGGCATCAGGAAGATCCGGATCTGCTGGTGATACGTCCACAACACGCTCCGCATTTCATTTTACGACGCGGAGAAGCATGGTTAGGTGAAGATGCTGCGGCTGCCACCAGAATGAAAGCAGGGCAGGTAGAAGGGCAGCTGGAAGCCTTTGCCAATATCTACAGCGATGCGGCAGAACTGATACGTGCCCGCCGCGCTGGTCGTGCTGCGGCGGATAGCGCACGATTGTGTCCTGGTATTGCTGATGGCGTTGCCGGTATGCGTTTCATTGCCGCTTGCACGCAATCACAACGGGAAAACGGCAGTTGGACGTCGCTAGCTGGTGCCGAATAGCACGAAAGAGCACTGACCGGAACTGATGAGCACTGACGACGTTCCGACTTCATTTCCGGGTACTGCCTCTTTTTATACCGCGTTTTTATCTGGCAGCTGTTTTTCTGACAGATGCCGGATTATTTGATACTCATCACATATATCCATCGCCAATCGTGGGCATCAGGAGATAAGCAGTGCAAGATTCTCATCTTAAAAACAGTAAAAAACGGATCAGTGTTGCCGGCGCAGGCGTGATTGGTCAGGCGCATATTGCCGTGATACAAGCCTGCGTAGAGGCAGAACTTGCCAGCATTGTCGATCCATCGCCAGCCGCACAGATACTGGCAAAACAGGCTGGTGTTCGCTGTTTTTCCTCTATCGATGACATGCTGGCATCGGGTCAGCCCGATGCGATTGTGTTGGCGACGCCGAACCCGTTGCATGTGCCGCAAGCATTGCAATGTATCAGTGCAGGTTTGCCTGTTTTGCTGGAAAAACCTGTAGCGACTTCAGTGGCTGAAGGCGAGTCCCTACTCAAGATCAGTCAGCAAACGGGTGCAAAAATACTGATAGGACATCATCGTGCGCATAGCCCGATTATGCACAAGGCCAGACAAGTGATCGCTTCTGGTCAGTTAGGAACGCTGGTCAGCGTCATGGGAAGCGCGACATTTATGAAACCGGATCAGTATTTTCGGGATGGACCATGGCGGGCACAGGTGGGTGGTGGCCCTTTGCTGCTGAATATGATTCATGAAGTGCATAATTTGCGCGTGCTCTGCGGCGATATCGTCGCGGTACAGGCATTTTCCAGCCACGCTACCCGTCAATTTGATGTGGAAGATACAGTGGCGATTAATCTGAGATTTGCTAACGGTGTTCTGGGAAATTTCATGTTGTCAGATACCGCTGCCTGTGCCCGCAGCTGGGAGCAGACGTCACAGGAAAACAAAGCTTATGCCAGCTATCACGATGAAGACTGCTATGTCGTTACGGGAACCAATGGTAGCTTATCGATACCAACAATGCGTTTGAAAACCTATCCGCGTCCTGAAGATCGTTCTTGGTGGAAGGAATTTGAAGTGGGAACAGTTGGACTGGTCAGAGCTGATCCATTGAAGTTACAGATGGAGCATTTTATCCGCGTAATAAAGGGCGACGCTGAGCCTTTGGTGACTGTCCGGGATGGCTTACTCAATCTGCGAATAACCGAGGCAATTATTGATGCGGCGCGTACAGGGCAGGTAGTGTATCTGGAGGGATAATCAATGGAGATTGCCCCGGTCATGACAGCGGTTGGGCACCTGTTGTGTTGATGAAGTGACTCGGTGAAAGTGAACAGGTGATTTTGTGTAACGAGGATTTGTGTAACGAGGAGCTTTATCGGCTCCTCGTTGTTTTTTTTGCGTTCGAATGACAAAAAAGCTGGCAGAGTAATCTGCCAGCCAAAGCCGGAAGAGGTGGAGAGACCAATTCCGGATCGCTTCGCAATCGTGACTATGAAATGGAGTTCAGCAAAATCTTATTTAGATGCAAGCTTGAATACCCATACAGAACCGCCTTGTTCCAGGTAGTTAACTTTAGAGGCAACGTCACCGCCCCACAAAGGAACTGCACCACCCCAACCGGAGACAACGGCAACATATTGTGTGTCACCTTCTTGCCAAGTGATTGGAGGAGCAACTACGCCGGAGCCAGTCTGGAATTTCCACAGTTCTTTACCTGTACGTGCATCAAGTGCTTTCAGGAAGCCTTCTGGTGTTCCGTAAAAGACCAGATCGCCAGCTGTAGACATGACACCACCCCAGAGTGGAGCGGCATTTTTGTTTTCCCAAACGATTTTGCCTGTTTTAGGATCCATCGCGCGCAAAGCACCGATGTAGTCATCATGCAATGTCTTGATGGTAAAGCCCGCACCCAGATAAGCACCGCCCTTTTTGTAAGTGACTGGCTCATTGTGGATTTCCATGCCCCATTCATTGGCAGGCACATAGAACAGATTGGTCTTAGGGCTATATGCCATTGGCATCTGGTTTTTACCACCGAGGAAAGACGGAACAGCAAAGACCGTCGAGCCTGTTTTTCCATCACCTTTTGTCGGATCGCCAGGACGATTGGCATCAACAAAATTAGGACGACCAGTTTTCAAATCAATACTGGTTGCCCAGGTAATTTTCTTCACGAATGGGAAGGCATTTTCCAGCTTACCTGTCGTTGCATCGATCACGTAGAAGAAACCGTTACGGTCGGCTTTTCCGCCCAGACGTTTTCCACCCATGTCAAAAGTGACAAACTCATTCACGCCGTCATAATCCCAGCCATCGTGCGGCGTTGTCTGATAATGCCATTTGATCTGGCCAGTCGCCACATCGATCGCCACAGTGGAAGAGGAGTAGAGGTTGTCACCAGGACGCAAATGGCTGTTCCATGGAGAAGGGTTGCCAGTACCGAAGTAGGCCAGACCAGTTTTTGCATCAAATGTACCGCCCAGCCAGGTTGCTGCACCACCCGTTTTCCACAAGTCACCAGGCCAGGTTTTATTGGTCGTGCCAGAAATACCGATTTCTGTTTTTTTGCCGTCTTTATCGAATTTATAGCCCATGTGGCCTTCGACTGTAGGACGCACCCATACCAATTGTCCTGTGCGTGGGTCGCGGGCTTCAACGCGGCCAACGACACCAAATTCACCACCGGATACACCTGTCAGCAAGAGACCTTTGGCGATCAGCGGCGCAGCAGTGTTAGAGTAGCCAGCTGCATAGTCGTCCACTTTTTCTTTCCAGACGACGTTACCTGTATCCTGATCCAAAGCGATTAATTGGGCATCCAGCGTGCTGAAGATGACCAGATTGTCATACAGGGCAGCACCACGGTTTACCACATCGCAGCAAGGCATGATGCCTTCAGGAAGACGATGTTCGTACTTCCATAATTTGGCACCGGTCTTCATATCCAGAGCGAAAATACGTGAGTAGGAACCTGTGACAAACATTTTTCCGTTATGGATTAATGGTTGTGATTCTTGTCCACGCTGTTTTTCACCACCAAAAGAAAATGACCATGCCGGTACTAACTTGGAAACGGTTTTGGTATTGATCTGTGTCAGCGCAGAATAACGTTGACCCTCAGTACCCATACCGTAAGATAAAACGTCATTGCCAGATTTTGCGTCATTCGCAATCATCGCATCCGTGACACCTGCGGCATGTGCCGTCATGGCTCCGGAAAGCGTGCTTAGAATCAGTGTCCCTAATATTTTCTTGTACATATGCTGCTCCTATTTTATTGGTGGCTCTATGAGTCATTTTTTTGAGGGTACTGTCTTGATCAGATCAACCCCTGCGCTTAACTACGCAATCTGCGTGCCATCTTTTTTCTGCGTTAATCATGCTGAAAAGGGCGAAAAAAGACGGTTTTTCAGAATAAATGTTGCGTCAAAAATGGGCAGTGTTTCAAAACATGACAGATGCCGATGAAACACCTGATACCTTGTTTTCTCTGTTTCTACAGGAGATACATTCCAATCCTGAAAAGCAAAGAAGCCGCGTGATAGCGGCTTCTGTATGACGATGCGTGTATTGATGAGCGTGTTGTTAGGAGCTTATGAGTAAGATTGAAATAGCTTAGTTGTTATCTGCGGCCCGGCAGAAAAAATTTTTCCAATAATAAATTTTCTTCTTCATCACACATGTCAGAGCAAGTCAGGAAACGTCTTTTGATAGCGTCGTCAAAAGAACTGATTTCCTCATCCACGTTGACATCGGTATCGACATTCATTTCAATATGAGCGATATCAATTTTCAGGTTCGTATCTTTCCAGTATGACAGCTGCTCAGACGTCATGAAGAAAGGAGTGTCACCTATTTCTCCGACATAAATACTGTCTGGACCGAGATGCAGTTCATGCTGCTGATAGCACATAGGCAAACTACCTTCTTCAACTGTGCCAGACATCAATAGAATCAATGGTCCGTATTGATTCTTGAGGCTCATGAGCAGAGATATGGCGTCTTCTGTAGCAACGATGTTGTTGATGGTGTTCATTATCATCTCAGTATCCAGAAAAAAACCGCAGAGCCGGTAAGGAGCCGGGTCTGCGGTCAGTCAGTGCATTACTTTGTCAGCAACAAAGTTGAATCAGAAGAATCCGAGAGCATTCGGGCTATAGCTGACCAGCAGATTTTTAGTTTGTTGGTAGTGATCCAGCATCATCTTATGATTTTCACGGCCGATACCAGACTGCTTGTAGCCACCAAATGCTGCGTGAGCAGGATACAGGTGATAGCAGTTAGTCCAGACACGACCAGCCTGTATGCCACGACCTACGCGGAAAGCGCGGGAGCCATCACGAGTCCACAAGCCAGCGCCAAGGCCGTACAACGTATCATTGGCAATTTCCAGTGCTTCGGCTTCATCTTTGAAGGTGGTGACAGACACGACTGGGCCAAAGATTTCTTCCTGGAAGATGCGCATCTTGTTATTGCCTTCAAAAATAGTCGGCTGAACATAGTAGCCGCCTTCGAAGTCGCCACCCAGTTGCTGACGAGCGCCACCAATACGTAATGTAGCGCCTTCTTGCTTGCCGATATCCATGTAGGACAGGATTTTTTCGAGCTGTTCCTGAGATGCTTGCGCACCGATCATGGTTGAGCTGTCGAGTGGATTGCCTTGTTTGATGGCGGCAACACGCTTGACTGCACGCTCCATGAAACGCTCGTAAATCGATTCTTGAATCAATACGCGGGAAGGGCAGGTACAGACTTCACCTTGGTTCAACGCGAACATCGCAAAGCCTTCGAGACACTTATCAAAGAATGCATCGTCCTGATCCATCACATCTGCAAAGAAAATGTTTGGTGATTTTCCACCCAGTTCCAGCGTGACTGGAATCAGATTTTGCGCTGCGTATTGCATGATCAGACGACCAGTGCCGGTTTCGCCTGTGAAGGCGATTTTGGCGATACGCTTGCTGGACGCTAGTGGCTTGCCTGCTTCCAGACCAAAGCCATTGATAACATTCAATACACCTGCTGGCAACAGATCTTTGATGATATCAATCAACACCATGATCGATGCTGGTGTTTGTTCAGCTGGTTTCAGCACGATACAGTTGCCGGCAGCCAATGCTGGCGCCATCTTCCATACCGCCATCAGAATCGGGAAATTCCACGGAATAATCTGACCAACAACGCCGAGTGGCTCATGGAAATGATAAGCGTAAGTTTCGGAGTCGATCTGAGCAACAGAACCTTCCTGCGCACGGATGCAACCGGCAAAGTAACGGAAATGATCAATCGCCAGCGGAATATCTGCGGCCATGGTTTCGCGGATAGGCTTACCGTTATCGATTGTTTCTGCAGTAGCGATAGTGACCAGGTTGGCTTCGATACGATCAGCGATCTTATTCAGGATATTCGCGCGTTCTGCCTGTGATGTCTTACCCCAGCTTGCCTTAGCTGCATGAGCTGCATCCAGTGCCAGTTCTACGTCTTCTGCAGTAGAGCGGGCCACTTCGCAAAATACTTTGCCATTGATAGGGCTGACGTTTTCAAAATACGCACCCTTTACCGGAGCAACAAACTGGCCGCCAATAAAGTTGTCGTAGCGTTGCGCAAAAGGATTTTTCACGCCGAGGAAGTCTGTTGAGGTAGTGATGATAGTTCTCCTGTTTAAGTTGGCTCAGGCATGTTTGCCATCGCTATGGTTTTTTAATTACGTTGATCTGTTCATCTGTTGCATCAGTATTCTGAGCACAACAGCTATTGAGCAATCTGTGTGCCATGTCGCTTAAGGTGCGGTGGAAGCGACTTTGCCAGCACCAGCTTGTCTATGAAAACCTGACATTGAAGCTGCCAAAAGTAGCTGTTCCAGGAACTTTTGCTGACACTGTATTTTTTTCGAACAGGTGGCGTAAAAAGTGTTCCAAATTGTGTCACTTATATTTTTTGGAAATGAAAATGATCAAAAAATATATTTTCTGTCATACCAGATGCCGCATCCTTCAGCATGAAGTTTGTGGCTGTTGATCGGATGACGACGGAACGAGCAAGTGGGGAAGGTGTGTCGAGGCTGAAGGCAAAATTCAGAAGCAGCACCAGATGAATGCCGGATCAATTTCGATTGAGTTTCAGATGAATGGCATGGCTTTTGCGTATTAGCCAACAAGGTAAATTCATTCTTTCTCTTCATAAAAGTATAAAAACATGACAACAGACACCATTCGTACTGAACATCTTACGTTCATGCCTTCTGATGATTTCATCAACAATGCCACTGTTTCCGGGATGCCTGCTTATTCCGCATTGTGTGCCGAGGCTGCGCAGGATTACCAGGGATTCTGGAACCGCCTGGCAAAAGAAAATCTGCTCTGGAAACAGGAATTCACAACAACATTGAACGAATCCGAAGCGCCATTTTATAAATGGTTTGAAGATGGATTGCTCAATGTCAGCTACAACTGTCTTGACCGTAACCTGAATAATGGCAATGCAGATAAAGCGGCGATTATTTTTGAGGCGGATGGCGGAGAAGTGACCAATGTCAGTTATCGCGAATTGCATCAGAAAGTCTGTCGCTTCGCTAATGGATTGAAATCACTTGGTGTGCAAAAAGGTGATCGTGTTGTCATTTATATGCCGATGTCCGTAGAAGGCATCGTCGCCATGCAGGCTTGTGCCCGTATCGGTGCGATTCATTCCGTTGTCTTTGGTGGATTCAGCGCCAAGTCGGTACAGGAGCGCATTGTGGATGCCGGTGCAGTGGTGGTGGTGACTGCCGATCAGCAAGTGCGTGGGGGTAAATCTTTACCACTGAAGTCGATTGTGGATGAGGCATTAGCTATGGGCGCTTGCGACGCTGTGCGCCATGTAGTCGTGTATCAACGCACTGGTACTGATGTTGCGATGGTCAGTGGTCGGGATATCCTGATGCAGGATTTGGTCCGTGATCAGGATGCCATTTGTGAACCGGAATGGGTAAGTGCTGAGCATCCATTATTTATTCTCTACACATCAGGTTCTACTGGTACGCCAAAAGGCGTGCAACATTCTTCCGGTGGCTATTTGCTGTGGGCCATGCTGACGATGAAGTGGAGCTTTGATATCAAACCAACGGATATTTTCTGGTGTACTGCGGATATCGGTTGGGTGACTGGTCATAGTTATATCGCTTATGGTCCGCTGGCAGTAGGCGCGACCGAGATTGTTTTTGAAGGTGTTCCTACATATCCGGACGCAGGACGCTTCTGGAGCATGATACAAAAGCACAAGGCAACAATTTTTTACACAGCACCGACTGCGATTCGCTCGCTGATCAAGGCTGCTGATCTCGATCCTGTATTCCATCCAAGCCACTACGACTTGTCCAGTTTACGTTTGCTGGGCTCAGTCGGTGAGCCTATTAATCCGGAAGCGTGGATGTGGTTCTATAAAAATATTGGCCGTGAGCGTTGCCCGATTGTGGATACGTTCTGGCAGACAGAAACAGGCGGTCACATGATCACGCCATTGCCAGGAGCAACGCCGATGGTGCCGGGTTCCTGCACGTTACCGTTGCCGGGCATTATGGCAGCGATTGTCGATGAAACCGGTCATGAATTACCGAATGGACAAGGTGGTTTGCTGGCAGTAACCCGGCCATGGCCATCAATGATCAGAACGATCTGGAACGATCCTGAGCGTTATAAGAAAAGTTATTTTCCGGAAGAACTCGGCGGTAAGGTTTATCTGGCTGGCGATGGCGCGGTTCGTCATGCAGAGACAGGCTATTTTACGATCACAGGGCGTATTGACGATGTCCTGAATGTGTCTGGTCATCGGATGGGAACGATGGAGATTGAATCCGCGCTGGTTGCACACCCGTTGGTGGCAGAAGCTGCCGTGGTAGGTAAACCAGATGACACGACTGGTGAATCCATTTGTGCTTTTGTTGTGTTGAAACAGGCGCGACCTGTCGGTGATGATGCGAAAAAACTCGCGCAGGAATTACGCAACTGGGTTGGCAAAGAAATTGGTCCGATTGCCAAACCTAAGGAAATCCGGTTTGGCGATAATTTACCAAAAACCCGTTCCGGAAAGATTATGCGACGTTTGTTGCGTTTGCTGGCGAAGGGAGAAAGCATTACGCAAGATATTTCTACACTGGAAAATCCAGCGATTCTGGAGCAATTGAGTCAGGCGCAATAAATTTCATCCAGCCTGGCGCTGTGCCTTTTTTATTGATTGATGCAGATATTCAGTGCTTTTTCTGGAGTCTGCTTTTAACGGGAGTTGTCATGTTTAGTCATCAGATCATTGTTGATCGTTTACTCAAACGCAGATATGTTGCGGCTATTTTGGCAGCATTGCCGATTCTTTCTGTGGCTGCACCGTTTGCTTATGTTCCGAATGAAGGTACGGGTACGGTCACAGTGATTGATACCGCTGATGACAGCGTCGTAGCGGAAATACCCGCAGGCAAGAAACCACGTGGCTTAGCTGCAGGTAGCGATCAGCACTGGCTCTACGTCAGCGATCAGCCAAATAACAGCCTGCAATTGATTGACATGCGTACTCGTACCAAAGCACACAGTATTCCATTAGGTGAATCTCCGGAAGGGGTGTCCATTTCAACGGATGGGCGTTGGGTTGTGGCTGCTGTGGAAGAAAAAAATGAGGTCGCGATCACTGATACCCGTATAAATAAGCTGGCATTTACTATTCCAGTCAAAGGGAAAAATCCTGAACATGCGGTTTTCAGCCCTGATGGTCGTTTGATTTTTGTTAGCGCAGAAGAAGGGGATGCTATCGATATCATCGATTTTTCCAGCCGCAAACAAGTTGCTCAGGTGCCAGTCGGTGCACGACCACGTGGTATCGGTTTTTTGCCGGACAGCAGCCGTGCGTATGTTGCTACCGAAAACAGTAGTGAAGTCTATGTGATTGATACACGTGATTTTTCCATCATGACAAAAATCAAGGCAGGTGTGCGTGCCAATGGCGTTGCTGTACACCCGGATGGCAGCAAAGTGTACATATCCAATGGAGGCGCTGCGAGTGTTTCTGTGATTGATACAACAAATAACCAGATTGTTGCGACCGTTGCCGTTGGTCAGCGGCCATGGAATATGGCACTGACACCAGACGGTAAAAAATTGTATGTTGCTAATGGCCGTTCCAATAGCGTATCCGTCATCGATACGCAACTAAACACCAGGCTGCGTGACGTTGCTGTCGGCAAATTGCCCTGGGGTGTTGTCATCAAGTAGTGACTACATAGCGTCTGGCACTCAAAAGAAGATCAAAAGCAGATCAAGAGTGGCGTGCTAACAAATGATATTAAGTAACTGACTTGAAGTGGCGCTGTGAAGTAAGCGATATGAACAAAGTCAGATGAAGTAATACATAAAACATAGAAAATAAGAGACAAACAATGAAAAATCTTTCCCAAGCTATGCCACCGATGTTGCCATGTGCGTTTGCTGTCGCAGTTGCGCTGAGCATGTCACTCGCCCAGGCACAAACACAAACTGATGCACAATCACCGTCGATTTCATCGACGGTATTACCTCAGGTAGTTGTCAGTGCCAATCGTTCGGCACAGAGTCGATTTGATGCGGCAGCGGCGATTGATGTGGTGCAGATTGATAGCTTCAGTGCCACTACGCCATTAGTGAATTTATCCGAATTACTGTCAGCTGTTCCGGGTGTCCAAGTCAGAAATCGTGAGAATTATGCACAGGATTTGCAGGTTTCCGTACGTGGATTTGGCACACGTTCTACGTTTGGTGTTCGTGGTGTCAGGATATTGGTTGATGGAATTCCGGCAACGATGCCTGATGGTCAAGGGCAGGCGGCCACTGCCAGTCTGACGGCTGCATCGCGTATCGAGGTTTTGCGTGGACCAATGGCGCAGATGTATGGTAACGCTGCTGGTGGCGTCGTTCAGGTGTTTACCCGGAATCCGCCACGTGCGGGCGAAGCAACGACAGGCATGGTCAGTGTCGGGGCGGGATCAGATGGACAGCGTCAGACAGGCGCCGCATTTGCTGCGGGTAACGATACGATAGGTGGAATGATCGACGTGTCAAAATTCACGACCGATGGCTCACGTGATCATAGTGCCGCTGAACGGACGCAACTGGCTGCCAAGCTGGTTATGCGCCCTTCTGCGGATACAACAGTGACGGCAGTCCTGAATCAATTTGATCAACCCAAGGCACAAGACCCTCTGGGGCTGACCAGGGCTGATTTTGAAAAGAATCCTCGGCAGGTGATTGCCGCTGCGTTATCGTTTGATACCCGTAAAACAATCACCCAAAAACAGGCGGGTCTGGTTGTTGATCATCAATTATCGGATAGCGATAGCTTGAATGCCAGACTCTACGGCGGACAGCGTCAATTAACGCAATATCTGGGCCTCAGTGGCGTTGCGTTGAATACGGCTGGTGGCGTGGTCGATCTGGACCGTGACTACAGCGGCGCAGGCGCGAACTGGACGCATAAAATGCGGGTCAATCATTTGCCTCTGAACTGGGTTGTCGGTGTAGAAACGGATAAGCTACATGAGCTGCGCCGTGGGTTTGTGAACAACGCTGGTACACCGGGCGATGTCCGGCGGAATGAGGATGACCGAGCCAGAAATCTTGATTTTTTTGCTCAGATGGACTGGACATTTGCACCGCAATGGAGAGCTACGGCAGGTATTCGTAACAGTCGTGTGAAGTTGGAGGTGGATGATCATTACATCACGGCGGCTAGTCCAAATGACAGCGGCAGTGTGGAGTATCACAATACCAGTCCGGTTGTTGGCCTGATCTGGCAGGTGACCGATGACATGAATCTGTACGCTAACATGGGTAAAGGCTTTGAAACACCGACTCTGGCAGAAGTTGCTTATCGTTCGAACGGAACCGGGCCTAATCTCGGTTTATTGCCATCAACCAGTACGCAAGCGGAAGTGGGTGCGAAGATACGCAGTGGCGACCACACGCTGGATATGGCTGTCTTCAGTGCCCGTAGTAGCAATGAAATTGTGCCTTCGTTGGTATTAAATGGCCGCTCGATTTATCAGAACGTAGACAGCGTAGAGCGACGCGGTGCAGAAGTGTCATGGCAGACTAATTGGAGTCAGCCTGCACTTTTTGCGAAAAAGCTGACGACCCATGTTACTTATACCTGGCTGGATGCCAGTTTTCAGAAGTCCTATGTCAATGCACAAAATGTGATGATTGCTGCGGGTAATCGCTTACCTGGTGCTCCTTCACATAGCTTATTTGCTGACGCTCAGTATCAGTTTAATGATGCATTGAGTGCGGCACTGGAATGGAAAACGGAGAGCAAAGTGTATGTGAATGATGTGAACAGTGATGTCGCTTCAGGCTACGGTATTTTGAATATCCGCAGCAGCTATGGCTTCCGCCTTGGTAAAACGAAATTATTTTTATTTGGCCGACTCGATAATGTACTGGATAAAAAATACGCCGGCTCGGTCATCGTTAATGATGGCAATAGTCGTTATTACGAAGCTGCGCCAGGCCGCCGCTGGTTCGTTGGTTTGAGAGCAGCGATGTAACTGTCACGCATCGACGATATCAATAGAAAAGCCCGGCCTGACTCATCGACAGGCCGGGCTTTTTCATGATGTGAATTTGTTTTTTTATACACCACTAAAGCCTGCTACCTGGGATAAAACGATGTATTAAATAATATGTAAAGTTAATTTTATATATTTTTAATTTTTGATAAATGATTGTGAAAAGTAACTATTCCTCTATCTCTATCCTGTAATTATTACTTTGATGTTGCAGGCCTTACGTATTCTTAACTATGACAGATATTATTATGGTGAGTACGCATAAAACTAAGGAGCATTCTGGTCGTCAGCGCAACTACGAGTTGTTGGTAAGTACCTAACTCCTTCCGACACGATATGATTCGTCAGTATATTGTCATGGGTGTTTTCTCATCGGATTCCAAGTTGAAATTAACTGAATTCCTGAGTGCTACCGCGTTGGCGTGATTTCGGTGTTCTGAAATAATCAGGCTGACATTGGAAAATGCACATCAATCCTGATATATATATGAATGTTAAAGACAATAGGTACTTGAACAATTCTGGATAATTATCCTTATCCCCAAAGATGGCGCGTTTAATCCAAACGACGATCAGTTGGTATGCTGTTAAAAAAGCAGCATTCTGCAATGCGAATCATGAAATAAGGTCTGATGACGTGTTTTTTATGTGCTCATCAGATTGATTAAATAAGCCGTATTAAATAAGCATATTAATGATTGAATGGAGTTCACATGAGTAAAGAAGTCGTTGTATTAGGTGCCGCCCGCTCTGCTATTGGTACTTTTGGAGGCTCACTTTCCACTATGGAGCCAGCAGAATTGGCAGGTATCGTGATGAAGGAAGCAATTGCCCGTTCTGGCATTGATCCTCAGCAGATCGGCAATGCTGTTGTGGGAACTTGCATTCCAACGGATTCACGTTACGCGTATGTTTCCCGCGTTGCTTCTATCCAGGCAGGATTGCCAATGGATTCTGTTGCGATGCAAGTCAGTCGCCTATGTTCATCGGGTTTGCAGGGGATCGTGACTGCGGCGCAGAACATTCTGCTCGGCGATTTTGAGTATGGTATTGGCGGTGGCGTGGAAGTCATGTCACGCGGCAGTTACATGATGCCAGCGCTGCGTAGTGGCTCCAGAATGGGCGATACCAAAGCCATTGATATGATGGTGGCGGTATTGACTGATCCTTTTGGTGTCGGCCATATGGGGATTACAGCAGAAAATCTTGCTACCAAATGGAATATTTCTCGCGAAGAACAAGATGCCTTTGCACTGGAATCTCAACGCCGTGCCAGCATTGCAGTAGCCGAAGGCCGTTTCAAATCACAAATTGTGCCGATTGTTCAGCAAACACGAAAGGGTGAAGTGGTGTTTGATACGGATGAGCATGTTAAGTCAAACAGCACGCTGGAAGCGTTGGCAAAAATGAAGCCTGCTTTCAAAAAAGAGGGGACGGTGACGGCCGGAAACGCATCTGGTATTAATGATGGCGCAGCATTTTTTGTATTGGCGGATGCGGTTGCGGCAGCAAAAGCGAATCAGACACCAATTGCCCGCTTGGTCTCTTACGCGATTGCTGGGGTTCCTAACGAGATCATGGGGGAAGGACCCATACCTGCGTCTAAGCTTGCACTGAAAAAAGCAGGTTTGACACTCGATCAGATGGATGTGATCGAGGCGAATGAAGCATTTGCAGCGCAAGCGATTGCTGTCAATAAGGGACTTGGCCTCGATCCGGCAAAAACCAATCCGAATGGTGGTGCTATTGCTCTCGGTCATCCGGTTGGTTGCTCTGGTGCTTTTATTGCTACTAAGGCGATCTATGAATTGCAGCGCACCAATGGAAAATATGCGCTGGTGACTATGTGTATAGGTGGTGGTCAGGGAATCGCAGTTATTTTTGAGCGTATCTGATCAGCAAGATAAATAACTTTCGGCATCTTGCTCATTCCAATCAGTGTTAAGTGAATCGTTAGTGCACTCACCAAATGATGCTGCGTTGAGCCACGAACGATATGCAAGTAGGTTTATCTTTGAGTCAGTACGGATGAAGATATATCTGTTATGAATAGTCGATATGGTAATTTGAAATTGGAGAGATTTGCTGCGCTGCGGTAAAGTGTATTTGTCTCCTCCGGACCCGCAAAAGGTTTGGATTTAAGCCCACAAATTTGTGGGCTTTTTTTTACTTAATTTTTTGAAATACGCCGAGGGCTTGTAAAGTCGTCGATATGACAAGAAGACATTCACAACGATAAACAAGTTTTTACCTCAGACTGAATTAGACCTGTATTCATCAGGCTCGTAGGCAATAGTTACTTTTTTGACGAAGATTTCTCCCACTTTTCTTTGAGACGTTTTTTCAATTCTTTATCTGCATTGATGATTCTCATACCGTGCTTAAATTTTTCTAATGCCCATAAGCCTTGTGGATGCTGCGTGCTGAAACCTATATAAGAATGTTGATTCGACGTGCTATGAAACGCGACACGTACTTGTTGTCGTATATCGCTATCTTCGATGGGGAAATTTTCTGTATCAAGTTCATTATTCATCACTAGTGCAGTGTTGACTCTGCCAGCTACGAGTTTTTTAAGATTGCCTTGCTCGCTACGTGCATGATCGAATGTTGCACCGCGTGACTGGGTTTGCATGACCGACCGGGGATATTCATAATCATGCACGATATCAATCACGATTCCTTTGCCGAGGTCAACTTCGCTTCTGGCGGTAAGCGGGTGTTGAATTCGTTCATAGTACGTTGGTGTGACAGAAAATAATGGCGAATCACCAAAGATGATTTTTCCCGAAAATTTCTGATCCCAACTCATGTTCATACATGCAACAGCAAAACCATCAAGCGTCATTTTTTTTGCACCTTACGTAAGGTACGACATTGAATTTGATGTCAACACCGACAGCGGAAAATGCCGCCACCACCTGATCGTTTGCATAACCAGTGCCATCAGCTTTAGAAAATGGATCAGCAGCATCTTCCACCATAATTTCGATGGACTCCGGAGGGGAGGGGATCGTTTTGGCAAATACTGGTGTCATCAGCAAACTACATAGGCTGATACAACTACTGTGCAAAAAATATCGAAAAGCAATTTTCATACGACAATTTCAATTGTAAAGTGATCTGATATTGTTGATATTTAATATTAAAATTTCATTCCAAGTTGGTAATTTATTGCCCTACTCGATTATTTCAGTTTGTTGTTTTCAAGGCCGGGCGATTGACACTTCTTTGACTGGATTTTGTGAGTGAAGGTGCTATGTTGTTTAATAATAAAGCTGACAACAAAGTAAACACGCAACGGCAGCTTGACATCAATTATGGTGTCTCTATTGGCAGCGTGACCTATTTTTAACCACGTCGCATTAGCTGTTGAGATGCTTGATATTTATCATTGAACCATACGCTGCTACAGAAGCATGGTTTGTTCAGCTGGTATATCCATTGGCACACAGTGGTAAGAAGCATACAGTTCGCATAGCGAGATGCTTCTTGGCGTTATAAATCGATCATAGTGTGATATTTTTGATCATGCCATGAAGCTTTTCATGGATTTTTCTATGAAAGAAAGACTGATATTTCATGACAAGAACAAACCAGTATGGGCAAGCAATCGGTGAGGAGGTTCTCGACTGGAAAGAGAGACCGAAACCTTCCAAAATTACTTTGCAAGGACATTACTGTCATCTGGAACCATTAGATCCGGCAGCGCATGGGGAGAATCTGTTCCTCGCCTATCGCGCAGCTGAGGACGGACATTTATGGACTTATCTTCCGCACGAGCCGTTTGCTACGCTCGCTGAATATCAAGCGTATCTTGCAAAAGCTTCAATGAGCCTAGATCCTTTACATTTTGCTGTCATTGACCATAAAACGCAGCGCGCCGTTGGAACTCTGGCATTGATGCGCATTGACTCGATCAACGGAGTTATTGAAGTCGGACACATTACCTATTCACCTTTACTGCAACGAACCATTGCTGCAACGGAGGCTCAATTTTTACTGATGCAATACGCATTTGATACTTTAGCGTATCGTCGATATGAATGGAAATGCGACAGTCTGAATATGCCATCACGCCAGGCCGCAAATCGTTTTGGTTTTAGTTTTGAAGGAATTTTCCGGCAGGCCATCGTTTATAAGGGGCGTTCACGGGATACTGCCTGGTTTTCCATCATTGATAGTGAATGGCCAGTGATCAGAAAAGCATTTGAACTTTGGCTCTCCGCGGAGAATTTTGATCTGCAGGGGCGGCAGCATAGTTCGCTATCAGAGTTAAGAGAGCGGCGCATCGCTAGCAAAGACGACTGAATCATCACGACCATCAGATAATAATGTTGATGTTATTGATTGTAGGGCGAATTGAAGCAGGGAATAAGGCAAAGCGCTGATTGATCGCTGGTACTGAACATGATTCATCATCCCTGTTGTGTATTGGCTGCCGATGTATCACTTTTCTCACGGTCATTTTTGTATGCCATCAGATGGTCATATACTGAGGTTAGAATAATTAGATGTCAGAAAATTACCCAACATATTTATCGTATGGCGTTTTAAGCTAAAAATCACAGTCAACTATTTATCAATGGCATGAAAGAAGTTACAAAAAGAGTGGCGCAGAGATATAGTTGAAAATTATTTATGTTGTTTTTGTTGCATTAAGTGAATCGTTGTTTATTTTTTCACCGCAATCTATCGATGATGAGGACTGACAAGGTGGCAAAAAATTTAAGTATCAGAGGTGATTTTCACACGGCCTCCATGAAAGAGTTAATGACACACAACCCAATGCCGACGGAAACCTATAGCAAGATACAAGTCCAACGACGAAAAGCCCGGCAATTAGTGGATTCAATTCAAGATCAACGCTATTACCAACATCAGAATGATTTTTTGTTGGCATCCAGCAAGTGAAAAAATGAAATTTCATCTTATTCAGTTATCGCTTGCTTTCAAGCAATGGCAAGAAACCTCCCCAATATTCAGAACTGAATCAGATCAGTCGATGTAATTACTATGGATGCCCTGCAAAATAAAATCAATTTGATGGAGGAATATGAGCTTTTGGTTGAAAACTGGGATAGGGGAGACTTATCTGTCCCGAGTTTTGAGCAATGGGCTTATATGGCAGAAAAATCCGAATATCTCAGACATGTGCAACACAGAGTTAACAAAGACGCCCTTAAACTAAAGGCCATAGAAGCGTTTGTGATACAACTGGGTAAGTGTAATTTGTCACTGGTAAAGAAGTCCGGCAGAGTATCAGAGGCAGGTGGGTATGAGTCGCTAAAACTGGCGTTGGAACTATTGAATCATCTGGAGATCGATAGCCGTTACACAAAGCGACTCGAAGATTTATTTGACTATTACATACAAGACCCTGCCAAAGTCATTGACTGGCAACAGTTTGGCATATTGCCTGAAGCGCAGAATTCCATGCGTGCAGTGCTTGAACAAGTAATGCAGGAAATGGAAAAGGGGTATGCAACATCGCTGATCTCGAAAGAGCGTGCGATTGGTATTGCTGAGGGAGCTACTGCATTGATGGTGCAGTCAGGGGCGTGTCAGCCAGAATACGCAGTTTCTCTTGTTGAGAATATCAGATCTAAACTAAGTACTTCGTCAACGCCAGTATGGGAAGTTCTTAACAGGCGGATCAAAAGAAAAAAATAGCTCAGTCTAATTGTTGCATAGTTGATGATGCAATTTTGATCGTCTGATTTCGTACTATTGCAATGTTCCTGCTTTTTTGTGACACACACGCAAAAAAGCCCAGCGTGGTATGCAGGGCTTTTTTGCGTTTCCTCACTGCAAAGTGAGGATTAGTTTCATACTTATTTGGATGCTGCTGGTGCGGCTGCAGATGCGCTAGCATCAGCTTTTTTCGCTTTCTTCGCTTTTTTAACTTTTTTTGCTTTCGGTGCTGATGCTTCAGCAGATGCAGCAGCTGGTGCAGATGCGGCTGGTGCCGGTGCATCCGCAGCAAATGCGGAAACAGCAAACAGACTAACGATGAGAGCAGAGATCAGTTTTTTCATTTTAATTTCCTTTATTTGTGGTTGGGTGCACTGATTGATACCGTATGCATTGCTAATAACGGTCTATCAAAACTTTGGTTGACGGCATTACTAAAATATTTTGATATTTTTTACAGTATGTTTTGGGCTAAACGCCGATTTCATCAAGCTGAGTCAATATTGTCTGAGTGCCAGTTTTGATCGAGTACCTATCGAAGGTCAGGTAGCTATGTTGATTCGTATGTATATGAAGACGTTGACTGGCAAACGACATCGCGTGAAGGTAGGGAGTGTGTTGCACAGACTTGAAAATAGTCAGTTTGAAGAGCTTAAAATAGAGCTATTGCTTACTTTACATTCGGCGCAAACACTCAGATGGCATCTCTATATAAACGAATATTTTTAGTGGCGTGTATGATTTACTCGTCTACCTTGTACGCAAATGGTGTGTTATTTAAAATACCTACTCGTCCAGAGGTAAAAACAACGCTCTTCTGGGAGCCAGTCGAACAGGCAAAGGCAACAGTAGTATTGTTTCCGGGTAGTGGCGGAGGTTTTGGCAAAATTGAAAACGGTAAGCCAGGAAGTAACAATTTTCTTGTACGCTCTGAATCCTATTTCACCTCTCATCAGTTCAATGTAGCGATTTTTGGCCGTCCAAGTGATTCTGACGATCTCGGATATGCCGATCGCATCAGTGACTCACACATGGTGGATGTGCAGGAAGTGCTGAAGTATGTCAAGACACTGAGTTCTGCCCCATTATGGATAATTGGAACGAGTCGGGGTTCTGTGTCTGCAACCGCTACTGCCATTAAATATCAAGATATAGGAATCGCGGGACTGGTACTCACATCCAGTATTGTGAATATCAAAAAAACGGGAGCGGTTAATGCTCAGGAGTTGTCAGCTATTCGAGTTCCGACATTAGTTTTACATCATCAGAAAGATGCTTGTGTCCAGTGTCCGCCAAGTGCTGTGCCTTCTGTTATCCGTGGACTGGTCAATGCACCTGCGAAAAAGCTTGTTTTTGTTGATGGCGGTGGGAATCCCTCTGGCGATGTCTGTGCTGGAAATCATTGGCATGGTTTTATCGGCATGGAAAAAGAGGCAGTACAAATTATTTCGGACTGGATCATTGGTAATCAGTAAAAATGGTTTACTGATCACGATTCACGGTTGATATTTTTATTGCATGATCGATACAGGAATTTGATGTGGTGCAAGCATCGCTCACCTTCATTCCGTCAGGCAACGCGCTGGCTATGTTATGCTATCGGATTACGCCACAATCTTCGTTCGATTTTTCATGAATATTAAAAGTACGCCAATACCAGTCTCTGTTCCTCAGGAGTTGCTTAAAACGCTGAAGGAAGCATTTCCGGTTTTTCTCAACAATGAACCTTTGACCATCGGAATTGACAAGCAAATCCTGGCGAAATTACCGGATACCAACCGCAAAGCGTTGAGGATGGCGTTGGCTTACCACACAAAATCGACGAAATACCTGCAAAAAATCGCTAAAGCCAGTACACGTTTTGATTTGGATGGTAATCCTACAGATACGATTACTGACGAACATAAGGCACATGCAGAAGATTTGCTGAAAGAACGTGCAAAGAAAAATGCGGAGAGGATCAAATTACAAGCAGAATTTGAGCGTCAAAAGAAAGCCGAAGCCGCCGAAGCAGAATCATTAAAAAAGCGTGCTGAAAAAATGAATCAGCTTGCACAGAAATTCGCTAAATAATTGTTGAAACGTTTGTTTATCAAACAACGTCTTTTTCCTGTTTTAAGTAATACTAGTGATCGGGAATGCGGTAACTGTCGCAGAAATATTGAATGTTAGATCATTCTGGATGAACTTATCTGAAGAGTGAAAAATAAAAAAAGCCCGCGTGATGCGGGTTTTTTTATGCATCAGAGAGTATTTGCCATTTTTATTCATGGATACATTGATATCATGCCAATGTTGATTCTTCAGGGCTTGTGTACAACCGCTCGAGAGACGTTATTGCTGCTTGTTGTAAAGCCTATTGCCAGTTCTGGCAACTGGTGTAGCCAGAGTTTCAGGTTACATATACCAACTGGTCAACGAGCATCACTCGCAAATGATGTTCCCAAAAGCACAAGAAGCTTGTTTCATCTTATCGGGACAATTTTGCGTAAGTCCTGTTGTTAATAAATACTATTCGGATGTCGTGCACTATCACAAAGGTTTCGGGCAAATGTATGCATGTTCTGTTAGTTGAAGATGACAAAATATTATCTGAGGGAGTGGCTCAGATGTTGCGTGAGCAAGGGATGCTCGTTGATGTTGCCTACAACGGGGAAGATGCATGTTTTATCGCAGAACTTCAAAAAATTTCCGTCATGATTCTCGATATCGGTTTGCCAGATATTGACGGTTTTGAGGTGCTGCGCCGCCTGCGGACGGGTAAGAAAAATGCTTTGCCGGTGCTGTTATTGACTGCCCGTGATGCAATATCGGACAGAGTGAAAGGGCTGGAGTTGGGCGCAGATGATTATCTGGTGAAGCCCTTTTCAACTTTGGAGCTGGTTGCCCGTATCAAGGCTTTGGTGAGACGAAGTTCGACGAAATCATCAGAAGTGAAGTTGGGACATCTGACTCTGGAGTCTCTGACTAAACGCGCTTCGGTTGACGGACAGGCGCTGGAGTTATCCGTGAGAGAGTGGAATATTCTTGAATATTTGTTGCAACAAGAATCACGCGTGGTGTCCAAGCAGCAGATCATCGATGCCATCCTGGAGCATGGAGAGGATATGACAGTGAACGCGATTGAAGTTTATATATCGCGTATTCGGCTTAAATTGCAGAATTCTAAAGTGATGATCAGAACCATTCGTGGGTTTGGTTATATGCTGGAAGAAGAAAAAGTACCTTGAAGCCATTCCAGCCCAGCATTCGCCAGACACTATTACGATGGTTGATCGTACCGTTGTTATTCGTCAATCTGATGGGCGGCGGGTTGGTTTATTGGCTCGCATGGGCGCCGGCGCAAATCGCGTTTGACCAAAGTCTTTCAGATACCTGTTGGGCTCTCAGCACGAGGTTAAAAAGAGAAGAGGGCATAGTTCAAGTCGATTTACCCTCTGCGATTGAGCAAATCTTACGGGTAGATCATTTCAATACGATTTATTTTGTGATCCGCAATCAGGCTGGAAAAACGCTTGCAGGCGACAAAGATTTTCCGATGTTGGCGATTCCCTCACGTTTTGATGAGCCGCAATTGACAGATGGCAGAATGC
This sequence comes from Undibacterium sp. SXout7W, assembly GCF_049339385.1. Taxonomy (NCBI): domain Bacteria; kingdom Pseudomonadati; phylum Pseudomonadota; class Betaproteobacteria; order Burkholderiales; family Oxalobacteraceae; genus Undibacterium; species Undibacterium sp. SXout7W. Next base: position 114,638 of record NZ_JBMPPF010000010.1, on the reverse strand, counting down.
GGGGAGAAGAAATCCGCATTGTAAGTATTAAATTTGTTGTTGGTGACGAGCCTGTTGTCATTAATGCGGCAGAAACACTCACAAAAAGACACGCGATCAGATCTCGTATCATCATCGCACTGGCCATGATTGAGGTGGTACTGACGGCATTGTTGTTAATCATCTCCTGGGTGGCCGTCACGAAAGGCCTGATGCCGCTTAAAAAGATACAGACGGATTTGAATCAACGCAACTTTGAAGAGCTATCTGCTATTTCGGTTGAAGAAAATACACTAGAGCTTGGCGCCGTAGTCACGGCGATTAACCGCTTGCTGAGTAAAATAAAGATTGGTGCAGTAGCACAGCAGGATTTGCTGGCCAATATTGCCCATCAATTGCGCACACCGCTGGCCGGTTTGAAGGCGCAAATTGAATGGCTACAAGAAAAATATGCCAATGAAGTAACGACTGCCAGATCTGTCGGATTAATGATGCTCTCAACAGAGAGAATGATCCGGCAGACCAATCAATTATTGGCTTTGGCTCGAGCGGAGCCGACGAAATTCGAGAAAAAACGATTAGAACCGCTATTTCTGAATACTCTGGTCGCAGATTGCATTCATTCCTTCATCGCAGCTGCTGACAAGAAGCATATTGATCTGGGTTTTGATTTGAATCCAGTCCGAATTTCTGGCGATGCGTTTTTATTGCGGGATTTAATTGAAAATTTAATCGATAACGCTCTGCATTACACGCCAGAGTATGGCGTCGTCACGGTTGGAACCCTGATACGTGATGGTGCGGCAATTTTTTACGTAGAAGATAATGGTCCGGGAATACCAGAAAAAGAACGGCAACTTATTTTTCAAAGACATTATCGGATTGATCAGCCAGCCAGCGAAAAAGTCACTGGCAATGGTATCGGACTCGCTATCGTTTCTGACATCGTGAAAGACCACGATGCCAGCATTTTGATCACTGATACGCCAGGCGGAGGGACGCATTTTTCGATTATCTTTAAGCAATGCGATGATTGACCTCAACAAATACTAGAATTTGTCAGCATTTTGTCAGCATTCTGTCATGGGATTGACAGTTTGATTTTGCATAATTCAATGGCGTGTTCCGCACTGAATTTTGATGCAAAAAATAATATGATTTCTACACTGACATGGGGGCGTTTCCCCAAAGCTATTTTGGTTGCCGGACTTGGATTGCTTATTGTTCCCGATAGCTTTGCGCAGTCTGATTTGCTGGTGTCTGGCAAACAGTTGGTCGCCACAGACCCTCATCTTGCGAGCTCTTTTCTACGTGAACTGACTTTGCCTCAGTCAATTCAACTTGCACTCCAAAACAATCATGATCTGCAATTAAGTCGTCTTGCGGCAAAGGCAGCCGATGCATCGGTGACGATCGCCAGTGCTGCCCCCAATCCGACACTCACGATACAGACTGCCAGTATTAATCCCAAACAGGGAATCGGTGCGGGGCAGTTGCGCGACAAAGCGGTCGACAGCACATTCAGAATTGATCAGTTAATCGAGCGAGGAGGGAAGCGCGAATTGCGGATTTCTAACGCCAGCCACCTTGAGCAAGCAAGTCGATATGATGTCCTTGATACCCAACGCCAGTTGCAGATCGCGGTGAGCGCTGCGTATGTTGATTTACTCGCAGCACAGCATAAATTACGCATATCGCAAGAAAACAAAGAATTATTCCGCTTGACGCTGACCGCCGCTGATAAAAGAAAAAAAGCTGGAGACATTGCGGGTGCCGATGTTGCTCGTGTCCGTATTGATGCTTTACGTGCCGAAAATGATGCAAAGCAAGCCGCGGTTGATTTTCTGCGCGCACAAACCGCTTTGTCTTACCTGATCGGCATTCCCGTTGCGCCTGATGCGATACGCGCAGCCGATGCATGGACAGATACCGATATCCAACAGATGGATATTGCGATTGAGGACATTATCCAGCGACGTTCTGACGTTCAGGCGGCAAAAGCAAGAGTAAAAGCAGCTATTTCTGCCAAACAACTGGCACTTGCCGCTAGAACGCGTGATGTATCTGTTGGTGTGCAGTACGAGCATTATCCAGTGAGCCAGTCAAACCAGCTCGGTTCAGGCAACAGCTATGGCGTTGCGATTCAAATTCCTTTATTTACACGCTATGAGTTTCAGGGCGAAATCCGCGTGGCCGAAGTGGCATTGAATGCGGCAGAAGAAAATGTCAACAAAGTCATCGACAGTGCACGTGCCGAATTTCAGGTCGCGCTCGCTACTGCCAAATCATCACAGGAACAGGTCAACAGATTCCGGCAAGAATTGATTCCTGCTGCACGTACATCTGCTGAGGCCGCCGAATTCGCCTTCAAGAATGGTGCGATTGCGGTCATGGATGTTCTGGATGCCCGGCGCATCTATAAGGCAACGGAGTTGGATGCCATCAACGCCCAGGCCGACTTTGCCAAATCTCTCATCTCCTTGCGTCTCAGTATCGAAGAGTCAAATACAAAATGAAACTAAAAAAATCTTACTTATTCATACTCAGTGCAATCGTATCAATTGGTGTCATTGCATATTCAATGAATGTAGTGACGGCAACGGAAAAACCGATTGCTGATGAGACTAAAAACAAGCCAGTGTTAGGCAGCGTTTCTTATCCTGTGAATGCGCCACAGCTGGCATCTATTAAAGTCGCGGCCTTATCCGAAGTCAGCTTGCCCGTTGCAGATGCGATGAATGGCAAATTAACGTATGACGAAAATGTTACCGCACGTATTAATTCGCCCGTTCTTGGCAGGGTCGTCTCCTCTTTTGCAGAGATAGGCGATCATGTAGAAAAAAATAAATCCCTGGTATTACTTGATTCTCCTGATCTGGCCACAGCAGATGCTGATTTGGCCAAAGCGAAGGCAGATGAATCGCGTAAAAAACTGGCTTATGAACGGTCAAAAAATTTGCTCGAACATGAAGTCATTGCCAGCAAAGACATGGAATCGGCAGCTGCTGATTATTTACAGGCAGCGGCAGAAACAAAGCGAGCAAGTTTGCGGATGAGAAATTTGAATGCAAGTGGGAATGAAAATGGAAAATTTGCCTTAAAAGCCCCGATTGCTGGCGTCATCGCAGATAAGCAAATCAATCCTGGTATGGAGTTGAGACCAGATGCTCCGGGGGCTTTGTTTGTGATCAGTGATCTTACTCGCCTGTGGTGCATTGTCGATGTTTCTGAGCGCTATATTGGCAGTATCAAGACCGGCCAAAAAATTGCATTAACATTTGATGCTTATCCAGAGCAAGTATTCGATGCCGTTGTAGATAAAGTGGGATTAGTGCTGGACGCGAGTACACGTCGCATTCAGGTACGTGCGCAGCTGTCGAATACAGAGATGAAGTTGAGGCCTGAGATGTTTGCCAAGGTTTCATTCTTATCTGAAAACGATAAAAAAGTCATGGAAATCCCAAATGCAGCGTTGATTGTGGAAGGCTTATATCACTATGTTTTTATAGAAAAGAGCGAAGGTGTTTTTCTGAAAAAGAAAATCAATATTCTTCGTAAAGGCCGCGATGTCAGCTATGCAGAGACAGATGCTGATTCTGGATTAAATAAGGGGCAGCGTATTGTGACAGACGGCGCACTGTTGCTTAATTCGGAGGTGGCTTCGAATGCTCAATAAGTTTGTTGATTTTGTTCTGACGCAAAGGGTATTTGTTTTGGTGCTCACCCTTGCGCTGATGATTTTTGGATATCGTTCATTTACTAATTTGCCGATTGAAGCCTTCCCTGATGTGCAGGATGTACAGGTACAGATTGTGACCCAGTTTCCCGGGCAGGCAGCAGAAGAAGTGGAACGTTCCATCACCTTGCCGATTGAGCGCGAGATGAGTGGTGTCCCGGGGCAGACACAATTGCGGTCTGTTTCTATTACGGGATTGTCGGTAGTGACAATCACATTCAAAGATGGCACCGATGATTATTTTGCGCGGCAACAGGTTCTGGAAAAATTGCAGGGAGTCAGTTTGCCCGTCGGAATTCAGGCAAGCATCGCACCGTTGACAACGGCAGTCGGCGAGATCTATCGCTATATCGTCGAAGCACCAGCAGACATGTCTGAAAATGATATCCGCGCCTTGCAGGATTGGGTGATCAGGCCAGAACTGAGAATTGTATCCGGCGTTGCCGATGTGGTGAGTTTTGGCGGGACAGTAAAGGAGTACCAGGTTCAGGTAGACCCGAATGCGTTAAAGCGTTATAGCGTTACCCTTGATCAGGTAAATCAGGCGCTCGCCAATAACAGCAGCAATGTTGGTGGCGGCACGATACGACGGGGTGATGAGGCGCTGGTCGTGCGCGGAATTGGTTTGTTCAGCCGCAAAGAAGATATTGGTCAGGTCATCGTTTCTGCTAAAAATGGCAAAACAGTGTTGATTGCAGATGTTGCCGATGTCAGCATCACGAATCGCCAACGTTCCGGGATTGTCTCGTATAACAAAGGGGATAGCTATGTCCTTGGCATCGTACAGATGACCAAGGGAGGAAACGCAGCAAAGATTATTGATGAGCTGAAGAAAAAAATTGAAGTTGTAAACACCAAGTTGCCAAAGGGGGTAAAACTAAAGCAAATATACGACAGAACTGAGTTGTTACATCACACCATCATGACGGTATTTGAAAATCTGGTGGTGGGTGCTGTTCTGGTGATGACCATTCTGATTATTTTTCTCAAGAATTGGCGGGCAGCACTGATCGTAGTGACAGTAATTCCACTCTCGTTGATGTGCGCATTCATTATGCTGGATATTCGGGGAATTCCAGCAAACCTGATTTCTTTAGGTGCAGTTGATTTCGGCATCATTATTGATAGTGCGGTAGTGTTAGTGGAAGCATTAATGGTGAGGCTTGCCTTAAAACATCATGAAGAACATGGTAATTTATTTTTATGGCGAAAACATGTCCTGAAAGATACCGTTGTTGAGATGGGGCATCCGATTCTGTTTGCCAAAGCGATCATCATTCTGGCTTTTATTCCTATCTTTACTTTTCAGCGTGTCGAAGGAAAAATATTTTCTCCAGTCGCCTTGACGCTGAGTTTTGCAATGTTAGGCGCTCTGATTCTGACCATGACTCTGATACCTACTTTGCTGACGCTGGTCATGAAGAAGCATAGTCTTGCTGAGACGCACAGCGAATGGATGCATCGCTTACAAACCGGTTATCGGCAATTGTTGCAGAGAGCCGAAGTTAACAAGCAGGGCGTCATGCTGGGCTCCAGCCTCCTGTTGATTCTGACACTGGGTTTTGCACCGAAATTGGGAAGTGAATTCTTGCCTAAACTGGATGAAGGTAATATCTGGCTGACGATTAGCCTGCCTCCTTCCACAGCGCTGGAAAAAACAAAAGATATCGAGCGACAGGTCAGAATTATTTTGCTGAGTTACCCGGAAGTCAAATCGGTTGTGGCTCACGTCGGCCGTCCTGACGATGGTACTGATCCAAAAGGTCCTAATAATATGGAGATATTGGCAGACCTTCAACCGCATGAACAATGGAAATTTGCGGATAAAGAAAGCCTGATCGAAAACATGACAGCCAGGATTGCCGTTATTCCCGGTGTGCCGACCAATTTTTCGCAAGTCATCCAAGACAGTGTCGAAGAGTCATTGTCAGGGGTCAAGGGCGAGATCGCGGTGAAAATTTTTGGTCCGAATCTTGATTTATTGACGCAAAAAAGTGAACAAATTGCGACGGTCTTACGTGGAATTCAAGGTGCGACCGATGTTGATGCTGTCAAAATCGGAGGGCAGAGTGAACTCAATATCGTCATCAATCGTGAAAAAATTGCCCGGCTCGGCATCAATGTATCGGACGTCAATAACATGATTCAGACTGCATTGGCAGATGTTCCTGTAAGTGCTTTTTTTGAGGGGGATAAGCGGTTTGATATCACTGTCAGATTAAAGCCAGAGTTCAGAGAGTCAGTTGATCGTATTGGCGCATTACAAGTGAGTCTGCCCAATGGTGCTGGCGCAGTTGAGCTTGCCGATATCGCCAATATTGAAATCAAGCAAGGCGCAGGGCGCATCAGCCGCGAGGCTGGTGGGCGGAATGCGTCTGTGAAGGCCAACTTATTGGGACGGGATCAGGGAAGTTTTGTGGCGGAAGCGCAAAAAAAGGTCAGTGAACAAGTCATGTTGCCACCTGGGTATTACATTGTCTGGGGCGGGCAATTCGAAAATCAGCAACGCGCGGTCAAGCGACTTGAAATTATTGTTCCGATTACGATTTTTCTGATTTTTGCTTTTCTGTTCTGGGCTTTCCGGTCAGTGCGCATGGCTGGACTGATATTAATGATGGTGCCATTCACGATGATTGGTGGCGTCGCAGGGCTGGCAGTGGCTGGTCTTCATTTTTCAGTTTCTGCTGCGGTCGGGTTTATTGCTGTTGCTGGAATCTCTGTACAGAATGGCGTCATTATGCTGGAGCAGATTTTAGACTTCGAGAAAACGCAGCCAGCCAGTTTTAACAGTTCGATAGAAGGTGCTGTTGCACGTTTGCGTCCGATTTTAATGACTGCGCTGATGGCAGGACTTGGCTTGTTGCCAGCAGCACTGTCTCATGGCATCGGCTCAGAAACGCAGCGCCCATTTGCGGTAGTGATTGTTGGCGGCATCGTTTCTGCAACGATTTTTACTTTACTGTTATTGCCTTTGAGTTATACGATTTTTAAAGATAAGCTGAAAGAAGAATAAAATCGCGGTGATATTTTATGCGCTTCGTGCACTTTATAAGTTTCATGCGTGTTATACATTTTAAGTCGCACTTGAATATTCGCAACATTGTTCGTGACACTGTTCTTGCGTTTCCGTGCATCTGCATCAGGATGTTCTGATGTATAAGGTGCATGGACGGAGGTCAGTGCAATTACCAGGATTTAACGTATGAAAAAAAATATAGTGATTCATTTTCTTGCATTGATCTCTCTTGCCTTGCCTTTACTGGAAGCAAAGGCGAGTGATGTGGACTGGGTGCATGGTGGTCGTCACGGCTGGGTCCTGGAAGTGTATGATGAAAATTCGGCGAAAGAGTCATTGCCGGATTGTTTAAAAATGTTGCCGAAAGATGAGCTTAGCCACAAGCATTTCGTCAAAGTACATTACAAGAATATTAAAAAGCACGTAGAAGTCTTTGCGGAAGTACCATCTTCTATGGAGTTAGGCAAAGGCGATGAAGTTGAGGTTTTTCCAGAGAAATGTAGCGAGGGAAAGTTGTCGCACATAACAAAGTTGCTTGAGCATGCGCATCCACACGAGTTAAATTCAACGACACATTAGCAAGGCTTTGGTGATGCATTTGAATGTTATGGCATTCATTTCTATTTACAGGCAAGCGTCTGAGCAGATGTTTTGCATGGAATATGTTTTTCTCTGATGCGCGCATAAGTGCCATCGTTAATCATATTGTCGAGATTTTTATTCAGACGACTGACGAATTGTGTATCGATGGTTTTTTTACTTAATGCAATCATCGCCACATCTTCGGAAACGACGACCGCACTTTTGACAATTTCTTCATTTAAATTTAATTGTCTTAACTCGATTAAACCCGTCACTTCATCCGCAATCAGGCCATCAATACGGCCGAGTTGCAGCATTTTCCAGCCGTTTTTTCTGGCATAAACGGGACTCAGGTGTTTGTTGAATGCGGGATTTTTGGATAATTCATCAAACTGTGTGCCATACGAAACGTTGACTTGTGTTCCGAGTTGAAAATCACTGTCAATAATATCGCCAAGTTTTCTGAAGTTAAATTTGTCACGGGCAGATTTGGCGACAAAAAGAACGTTAGGTGATTTATTCAGAGGTCGGGAAAACCACGCAAAGGCTTCTCTTGGTTCTGTTTTTAAGGCGCCCGGTAACATATCCAAACGCCCGGCTTCCAGTTCCGCCAGTGCACGTCCCCAAGGCATTTCCACCATCACAGCGCTGCAACCCATTCTTTGCAGTGCTGCTTGTACTACATCAACATAAAAGCCGGTGATGATGCCATCAGTATTACGCGATGAGTACGGCATATCGTCGTTCCAGCGAACTGTTTTCTCACATACCTCAGCTTGTGCATGTGGAGTCAGTAACATGCTGACACCAACAACCAAGACCCCAAAAAAGGGAAGAATACGGAACCTGAGAAGATTCATTTATTTCCTTACATATCTCACGCGACGATGTCATCAATGAACAGGATGCTGCTTAGGCAATCTAAAGAGGAAAATGTCTCTGAAAAATACCACTGCCACTGCCACTACCAATACCACTGCTACAGCGTTGCTGTTGCCAATTTGACGCCAAAGCCGATAAACATGGCGCCAACACCTCCTGACATGCCTGCCGACAAACGTTTGCGCTGGCGAAATACTTCAGCAAGTCGGTAGCCCACCAGAATAATCACTGTCAGGTAAATAAAACTTGTTAACTGGCAGATCAACGCCAAAAATCCATATGACAGTAAAGGCGTGCTGAATTCAGGATCGACGAACTGGATAAAGAAAGAAATAAAAAATAATATGGCTTTAGGATTCATGAGGCTGATCACGAGCGCTTTAGTGAACGGCTCACCTGATTGCACAGGAACAGGTGTCGTTGCGGCCGCAGACGGTTTTCTTTGCAACGCGCGGACGCAATTGAATAACATCTGAATGCCTATCCAGCCCAGATAGGCAGCACCGATATATTTGACTGAATAAAATAATGTCGGGCTACTTTTTAAGAGCGATGCCATGCCGCCGGCAGACAGTACCATCAGTATCAGGTCACCCAGAAAAATGCCGCAAGCGCCACGATAGGCTGCACGGATGCCTCTCTGCGCAGCAACGCTTAAGACATATAGAGAATTAGGCCCCGGTAGTAAGACAATAAATATGGTGCCGAACAAAAAAGTCCAGAAATCGGAAATGCCAAACGTGGCGTGGATCAGTGAGTTCATTGTTTGCGAAGATGTAGTGATGTCATTTAAGGTTTCTATCATAACAGTCAGAACCTTTTCTATGCTGATTCCTCACGATACCAACAAACTTTGCGTCCTCTGATCAACACATCGCAAGTGGGGGATGACTTATGCGCTGCCAGCAGCAAACCTGTCAATTCGCTATACGATATACTCAGCCAATGACAAATTAATGACACTGTAGTATCGCCAGCATCTTGCGTCTGCGCGGCCATTTCGAGAGAAATGGCTTTTATTGTGATCACGTACAGATCAACATGAATCTGCACCATCTTGTACTGATGTATCTCCATTTCACTTACCAACATCTCTAAAGCTTATGCTGACATTGCTTATTTTAGTTGCAGGTCTTTGGGCCGGCCTTCAGAATTCACTCGCTGGAGGAGGTTCATTTATTACCTTGCCAGCCTTAATCTTGTCTGGCATGTCTCCTTTGGCGGCCAATATTACTTCTACAGTCGCACTTTTTCCTGGTCAGGTTACTTCTGGTATTGCCGGCAGAAGTCTTGTCTCTGGTGTCGGTAAATTACCATTCTGGGTTTTATTTGTGGTTAGTATCTTTGGCGGTGCTCTGGGAGGATTGCTTTTACTGAATACACCGTCGGATGTTTTTGCCCGACTGGTTCCCTGGCTTGTTTTATTTGCGACGGCTGTATTTGCCTGGGGTAGTTTTTTTCGAAAAGCAGGAGATAGCAGTGTTCATCTGGGACCCGTCAGTGCTGCGGTCGTGCAATTTCTGATCGCGATATATGGTGGATATTTTGGCGGTGGGATTGGCTTTTTGATGATGGCCGCATTAGCGATGGCCGGGTTATCGACACGTATCGCTGCCGCGACAAAAAATGCACTCGCAGGTGTGATGAATGCTTCCGCAGTCGTTTTGTTTGTGACTTCCCCACAAGTCTATTGGTATCAGGCTTGCGTATTGGGTGGCGGTGCTATTGTCGGTGGACTATGCGGTTCCTGGGCTTTGCATCGCGTGAACGAAAAAATGCTGCGTCTGGCAGTCGTTTGCCTCGGTGTGTTGCTGACGGTAGGTCTTTTTACCAAGCCCATTTGATGCGCTACGCAATAACAATTGGTGAGCAGATTTGTGCTCACCAATTGTTATTGCCGCTTAAAACTCTTCCCAGTCGCCATTTACTGTTGATGAGCTATTAGTAATTTTTTTACAACTGGCTTCGTTGTTTTTATTGCTTGCTGCCGGGTGTTTTTTTGCAGACGAATCACATTACTTTTTGCCGTGGTTTGATTGGCTGCTTTTGTTGAGGTCGCAGTGAATGTGCTGTGTTGAGTGTCTAGCTTGAAAATACTGACCAACTCTACCAGATGCTTCGCTTGATCTTCAAGAGAACCCGCAGCGGCAGCGGCTTCTTCGACTAGGGCTGCGTTTTGCTGTGTGACGGTATCCATTTCAGATACTGCCTGATTTATTTGATAAATACCCGCTTCTTGCGCTTTACCGGCAGCGGTAATTTCAGTCATCAAATCAGTGACACGTTGAATACTGACTACGACTTCATCCATCGTTGTTCCGGCATCATTGACCAGTTTGCTACCGATACTCACTTTTTCTACCGAGTCATTAATCAGCGTTTTGATCTCTTTCGCCGCACTTGCCGAGCGCTGTGCAAGATTGCGTACTTCAGAGGCGACAACGGCGAAACCACGGCCTTGTTCACCGGCGCGTGCCGCTTCGACTGCTGCATTCAATGCCAGAATATTGGTTTGAAAAGCGATTCCATCAATGACGCTGATAATGTTGACGATTTTTTTAGATGAATCGTTGATTTGCCCCATCGTATTGACGACTTGCGACACTACTTGACCACCGCGTACTGCCATTTCTGTGGCGGAAACGGCTAATTGATTGGCTTGACGTGCATTATCAGCATTGTGTTTAACGGTGGACGTGAGTTCTTCCATCGATGATGCAGTTTCTTCCAATGAACTTGCTTGCTGTTCTGTGCGGGATGATAAGTCCATATTAGCTATAGCGATTTGACTTGAAGCTGTCACGATAGTATCTGTGGATTGACGGATGTGGGTGACGGTATTTGCCAGATTTTGTTGTATGGAACTCATTGCCGCCAGAAGGCTGACTTCATCATTTTGTTGAAGATGGACTTTGATGCTTAAGTCGCCATCAGCGATGGCTTTGACAATTCTTGCTGTATAAGATGGTTCGCCGCCGAGTTCTTTATAGATATTACGTACCAGCAGGTAACCCAGAATACTGGAAATGCTGGCACCCAATATAATCGCTATCGCAATCAGCAACCTGATGGAAATATAGCGTGATACGGCGTTATCGTATTCTGTTTTGGCTACATCCACCTGCAAGGTGCGCAAAGCGAGGATGTTATCCCGTAGTTGAGGGTTCAGTTTTTGAACCTCGTTCTCGTGTTTCCAATGATTGAATATAATTACGCGGCGAGTCGGTGATCTATATTGATTTCTGCTGCAGAGATCATTTCTTCGACATTCACCAGTATCAACATGCGTTCATCAATAGTGCCGAGTCCCAGAATGTAATTGGCATTCACACTGGTATCAAAACTGGGAGCTGGTTTAATCTGGTTGAGGGATAAAGTCACAACATCAGATACATTATCAACCACGATTCCGACGGTATTACCTGCGAGATTGAGCACGATAACGACAGTAAAATCGTTATAGGTCGGCGTTCCGAGATTGAGTTTGATGCGCATGTCAATCATGGGGACGATCACGCCGCGCAGATTGACGACACCCTTCATGTGTTCCGCAGCATTGGCAATCCGGGTAACGGAGTTGTAGCTGCGTAGCTCTTGCACTTTTTGAATATCGATACCGTATTCTTCATCGCCAACGGTAAAGGCAAGAATTTCTAAGGGTAAATCGGTGTGGTTACTATTGTTAGTATTGTTGGTGTCGTTATGACTACTATGATTAGGTTCGAACATACATTACTCCCGTAAATCAGCTTGCATCCGAAGATGCGAAATGAAGCGAACAAGATTGATCAGCCGTCGCGTGATGCGACAGTGAATGAAGAATAGATTGGAAAAAACCAAGACACGGCAGACTGAAGGCCGCAAAACTCGTCCGCTTAAAAGCTGAATGTTTTAAGTCGGTAGCGTGACGGGGATAAGGTCACCTCATTTGAGGTCTGTAACATACATCAAACGATTGCACATACATATAGTACATTCGAATTTCTTTCAGGCAACCATTGGAGACAATATTTAACATTGGATTTGGTGTGCTAAATGATGATTTTTGGGGAAATATGGATTGCTATCCAAATCCAAAAACTACTGATAGGTATCAGCGCCCCGATCATTTACTGCTTCAATGCGTAGGGACCATGCGCAAGTTGTTCCTGAAGAAAGCGGACGCACACACGTACCTTGGCTGAATGGCTGAGTCTTACTGTGCTTGCTGCCCAGATATCGGCTGGCTGCGAATACGCGGGTAAAATGGGGATCAGACGTCCGCTCAGTAACTCTTCGTAAACATCCCATCTGGTCGTCAGTAAAATCCCATGCCCATCACTGGTCCAGCCGCGGACTATTTCTGCATTGTTGGATGACAGCCGTCCTGTAACTTTCACTTTTTCAATGCCATCAGGGCCAGTTAGTTGCCAGACACCAAAAGGCTGATTCCTGTCGCGAAGCACCAGGCAATCACGTTGGCTCAGTTCTGCAATGCTGGTGGGCTCTCCATGTGCGGCAAGGTAGGCAGGTGCCGCGCATAAAATTCTTGTGCTTTCTGCTATGCGATGCGCAACAAGATGCGGTTCTGATACTTCGGCAACGCGTACATCAAGATCAATGTTTTCACTGATCAGATCCACCCGACGATCGACCACATCAAGCGTAATGTCCAGTGCAGGGTAACGTTGTGCTAACAGCGACAGGGCAGGTGCAATATGTTTGCGCCCCAGACGGAAACTGGTTGTGACGCGCAACGATCCGCGTGGGTCGAGTCGCCCACCCGCAACGGTTTCCTCCATGTGCTCGACACCCTGAAAGATTTCTTGTGCCGACGCATATACGCGTTCACCGTCATCCGTGACTGTGACACGTCGGGGAGTGCGGTGAAACAGTGATACTCCGAGCGCTTTTTCGAGAATGGCGATGCGCTTACTTACGAATGCCGGCGAGGCACCCAGCTCTACGGCAGTCGCAGCAAAGCTACCCTTACGAGCCGCCAGGCAAAACAGCCGCAGGTCATCCAGTTGGAAATTCATGTTCACAGTTCGTAAATTATAACGCCACGTTTCGCTGCTTGATTGTGCAATTCGTATTTTATACGATGAATGCCATCAATATAAACGACAACTCAGGAGACACTACATGACACGCCCCATCTCACTTGCTGCGCTGACCGTGCTGGAATTGACGCCGCCCGAAATGGTCATCTGTGCTGCGGAAGCGGGCTTTAGTCACGTTGGTATCCGCTTGCTTCCGGCGACGCCGACCGAACCGCAATACAACATCATTGGTGATGTGCCCCTGCTTCGCGAAGTAGAACGCTGCCTGGCTGATACCGGGGTCAAGGTATTAGATGTGGAAATATTCAGAATCAAGCCAGAGACAAAAGTGAATGATTATGAAGCTGCGATAGCGACGGCGGCACGGTTGGGGGCGAGTGAGTTATTGGTTGCAGGCAACGATCCAGATGAGGCCAGACTGACAGAACGCTTTAGTGTATTTTGCGATCTGGCCAATCGCTATGGACTAGGTGCCAATCTGGAATTCATGCCCTGGACCGATGCGAAAGACCTGAAGCAGGCGGCAAGAATAGTGGAGCGTTCTGCGCGGATCAATGCCGGTGTGTTGATTGATCCTTTTCATCTGAGCCGTTCCGGTAGTCGCATAGACGATATTGCGATCATTCCCCCGTCGTCACTGCGCTTCATTCAATTTTGTGATGTGCCTGCAGCCATCCCTGCCAGCATGGATGCCATCTTGGCTGAAGCACGTTCAGAGCGCTTGTTTCCGGGAGAAGGCGAGCTTGATTTGTCTGGTTTGTTGCGTGCTTTGCCAGACAACATTCCCATCAGTATTGAAGTACCGACACATACACTGGCAATGACGGTCGGCGCAACGGAACGTGCTCGCCGCGCATTGGCAGCAACAAAGCGCGTGCTGGCGCAATCCGAGGTGAGCAAGCTGTCATGATGAGTGCAACTGATAAGGACGCTGCCGCGATGGGGAATGCTGATGCCAGCCATGCTGACGCAGCCAGTAGTCGACAATTGGAATGCGATTTACTCGTCATTGGTTCTGGCGCATCTGGATTAGCGGCGGCTGTTACGGCGGCATGGCATGGTCTGAGTGTGGTGGTGGTAGAAAAGGATAGAGTGTTTGGTGGGGCGACAGCCTGGTCTGGTGGCTGGATGTGGGTTCCCGGCAATCCGCTCGCTAAACGTGCCGGGATTCACGAAGATTCACAGCAACCAAGAACCTATCTTAAAAATGAATTGGGTGAGCGATACGACGCTGCCAGAATAGACGCGTTTTTGGATCATTGTCCGCAGATGGTGAGTTTCTTTGAGCAGCATACCTCTCTCCAGTTTATTGATGGAAATGCTATTCCGGATATACATGGCTCAGTCCCCGGTGCTGGTACGCAGGGGCATCAGATCATCGCTGCACCGTATGACGGACGGAAGCTGGGGCCCTTGCTGTATCGGCTGCGCAAAACCATGCGTGAGACATCGTTTATGGGAATGCCTATCATGGCAGGTACGGATCTCGCGGCCTTTCTTAATATGACGCGTTCCTTGAAGGCGTTTTTTCATGTAAGCAAGCGATTTTGCCGCCATTTGTGCGATCTCGCTGTTTGTGGGCGAGCGACACAGTTAGTGAATGGCGTAGCGCTGGTTGCCCGCCTGGCAAAATCCGCAGAAAAGTTAGGCGTTCAGCTAATAGCGTCAGCACCTGCTAAGCAGCTTATCCTGTCGGAAGGCCGTGTTTGTGGCGCCATCGTGGCTACCACAGCGGGTGACATGACTATCCATGCAAAGAAGGGCGTAGTGCTTGCGGCAGGTGGTTTTCCGAATGATGTTGCACGTCGCAAGGCATTGTTTCCGCGCACGCCAACTGGAGCGGAACATCTGGCATTGCCGCCAGAAAGTTGTTCTGGTGACGGTATTACACTGGGGGAGTCCGCTGGCGCAACTTTAGTGACGGATCTTGCATCGCCTGTCGCATGGGCGCCGGTATCGTTGGTCAGGCATGCGGATGGTACAACCGGACATTTTCCTCACATCATTGACCGTGCCAAGCCCGGCGTGATTGGTGTGCTGGCGAATGGCAAACGGTTCGTGAATGAAGCTGGTGGTTATTACGACTATACGGCAGCTATGGTGGCGGCGGTTCCCGAAGGAGAAGAAGTTGCATCATGGCTGATCTGTGATCATCGCTTTATACGACGCTATGGTCTCGGCTATGTAAGACCTTCGCCACTACCCATAGGTTCTTTTATTCGCAGTGGCTATCTGCATCGCGGCCATACTATCGCAGAACTGGCAGTATCTTGTGGGATTGCCGTTGATCATCTTGTTCATACCATCAGCGTGTATAACGAACACGCAAAGCGGGGTGAAGACCCTGAGTTTGGCCGAGGCTCAACTCCATATAATCGCAAACAAGGCGATGCACTCTATCCGGGGACTAACCCTTGTGTTGCGCCGATTCAGCATGGGCCATTTTATGCTGTGAAAGTGCAGCCTGGTTGTTTCGGAACCTTTGCCGGATTAAAAACCAATGCGTCTGCACAAGTGTTGGATAATCAAGATCGGGCGATCACAGGTCTTTACGCAGTTGGTACCGATATGGCCAGCATTATGGGCGGTGTCTATCCTTCTGGCGGTATCAATTTGGGACCGGCGATGACCTTCGGCTATATTGCAGGCCGTCATGCCGCTGGTGCTGACAAGTTTGGAGGTAACTCGATATAAATAAAAAAAGCTCGCCGTAGCGAGCTTTTTTGTACTGTATCCAGAATCAGAACTGATTCATTGTGTTGTCTTTACCAGCTGCTTTCAACGCTGCTTCACCGCTGAAATAATCTTTGTGATCATCACCGATGTCGGAACCGGACATGTTCTGATGTTTCACGCAAGCGATACCCTGACGGATTTCTTTACGCTGAACGCCAGCAACATAACCCAGCATGCCTTGGTCGCCGAAGTATTCTTTGGCCAGATTGTCAGTTGACAAAGCAGCAGTGTGGTAAGTAGGCAAAGTGATCAGGTGATGGAAAATACCTGCTTCACGAGCTGCATCAGCCTGGAATGTACGGATTTTTTCATCAGCAGTGATCGCCAGCTCTGTATTGTCATAGTCAACGCTCATCAACTTAGCGCGGTCGTAGGCAGATACATCTTTGCCTGCTGCTTGCATGCTGTCGAATACTTGCTGACGGAAATTCAATGTCCAGTTGAACGATGGGCTGTTGTTGTAGACCAGCTTCGCATTTGGAATCACTTTACGGATTTCGCTGACCATACCGCCGATTTGAGCGATATGTGGTTTTTCAGTTTCAATCCACAACAAGTCCGCGCCGTTTTGCAGGGATGTGATGCAATCCAGTACGCAACGCTCTTCACCAGTGCCAGCACGGAACTGGAACAAGTTACTTGGCAGACGTTTAGGACGCAACAGTTTGCCGTCACGTTTGATCACAACATCACCATTTGCCATGGAGTCAGTTGACACTTCTTCAACGTCAAGGAAGGAGTTGTACTTGTCGCCCAGATCGCCAGGTTGATTTGTTACAGCGATTTGCTTGGTCAGACCAGCACCCAGAGAATCTGTACGCGCAACGATCACGCCATCATCCACGCCGAGTTCCAGGAATGCGTAACGAATCGCACGGATCTTCGCGAGGAAGTCTTCGTGAGGAACGGTAACTTTTCCGTCCTGGTGACCGCATTGTTTTTCATCGGAAACTTGATTTTCAACCTGGATACAGCATGCACCAGCTTCAATGAACTGTTTCGCCAGCAGATAAGTCGCTTCAGCGTTACCAAAGCCTGCATCGATATCAGCGATGATAGGTACTACGTGAGTAACGTGGTTGTCGATCTGGTCTTGAATCGCTTGTTTAGCAGCGCCTTCAGCAGCATCGAGTTGACGGAACAAACCGCCCAGTTCACGTGCATCAGCCTGACGCAGGAATGTGTACAGCTCTCTGATCAGATCGGAAACAGCTGTTTTTTCATGCATGGACTGATCTGGCAATGGGCCGAATTCAGAACGCAATGCAGCAACCATCCAGCCAGACAGGTATAAATAACGACGGTCAGTGCTGTTGAAGTGTTTCTTGATAGAAATCATCTTCTGTTGACCGATGAAACCGTGCCAGCAACCCAGAGATTGAGTGTATTTGGAAGAGTCTGCATCGTAGTTTGCCATATCCTGGCGCATGATTTTCGCAGTGTAGCGTGCGATATCCAGACCAGTTTTGAATTTGTTCTGAGCGCGCATACGTGCAGCGGATTCAGGATTAATTGCGTTCCAGGCACTACCTTGTTTGTCTTTCAGACCTGCAATAGCTTTGATGTCGTCTTGATACTGTGGCATGTGAATCTCCTAAAAAATAAAGCAAGATTGAGAAAATCGAATAATGTTGCCGCTTCTGTTCATGATCTTTCTGGTGCAGGACGGTGAACAAAAGCAAAACTGCATGGAAGAATAATATACGCTTTTTTAAATTTGGTACAGTCTTATATAAGACATATAACTTAAATTTAATCTATATTATTCAATGACTTAAATAATAAATTTCGGCATATGAAATTCTGTGTCGGTGAGTGAAATATTATTCATGCATTTTTTTGACTGAATTTTCACAATGTGAAGATCATTTTCAAATTTTCCTGAAAAAGGTAGTCACGTGCTTTCCTTCAAAGGAATTTGACCGCTGGGTAGAAACTTCCTTTGAGATGTCGTAGTCAATTATGTGCATTGTGAGAAAAAACGGGATGACATTTGCATGACCGATTTGATCAGCGTCAATCAGATAGCGGGTGATGTATTGTGGCAAATAGGATGTTGAAATGAGAGGAGGGTGTATGAGTACAGAACAGCCATCAATATTGACAGGTGCATTGAATCTTCAATGTCATGGGGAACGAGGGTGAATTTTTGGGAGAAATTACTGAATGATCCAGAACGAGGGCCGCGAATAAATTCGCCCTTGGCTCGTGCTGCCATCGGTTTGGGACTTTTATTCTTTTGTCTGCACAGCCTTGCTACTGGCGCAATGAAAGTGAGTAAGACTGGTGATGGTATGTATATACATTTTCATGATCATCCCAGACTCTTCGTCATTACCTGTGCTGGTGCTGCGATCGCAGGAATCTGGATGTTGGCGGATGCACGTCGCCGATATCGCAGACACGAACAGTAAGATAAATGTACTACCTCTGCATGGGAAACTGATAATCCGGTGGCAGATGTGTCAATAAGGGCAGCATATAAAACAACATATAAAACAACATATAAAAAGCAGCGTAAAACTATGCAAGCCCGTCACTGAAAACTGGCGTGCGTGATTAACAAAGATCAGCGTCCTCGTTATGAGATCAGTCTTACGCGTTTAATGTCTCGCAATGGTGGTGCGCCAAACAAACGTGTGTATTCACGACTGAATTGTGAGGGACTTTCGTAGCCGACACGAATAGCCGCGCTGCTGGCATCGATGTCTTCGTTCAGCATTAATTGCCGTGCATCTTGTAAGCGTAGATGTTTTAAATATTGCAAAGGACTCATACCTGCAACCGTCCGGAAGTGTTGCCGGAAGGTTGATGCACTCATGTGGGCTTTCGTTGCCAGATCATCGATAGAAATGTTTTCGGTGTAGTGTTGCTTCAACCATGAGATGACTCTGGCAATTTGCTGGCTTGCTGAGCCTGCCACAACCAGGTGTCGCAGCGCAGGACCATGTCCCCCGTTCAGCAGACGGACAATCAATTCCTGCTGAATCAGTGGTGCAATTAACGGGATCAGGTGCGGCTCTTCCAATAACCGTACCAACCGTATCACGGCATCAAGTATGCCTTCATCCAGAGTCACTACCGAGATCGCCAGCGATGCTGATGCCCTCAACGGATCTGAAAATGTCATGTCTGATGCTATCTGGGCAATCGCGCGAGCATCCAGCGCCAGTCCCATTCCCAAAAACGGATGCGTGGAATTGGCATGTGTGACATACGACACGACAGGTAAATCCACTGAAGTCACCAGCGATTGACCCGGTCCATAGTCAAAAATCTCATCGCCAAGGGTGACACGTTTGCCGCCCTGAACCGTTAGCCCCAGTCCAAGTCCATAGATACACGGCATAGGATCAGTCGTATTGCTGCGACGATACATCTTTAACCCTGGGATTTGCGTTGTGAACTCGCCGTCAGTTTGTGCAATGCGATACACCAGCTGTGCAAGGATATGGCTATTTGTCGATGGGAGGTGGAGTTCTGTTTCCATGGGGGGCAGATGATGATTGTATTGATGCGTAGCCTATCATTCTCGACGCCTTGTTTTTATCTTCCGATGATGATTCATCAGATTGGGCAAGAAATACATCGGATCAGGCAAGCGGCAGGGATGCATTTTGGCACACAATATCCGTCAGAAAAATCGCTGACGTTGCGCAAATAACCAAAATCTCATTCTATGAAACATGATATCAAACATGTATTAATCATTCACGCTCACCAGTTGTACGAAGGCATTTCTGCCGGAAATCTGAATCGAAGTATGGCCGACATCATCAAAACCGAGTTTGAACATCGGGATGCTCAAGTCAGGACGACGCATATTGCACAGGGCTATGATATTGATGCTGAAGTACAGCATCATCTCTGGGCTGATCTCATCATTGTGCAGTCGCCGGTGTACTGGTTTGGCTTGCCCTGGATATACAAAAAATATATCGACGAGGTTTTCACTGCAGGTATGCTGCAACAGAGCTTTCTGGATGGCGATGGCCGCTCGCGGGAAAACCCTGACAGGCAATATGGTAGTGGTGGCAAGTTGCAGGGTAAAAAATATATGTTGTCGCTGACATGGAATGCACCGAAAGAAGCCTTTGGTGACGAATCACAGGTGTTATTTGGAGGCAAAACAGTGGACGATGTGTTCGTCGCCAATACTGCCAATTATAAGTTTTGCGGTGCGGATATCTTGCCTTCATTTTCCTGTCATGATGTGATGAAGCAGCCTGACATTGAGAACGATAAGGCCAGATTGCGCGCTCACCTGGCAAAAGTTACTTGCATCGATTACTGATGTACTGATAGTTGAATGATGAAAAGTCTCTGGTTGGCGAAATTTTTAGCGTGACGTTTAGCGAGCCTTTTTGGCAGGATTTTTCTGTTTTGCAATATTACCTTCTCCCTTACTTACACCGGAGGTTTTCATGATTAACACCACTATTAACGGCAAAAATACCAGCGTTGATGTTACTCCAGACACGCCCGTGCTATGGATGTTGCGTGATGCACTGCAACTGACAGGCACCAAATTTGGTTGCGGTGCAGCCTTATGCGGTGCTTGTACCGTGCATCTGGATGGTCAGGCAATACGTTCCTGTGTCACGCCTGCCTCGGCGATCCAGGGAAAAAAAATTACGACAATTGAGGCTGCCACTGGCGGCAACGATAAAGTCGGTAATGCCGTGCATGCTGCATGGATCAAACACGATGTCGCTCAGTGCGGCTATTGCCAGAGTGGTCAGATCATGAGCGCTACTGCCTTTCTGAAATCCTTACCTCGCGGCAAACAACCAAGTATTGCTGAAATTGATTCTGCAATGGCAGGAAATATCTGTCGTTGCGGTACTTATGCCCGTATTCGCGCTGCTATTGCCGATGCTGCTAAAGCGCTCACCTGAAGGGAATATCATGTTATCTAATGTTGACTACAGCGAAATGCCACGTGCCTTGCAGCACATGTTGGAGCGGGATCAGAATACAGAAGCCGGTGCATTGTCCCGCCGCAGTTTTCTGAAATTTGCCGGTATCGGCGGGCTGGCATTGGGGGCTTTTCCGCAGCTTGCCATCGGCCAGACCAGCAATCAACTGAAGCCTACACAACAACCTTCGGCATTTGTACAGATTGCGACAAATGGAGAGGTGACGGTAGTGATTAACCGACTGGAGTTCGGTCAGGGGGTGCAGACGGCATTGCCTATGATTCTGGCCGAAGAGCTGGATGCAGACTGGAGCCTGGTTCGTAGTCGTCATGGTTCCAGCGATGCTGCGTATCATGATCCATTGTTTGGTATTCATCTGACCGGTGGCTCTAACTCGATCAAAAACAGCTTTATGCAATACCGTGAACTCGGTGCCAGAGCACGTGCCATGCTGTTAGCAGCTGCTGCGGCACGCTGGAATGTGGATGTCAGCACATTGAGCACGCGGGCTGGTGTCGTGTTGGGGCCAGATCATCGTCAATTAAAGTATGGCGAATTAGCGGAAGCCGCTATGGCGTTGCCGGTACCAGAAACTGTCGTCCTGAAAAATCCCAAAGATTTCCGGCTCATTGGTCATGCGACCAATCGCCTTGATGCAAACGCTAAAAGCAGCGGACGGCAGGATTACGGTATTGACATGCATCTCCCGGGTCAATTAACGGCTGTGGTGGCTCGTCCTCCTGTGTTTGGCGCACGTCTGAAATCTTTGGACGATAGCGCTGCACGTGCAATGAGAGGAGTAAAAGCTGTTGTGCGTGTACCTCTTGATCGCGGTGCCGAAGGCGTGGCGGTAGTCGCAGATGGCTATTGGGCGGCGAAGCAGGGGCGGGATGCCTTAAAACTGGAATGGGACACCACAGCAGTCGAAAAATTGGACAGCGCCAAACAACTGGCTGAGTACCGCACACTGGCGACACAGGCGGGGCCGCGACGTTTTGATGCCGATGTCACTCCACTGACGAGCGCTCCTAAACAACTGGAAGCCGAATTCGTCTTCCCTTATCTGGCGCATGCCGCGATGGAACCATTGAATTGCACCGTGGCATTGACCGATAGCGGCGCAGAAGTGTGGACAGGTTCCCAATGTCCGGGTCTGGACGCGGGTGCTGTTGCGCGCGTGTTAGGTGTGAAGCCTGAGAAAGTGGTGATGAACGTGCAGATGGCGGGTGGCGGCTTTGGTCGGCGTTTTTCCAGCAGCAGTGATTTTGTCGTTGAAGCTTGCGAAATTGCCAAGGCAGTCCGCGCTACCGGGCTGAATGTACCTGTCCGTACACTCTGGAGCCGCGAGGACGATATGCGTGGTGGCTATTACCGCCCCATGCATTTGCATCGCGCCCACATCGGCTTTGATGATAAAGGTCAGGTGCTGGCATGGGATCATGTCATCGTCGGTCAATCGATTACGGCTGGTTCCGTGTTTGAGCAATTTCAGGTCAAGAATGGGATTGATGGTACAACCACAGAAGGGATGCGAGACCCATATCCGTTTCCTATGCGCCTGACTGTCCATCACCCTAAGCATAACGTGCCTGTTTTGTGGTGGCGTAGCGTGGGTTCGACGCATACTGCCTTTGTCATGGAAACTCTGGTAGATGAAATTGCTCACAGCACCAAACAAGACCCCGTGACTTATCGCATGAGTTTGTTTGGTGATAAGCATCTTCGCCATCGCGCAGCACTGCAATTGGCGGTGGATAAGAGCGGTTACGGTAAAAAACGATTGCCAGCAGGTCGTGCCTGGGGTGTGGCGGTGCATGAGTCGTTTTCAACGGTTGTGGCATATGTCGTCGAAGCAGCGATGGAGCAGGAACGCCCTGTATTGAAGCGCGTGACGGCGGGCGTGCATTGCAATCTGGCCGTGAACCCTCGTACCATCGAAACTCAGGTGCAAGGTGCCGCAGTCATGGGCTTGTCCATGTGTTTGCCCGGATCAGCGATCACTCTCAAAGATGGTGTTGTGGAGCAGAGTAATTTTGGTGACTATACAGTGGCACGGATCACAGATATGCCTGCGTTTGAAGTGCATGTCGTGCCAAGTGCAGAACCGCCAACTGGAATGGGCGAACCGGGTTTGCCTCCTCTTGCGCCTGCATTTGCCAATGCTGTTTCCAGGCTGACTGGCAAACGGATACGCCAGTTACCGTTCAATCTTGCCTGAGTTGCTGGTGCTATGGAAGATCTGGATACACTCGTATTACGTACCGCGCTCGGCTGGCATACTGCCGGTCTGAGTGTGGTGCTGGTCACCGTTGCGCGCACCTGGGGATCGTCACCCCGGCCTCCGGGTTCGCTGATGGCAATCAATGAGCGTGGCGATACTGTAGGCTCGGTATCGGGTGGTTGTATTGAGGATGAACTCATACACCGCATCAGAGAAGAGGGCGTTCATACCATTTGTGCCGATATCAGACCAACAGTGCTGCGTTATGGCATTTCTGCTGAAGAAGCACACCGATTCGGCTTGCCATGTGGAGGCACAGTCGAACTGGTTCTGGAGGTCGTTTCTGCGCATAGTCGTCTGGATGAGCTGCTTCTCAATTGCGAGAAGCGGCTTAGCACGAAACGTTCACTGGACTTGCGTTCCGGGCATGTGACATTGCAGGCAGGCCAGCGCGATGGCGGGCCGCTACTGAATGAAGATATTCTCGTCACGTATCTTGGTCCACAAGCGCGCCTGATTGTGATTGGTGCCAGCGATCTTTCCCGTTACTTGTGCCAGATGGCTTTGGGATTAGGTTTTGAGGTCATTGTCTGTGAACCCAGAGAGGAGTATCGCGCCAGTTGGCAGTTGGATGGCGTGACGCTCACTGAAGAGATGCCGGATGATCTTATCTTGCGCTTACAACCGGATGCGCGTACCGCCGTGATTGCGCTGACTCATGATCCGAAATTGGATGATCTCGCATTGATTGACGCACTACATTCAAACGCATTTTATGTCGGTGCCATTGGATCGCGCCGTAATAGTGAACATCGGCGTGAACGCTTGCGTGAACATTTCAATATTGCAGAGTCTGCGTTACAGGCATTACGTGGACCTGCGGGTTTGTACATTGGCAGCAAGACACCCGCCGAGATCGCTTTATCAATCATGGCGGAAATCGTCGCTGTCAAAAACGGTATTGGTCTTTTGTCCACAGCGCCTTCAACGCCTTCAACATCTTCATCACCTTCAATACCAGCCATATCTGTCATGGTTGCCAAGCCACTATATGAGCATCAGGAACAGATACTCCGGGAGCCGAAGCCTGTCATTGACTCTCAATAGGAGGCCTGAAAAAGCACATACAGCCGATGTTCAGCCGAATTTTTGCATCGGTAATTTGATGCGTGATATTTTTTGTTGCTTCACTGGTGTTTGTGAGCGCGCGATGCGGATATCCGGATGACGTTGAATGCCAGTTTCTGCAATCTTAAAAACGGCAACTGCCTGTGACAGTTTGAGTGCCTGAGTATGCATGCTCTCAGCTGCAGCAGCGGCCTCTTCAACCAAGGCAGCATTTTGCTGAGTAATATTATCCATTTGGCCGAGTGCATCATTAATCTGTTCGATTCCTGAGCGTTGCTCTGCGCTGGCGCTGGTAATTTGCGTCATCGTATTGGTCACCGACTGGATAGAATGAACAATTTTTTCCATGGTCGACCCAGCTATTTTGACTTGCGCATTTCCGGCACTGACTTGCTGTACGGAGGCTGTAATCAGTGTTTTAATTTCTTTGGCAGCTCCCGCTGAACGCTGAGCCAGATTGCGTACTTCTGCCGCGACGACCGCAAAGCCACGCCCCTGTTCACCAGCGCGGGCAGCTTCTACCGCAGCGTTTAATGCGAGGATATTGGTCTGAAAGGCAATGCCGTCAATCACGCCGATAATGTCATTAATTTTCTTGGACGATTCTCGAATCGCTCCCATGGTATCAATCACACCAGCGACAGCAACGCCGCCATCCTCAGCGATCTTGGCGGCAGTCAGAGCGTTTTCGTTTGCATGCTCGGCGCCAGTGGCATTTTGTTTCACAGCGCCAGTCAATTCTGTCATGGAAGCATAAGTCTCTTCGAGCGAGCCCGCCTGTTGCTCAGTGCGTGACGACAGATCAGCATTACCGTGAGCAATTTCCTGAGATGCAGTAGCAATTGTCTCAGTGCCCTGGCGAATATCTGTCACCAGCGTTGCCAGACCGGTAGTCATGATGTCGAACTCATTGAGTAGTTGTGCTATCTCATCTTTTCCATGCGAAGAAACCTGTGCTGTGAGATCACCAGCGGCAACGCGCTTTACCGCTTCACTTAATTCTTTTACTTCATCCGAAAATGACAGATAAAATCCCGTCAACAGGTAAGCAGCGATACCGAAGATCAGTGCAATGACGACAATGAGCATATTCCGGTGCAACACATCCAGATTAAGTCGGTTTTCCAGCGTTTTGTCTAAGAGCGAGCCTGCCGTATTTGCATAGGCATACCAGCCATCGGCACTGGACATCCCCGCTTTCAGGAATTCTGTTCCTGATGTCTGATTCAAGGTATTCAATACTTCATTCTTCGTGCGCTCCAAAAACTCCAGATTGTTACTCATCACAGCCTGTTGAGTATCCATCTTTGTTTTGAAATCAGGATTAGCGCGATACATGGCCTCAAGCTGCATCGGGATACGACTGATGTCACGTTTTGCCAGCATGACATCCGAGTTGATCAGCAGATCTTCGTTAGGTTCAAGTAAGCCGGTGTCGATATAAGTAGCCCCTCTGCCAGCAATATCAGCAATGCCATCGGCCAATTCCGGCAATACCCTGACGAACAGGCCGATCAGGTAATAGGTATCCACTTCCGGGTCGAGCGTGAGGTGAGAGCGATCAGCTATCTGCGCATTTAATTTGTATAACTGGGCAATCAAGGCGGAATGTTCAGCGTAACTCTCCGTACTTTTTGGCGACGGGAGTTTTTGTATGATGCTGTCCCAGGATTTTTGTATGGCGGAGAGCGGTGCAGTCAGCGCCATTGCTGTATTTTCTTTTTGTGACTCAATGAGTTTTGTTAATGCTGAGCTGATTTCTTGCTGCTTTTTCTGCATATCTGCCTTGGCCGGAACATTTCCAGCGAGGACCAGATGACTTAAGGCACGATGTTGCTGCGCTAAGTTCAATATGTGATGAACTACGCGTAATTGCGATATGCCATCACGTTCGATCTGGGTGAACGAAATAGATTTATTCAGTTCCTGAATCAGCAAGCCCGTTACTAATAGGGCAGGAATCGAAAAGAGGGTGGCAACAATCACAAATTTGGGAAATAACCGCAAGCGCTGCATGAGTGCAATGGCAGGACTGAATATGATTGACATGATTACCTCGGAGAGTTCATTTCGCATGGACAGTCCGGCTATCATGCGCTTGCTTTATGACCAGTCCGTGAATCTGGTTTGTAAAATAGCATTTCTTTTGAGAAATTAATTTTTGACAGGTTTCAGACTTATTGCATGACGTACGGATGACTGAATATGTCATGTTGCGTCATGTGATTGAGCATCAATTCAGGTCGTTACCTCGACAATAGGCCGAAAAAAAAGAAAACACGCTCAAACTGATGTACCTGCACTTCAAAAACGATTAGTCTTTCTGGTAAATCATTATCAAGGTATCACCCAACTATTTCCGGAGCTTCTGATGACTGATGTCTGCCATTCTATTCACACCTTTAATCAACATCGCGAGCCAGAGCGTCTGGCAATGAAGTATCGCAATATGCGAACCAGTCCTTTTGTGTTTTTCAGAGCAAGTTGCCATCTGTTTTATGAGCGCTTTTCAACACAGGTGACTGTTGACGCCTCTCCTTTGGTGTGGAGCGTCGGAGATTTGCATCTGGAAAATTTCGGAAGCTACAAGGGGGATAATCGTTTAGCGTATTTTGATTTGAATGACTTCGACGAAGCAGTACTGGCCCCGCCAGAGTGGGATATTGTCCGTTTCATTTCCAGCTTGCGCGTCGGTGCAAAAAGTATGGGTATAGGGAGTGAAGATGCCGATACGCTTGTCAGTGATTTTTTAAAAAAATATCAGTCAATACTGGCTAAGGGAAAAAGTCACTGGATAGAAAGAGAAACCTCAACAGGCTTGATACGTAATTTACTAACGAGTCTGAAATACAGAAAAAGAAGTGATTTTCTCGACAAGCGGACACTCTTTAAGGCCGATCAGAGACGCCTCAGAATAGACGGAGAAAAAGCGCTGAAAGCCAGCCCGCAGCAACAAACGCTGGTGAAAAAATTTCTCAGGGAGTTTGCCAAAACGCAGCCAGACAAAAAATTTTTCCAGCCGCTGGATATCGCCCGCAGAGTCGCGGGTAATGGTAGTTTGGGAATAGAAAGATATATTATTCTGGTCAATGGGAAAGGGAATCCAGACGGCAATTATCTGCTCGACTTAAAAGAGGCGACGCCATCGTCATTGCTGCCATTTTTGCCTGTCAGCCAACCGACATGGGACTCTGAGGCACACAGGGTTGTCACATTGCAAAATCGTATGCAGGCGGTATCGATGGCATTTCTCCAGCCTGTCACCATCGGTGAAAAATCGTATGTGCTAAGGGCTTTACAGCCATCAGAAGACAGAGTGTTGCTCGATCACTCGATCAGTACGCTCAAAGAACTGAAGGGGGTGATTGAAACCATGGCGGTCACGATTGCCTCGGCACAGTTACGTAGCTCAGGCAGGCAGGGATCTGCGAATGCAGATGAGCTGGTTCAGTTTGCTTTTCAAAAAAACTGGATTAAAAAAATGATGGCCGCCAGTCGTGAATCTGCAAAGCAGGTCAATAAAGACTGGAAACTGTTTTGTGCAGCGTATGACGATGGGGATTTTAAATGCTGACTGGCGATATTGCGATGCTGCTTTATCGCCAGTCGGGCTGTTGATATCTCTTGAAGATGACCTTAGACATCAAATTCAATATCAAAATTCAATATCAAAATTCAATATCAATATCAATATCAATATCAATATTGAATTTTGAAGTTTCACATCGCCACTTCATGCTGAAATCGCGTAGATGATGGGGAGCACTTAAGCGATTTTTTGCAGTTGATCTGCTTTGATTTTTGCTTCCAGTGGCTTGCCTTTACGGGCGCGTTTGTTGATGTGGATATGCAGGGCATTGGCGTTGAGAGTGATTTCCTGTGCTTTGCCGCCTCGTCCGGTACCGTAGACTTTCAATCCTTTCTGGCTGATTGCTTTGGCTGCCAGCAGAGTTTCTTTGTCTTCCAGTTCCATCAGAGTCACGCCACGACCACCGCTGGATAATTGTTTGATCTCAGTCAGACCAAATACCAGCAGTCGTCCTTTTTCAGATAAGCAGGCAATGGCGCTTGCATCGCTGTCTATTGTCGTTGGCGGCAAAGGAAGATCTGCCTCGTCCAGCGTCATAAAAGCTTTGCCGGCTTTTGTACGACCGACCATGTCGGCCACCTTGGCGGTGAAGCCATAGCCTGCCGTGGATGCCAGCAACAGCGCAACTTCGTTATTACCAGCAAAGTAATGCAGGATTTTGCTACCCGCAGCCAGATCAATCAAGGTTGTGATCGGGACGCCGTCGCCGCGTGCACCAGGCAGTGCCGATACCGGCACTGAGTAGACCCGGCCATTGGAGCCGAACACCAGCATATTGTCGACGGTGCGGCATTCAAATGTGCCATACAGGGTGTCGCCGGCTTTGAATGCGAACTGCGCCGGATCATGATCGTGGCCTGTGCGCGCACGTACCCAGCCTTTTTCAGAAATGACGACGGTCACTGGCTCATCAACCACTTTTTGTTCTACGGACGCTCTGGCGGCTTCTTCGATGATGGTGCGACGGGTGTCGCCAAATTGTTTCGTATCAGCTTCGATTTCCTTGATCAGCATTTTTTTCATGGAGGCCGGATTATCAAGCAGATCCTGCAGAGCGGCTTTTTCTTTGCGCAGCTCGGCCAGTTCTTGCTGAATTTTGATCGCTTCCAGGCGTGCCAGCTGACGCAAGCGGATTTCCAGAATGTCTTCAGCTTGTCTGTCTGAGAGATGGAATGCCTGAATCAATGCCGGTTTTGGCTCATCCGACTCGCGGATGATGCGGATGACTGCATCAATATTCAGCAGAACGGCTTCGCGTCCTTCCAGAATGTGGATGCGATCATCGACTTTTTTCAGGCGGAATTTGGTGCGGCGGGTCACGGTTTCGAAGCGGAATGCAATCCACTCGCTGATGATATCCAGCAAACCTTTCTGGCGTGGGCGACCGTCACCGCCTATCATCACCAGATTGATGGAGGCCGAGGTTTCCAGTGAGGTGTGCGCCAGCAGCATCTGCATGAATTCAGTCTGATCCTGATTCTTGGATTTCGGCTCCAGCACGAGCCGTACCGGTGCATCTTTACCGGACTCATCACGCACGGTATCAAGCACCGACAGAATGACTTGCTTGATGGCGACTTGTTCTGGTGAGAGTGTTTTTTTACCGGTTTTAATTTTTGGATTGGTCAGTTCCTCGATTTCTTCCAGCACTTTCTGCGACGAAGTGCCGGGCGGCAGTTCAGTCACCACGGCCTGCCATTGCCCGCGCGCCATGTCTTCGATTTTCCAGCGAGCGCGGACTTTCATGCTGCCGCGACCAGTCGCATACATATCGGCAATCGCTGTTGCCGGTGTAATGATCTGGCCACCACCCGGGAAATCCGGGCCAGGAATATATTCCATCAATTCCGCATGTTTCATTTGCGGATTGCGGATCAGGGCAACTGCGGCTTTGGCGACTTCGGTCAGATTGTGGGAAGGAATTTCTGTTGCCAGACCGACGGCGATACCCGATGCGCCATTGAGCAGTACCATCGGCAAACGGGCAGGCAGTAATTTTGGCTCTTCGGTCGTGCCGTCATAATTAGGCTGAAAATCGACCGTACCCTGATCAATTTCATCCATCAGTAATTTGGCAATCGGGGTCAGCCGGGCTTCTGTGTAACGCATCGCTGCTGCACCATCGCCATCGCGGGAACCAAAGTTGCCCTGACCATCAATCAATGGATAGCGTAGTGAAAAATCCTGTGCCATACGGACCAGTGCGTCGTACACGGACTGGTCGCCGTGGGGATGCAGTTTGCCCAGTACGTCACCTACCACGGCGGCAGACTTGCGCGGTTTGGCACTTGCGTTGAGCCCCAGTTCATTCATGGCATATAAAATGCGGCGCTGGACTGGCTTTTGACCATCGCAGACGTCTGGCAAGGCGCGGCCTTTGACAACCGAGATCGCATAGTCCAGATAGGCACGTTCGGCGAATGTCGCCAGAGTCAGTGCTTCGCCATCACCCGGTGGTGTGGCTTGTTCAAATAAATTCGCTTGTTCGCTCATAACTGGCTGTTTGGTCTGCTCCCGCTACTTGTCAGCTGCCAGCTGGCGCGCTGCCGGTATATCGGGATATATCAAAAATTAGGGGGTATGGGAGCTTTTTGCTCTATCGTCTATATAGATACTGGGCTTGAAAATATACTTGGGGGAGTATATTTCTTTGCCCAGAGTCGTTTTCCGGGCTTAAATATCAGCTTCGACGGCGTTGCCATGTTCTTCTATCCATGCGCGGCGGGCGGCAGCTTCGCCTTTGCCCATCAGCATGTTAAAGCGCGCCTCAGAAAAATCCCGATCAAATTCGCCCAACGATACCGGCAACAGGCGGCGTGTATCCGGATTCATGGTCGTTTCCCACAACTGTTCTGCATTCATTTCACCCAGACCTTTGAAGCGGGAAATGCTCCATGCACCGTCTTTGACGCCATCTTTACGCAATTTGTCTTCAATCGCAGCCATTTCACCGGCGTCGAGAGCATAGATTTTCTGTGCTGGCTTTTTCCCTCTTGCCGGCGCATCGACACGGAACAGCGGCGGACGCGCCACGCAAATGTGGCCGCGCGCGATCAACTGCGGGAAGTGTTTGAAGAACAGCGTCAGCAGCAGTACCTGAATATGTGAACCATCGACGTCGGCATCTGACAGGATGCAGATTTTTCCGTAGCGCAGATTGGACAGGTCGGGCTGATCATTCGGGCCATGCGGATCGACGCCGATGGCGACTGAGATATCGTGAATCTCATTATTGGCAAACAAGCGGTCGCGCTCAGACTCCCAGGAATTCAATACCTTGCCGCGTAACGGTAAAATCGCCTGAAACTCTTTGTCCCGTCCCATTTTTGCGGAGCCACCGGCAGAATCACCTTCGACCAGAAATAATTCATTGCGGGCAATATCATTGGATTCGCAATCGGTCAGTTTTCCTGGCAGGACAGCAACGCCGGAAGACTTTTTCTTTTCTACTTTCTGTGCCGAACGCAGGCGTGATTGCGCCTGTTTGATGACCAGTTCAGCCAGTTTTTTTCCATACTCCACATGTGAGTTCAGCCATAACTCCAGCGGTGGCTTGGTAAATGAGGAAACGAGTCGCACCGCATCACGCGAGTTCAGGCGCTCCTTGATCTGTCCCTGAAATTGCGGGTCCAGCACTTTAGCCGAGAGTACGAAGGAAACCCGTGCGAAGACGTCTTCCGGTAATAATTTGACGCCCTTCGGCAACAGAGAATGCATTTCCGCGAAGCTTTTTACGGCACCGAACAATCCATCGCGTAAGCCTGATTCGTGCGTGCCGCCCGCCGGTGTTGGGATCAGATTGACATACGATTCGCGTACTACGTTACCTTCTTCAGTCCATGCCACAACCCAGGAGGCGCCTTCACCTTCAGCAAAACCATCATTATCTGATGTGGCAAACTGTTCACCTTCAAACAGCGGGATCAGTGGTTCGCCGTGTGATGATTGCGCCAGCGCTTCCGTCAGGTAACCACGCAGCCCCTGATCGTATTGCCAGGTAAGTGATTCTCCTGTTTTAGCGTTATTCAGTGTGACTTTGACGCCCGGTAACAGGACAGCCTTGGAGCGTAACAGGCGCTGTAATTCACCCAGCGGGATATTGGCGGAGTCAAAGTATTTGGCATCTGGCCAGATCGACACACGGGTGCCGTTTTTCTTGTCACCGCGTGGAATCGGTTGACTACGCAAAGGCTCGATCACATCACCATCGGCAAACGTCAGCTGGTGCAGACCAGCCTCGCGCCAGACGGTGATTTCCATTCGTTTTGAGAGTGCATTGGTGACCGAAACACCGACGCCATGCAACCCGCCGGAAAATGCGTAAGCCCCCCCGGAACCTTTATCAAACTTGCCACCCGCATGCAGACGAGTAAAGACGATTTCGACGGTAGGAACACCTTCTTCTGGATGGAGCCCAACAGGAATACCGCGCCCATCATCTTCCACGCTGACGCTACCGTCAGCATGAATACTCACCAGGATATTCTTACAATGACCGCCAAGAGCTTCATCAGAGGCATTGTCGATGACTTCCTGAATGATGTGCAGTGGATTTTCTGTACGGGTGTACATCCCCGGTCTTTGCTTGACTGGTTCCAGTCCCTTCAGAACCCTGATGGACGATTCGCTATAGTCAGATGGTGATGTGTTTTTTTTAGTGGCCATGCAAAGTGAAATCTGTTGTTTTGGTTAAATGTTGATGAGGATTTGCAATTTTTCTATCTGATATGCAGAATTTAGATGTATTCTTGCAGTCGTTTTGGCTGCTATTGTAGCTGTAATAAGTAGATGGATAAACGATGTCACAAAAAACTCCAACGATCGCAATCCGACTGCTTGGATTCTCTGCTAAAGAAGAAGACACTTTTTCGACCGTGCTCGCTGTTGCGCGTGAGAAAGGGTACAGCTATGCCTGTCTGAAACAAGGCAGCTTACAGGATCCTGATGCTTATATTGTTAATGCGGAAGATTTAAAAGCGATTGCCACCTTGTCGGACATCAATCCCGGAGAGGCGCAGCCGGTATTGCTGGTCGGTAAAACGGATATCAGCCTGCCTTACAGAGTAATGCCACGACCTATACGCTGGCGCAGTCTGTTCGACATTCTCGATGAAATGATTGACCGTCGCCAGCTATTACTGACAACCCTGAGCGCTTATAACGAGGTCGCAGTTCCTGAACGCCGTCGCAGCAAGCGGCTTGATCTTGATCTCACGAATCCGGTCGATTATCAAAAAATGCGCAGAACCGGCCCTTTGCCGGGCGGGATTCTGATTGTCGATAAAGATAATCGTTTCAGAGAATATGTGGCGATGATTATGGATCGCTACAATGTATCTGTGACTTTGGCATTGGATGAGCGCAGTGCAATGATGCTTGATCGCAATAACCGCCATGCACTGACCATGATTAATACCTCGACACAGGACGTGGACCCTTATCATTTATGCGGCGAACTGAAGCAGCAGGGTGCAGATGGTAAATCGATCGTTATTTTTTTGATCGACAGAAGCTTTAATTACAATGTGGCAGAAGCATCCAAGGTTGCATGCGATGGTTATTTGAATAAGCCTCTGTCACGCAAGCTTGTATTGCAGACGATACAAAAATTCTTGCATCTGGAGAGTTAAATAAAAAAGCAGAATGCTATAGAGGCATTCTGCTTTGATCTGCTGAGTATGCAGTATTCAGTCTTGAGTATCCGCAGGTAATCTAAGCTTATTTGCTTAATAAGCGCATCCCACGTTCCAGTCCCTCGATCGTCACGGGAAACATCCGATTACTCATGACTTGCCGGACGATGGAGATTGATTGGCGATATTGCCATAATCCCTCAGGTTCTGGGTTTAACCAGATGTATTTGGGAAACGCAGACGTAAATCGTTGTAACCAGGTCGCTCCCGCTTCTTCATTGTTGTATTCGACAGATCCACCCGGTTGCAGGATTTCGTAGGGGCTCATCGTGGCATCGCCAACAAAAATGACCTTCGTATCCGGCGTATATTTACGCAGGACATCCCAGGTAGGAAATTTTTCAGCATGGCGTCTATGATTGTTTTTCCATAAATAATCATAAACACAATTATGGAAATAAAAGAATTCCATATTTTTGAATTCTGTTTTTGCCGCAGAAAATAATTCTTCTGTTTGCGCAATATGGTCATCCATCGTGCCGCCGACATCAAGCAACATCAGTACTTTGATATTGTTCTTGCGCTCGGGTTGCATTTTGATATCCAGATAACCAGCGTTGTTCGCGGTCGCCTTGATAGTGGCATCCAGCGCCAGTTCGTCCTCTGCGCCTTGCCGTGCAAATTTACGCAATCGGCGTAGTGCCACTTTAATATTGCGCGTTCCAAGTTCGCGTTCACTGTCGTAATCACGGAAAGAGCGTTCTTCCCAGACTTTCACTGCGCTCCGATTGCCACCTTTTCCACCTATGCGTATCCCTTCGGGGTTGGTGCCGCCGTTGCCGAACGGAGAAGTGCCACCGGTTCCTATCCACTTGCTGCCGCCTTCGTGTCGCTCTTTCTGTTCTTTTAATAATTCTTGCAGGCGATTCATTAATTTGTCATAGCCGTATTTTTCTATGGCGGCTTTTTGTTCGTCACTCAATTCGCGCTGCATACGTTTGGTCAGCCAATCGAGTGGAATTTCCGGGTGCTTTTCAAACAGCGCATCAATTCCCTTAAAGTACATACCAAATGCCTTATCGAACTTATCGTAATGCGTTTCGTCTTTGACCAGGATGGTACGTGAAAGAAAATAAAAATCGTCCAGTGAAAATTGAATCAACCCTTTTTCCATTGCCTCCAGCAGCATCAGGAATTCTTTGATGGAGACCGGAATTTTGGCGTCCTTTAGTGTAAAGAAAAAATCTATCAGCACTTGTCAGTCACTCCCTGTTTGTTTTGTGAGGGCTTAGGTCATACTGCGCTAGCGGCGGTATGGCAGTTTATTGCATTGGTTAGCGTACTGCTTGTTCTGTTTTGCACCAGACATTCCATGGCCAGATACTTCTATTGATCTATTAATCTGCGTTCGTCACGACTTTTCCAGGTAATCAAGCTATATGTATAGTTTGCTAAAAAAAAGCGAATTCACCTCCGACGCCTTATATCCTGTCAATGGTTTCCTTGCTTTACTACGTCGATATCGCCTGGGCTGGAAGTCAAGTGTAACCAATTTTGAGAATATTGTTGTTCGGCTTTGTTTTGACATTGTTGGCTTCAATGGTTAATGTCATTTGTCACGCCAGCATACGTGCCACCTTGCTCCTGTGAATACGCGTACGTTCTTCCTGTTTGTGGTGAAATAAAAACAATGTGCGGCATTTTAATCAGTCATATCAGGGAATATGAAGCGATGCTTGCCAATGAAGATATTCGAGGTTATACTGCAAAGCTGTATAGAATTTTTGCGGCGTGGCATTTAATCAAATGTTTTGACCTCGTCGCTTTGACCACGTTTAGGAAATCTCATGGCAAATACCGCACAAGCACGCAAACGTGCTCGTCAAGCAGTTAAACAAAATGCGCACAACTCCAGTCAGCGTTCTACTTTGCGCACAGCAATCAAAGCTGTTCGTAAAGCAATCGAAGCTGGCGATAAAGCTGCTGCTGCAACAATTTTTCAAGCATCTGTCTCTACTATCGACAGCATTGCCGACAAAAATATCATCCACAAAAACAAAGCAGCACGTCATAAAAGCCGTTTGTCTGCAGCGTTGAAAGCACTGGCTTAATCTAGTGTTTTTTGCGATTTGATCGCAAGTGTGAAACAAAAAAACCGCAGTTTATTGCGGTTTTTTTATTATCTATTGCAACGGTAGTCCTTCAATTTTTGTTCCTGCTTTAATATTCTTTTGTTTGAACCAGCCCTGATTCATCTCCAGTGCGTAACGTACGACTTTTTTCGCGCAATGAGAGTCAGTGGTTTGTGGCTGCATATCTTCAATATTCACGATTTTTCCTTCACCGTCAATAAATGCGACGGATAGCGGAATCAATGTATTTTTCATCCACATGCAGACTCCAGCTGGCGCACCAAAATCAAATACCATACCTTCATTGCTTCCCATTTTAGTCCGTAACATCAATCCTTGTTGCCGGTCTGCATCGCTTGAGGCGACTTCCGCCTGAATCACATAGATGCCTGCAGATAGTTGTTTCACTGGAAGTTTGGCTTGCGCATAGGCAATGCTACTTGTGGCAATCAGTGCGGATGCAAGTATGAATTGATATCGTAGTTGAGAAAATAAATTGCTCATGGTGACAGAGTCTGAAAGGTAAAAGCATTATCGTACAGCAAATAAAAAGAGCCGGAAGATATCCGCTCTTGATTGTGCGGCGGATCAATCGTTATTTAAATGCAAAAGCAGATATTGGATCAGAAATTATTTTTAATGACCTATGTTGACAGGCAGGTGTAAATCCCGGGCGCAGCAAAGTTGCGCTGTTTTGCTGAGCTGCTCATATTAGCCATAACACCTATTGAGGGCTTTTTTGTCATGGTAAATATTCCGTATTGTCTGATCGTTCCCGCAAAAAGACGGGATATTCAGGGATTCTGACGATCATCAGATATTTTTATTGGTAAATTGATTATATTTAACTTCCATCCATTCTCCCGGAAGTAATGGGTGAGACTCAAGAGAAAATCCACCGATGGCGCTACGTATCAGTCTGAGTGTAGGTAGGCCAACTGCCGCAGTCATGCGACGGACTTGACGATTCTTGCCCTCTGACAAGATGATGCATAACCAGCTTGTCGGGATGTTGATACGTGATCTGACGGGTGGATGGCGCTCCCAGAGCCATGCCGGACTGTGTATATGTTTCACGATGCATGGTTGAGTGACAAAGTCCCCAAGATTCAGCGGATTACGCAGGCACTCCAATGCCTCATGGCTTGGCACTCCTTCTACTTGCACGAGATAGGTTTTTGCCTGTTTGTGGTCAGGGTGACTGATACGGTTTTGTATTTTGCCATCATCCGTTAATAGAATCAGTCCTTCGCTGTCGGCATCTAGTCGTCCCGCAGGATATATATTGGGAATGCTTATTAAATCAGCTAGAGAAGGGCGTGTGGGGTGCTCAGAAAATTGGCACATCACGTTAAAAGGTTTGTTGAGCAAAATCAGTTTCATGGCAATATGGTAACCGCAATTTGGTAAACTAATGGCACACAGTAAAATACTAGTGCATAATACGGAATGACGGTCTTGTGTCTTATATAAGAGTTAATAACGATATTAGCTGCCGAAAAGCAAGCAAGGCATATTATGAGCAAAGCGTAACCCGCTTGATCACCCAACTATGGAGAAAACGATGTATCAACATATTCAAGTTCCTGCTGAAGGTAAAAAAATTACCGTCAATGCCGATTTCTCACTGAATGTCCCTGAGAATCCTATCATTCCTTACATCGAAGGTGATGGAACTGGTGTCGACATCAGCCCTGTTATGATCAAGGTGGTTGATGCTGCTGTTGCTAAAGCATACGGCGGTAAGCGTAAAATCAGCTGGATGGAAATTTATGCTGGTGAAAAATCGACTAAAGTATACGGTCCAGATGTCTGGTTGCCAGAAGAAACACTGAAAGTCCTGAAGGACTATGTTGTTTCCATTAAAGGTCCTTTGACTACGCCTGTTGGCGGTGGTATTCGTTCACTGAACGTTGCTTTGCGTCAGGAATTGGATTTATATGTTTGTCTGCGTCCAGTACGTTATTTCAAGGGTGTGCCATCCCCTCTGCGTGAGCCAGAAAAAACTGACATGGTGATCTTCCGCGAAAACTCTGAAGACATCTACGCTGGTATCGAATTTGCAGAAGGTACTGATCAGGTCAAAAAATTGATCAAGTTTCTGCAAGATGAAATGGGCGTTAAGAAAATCCGCTTCCCAGAGTCATCTGGTATCGGTGTTAAGCCAGTTTCTCGCGAAGGTACAGAGCGTCTGGTGCGCAAAGCAATCCAGTATGCAATCGACAATGACAAGCCATCTGTGACTATCGTTCACAAAGGCAACATCATGAAGTACACCGAAGGTGGCTTCCGTGACTGGGCATACGATCTGGCACAAAAAGAATTCGGCGCAGAATTGATCGATGGCGGCCCATGGTGCAAATTCAAAAATCCTAAAACTGGTAAAGAAATTATCGTTAAGGATTCCATCGCTGATGCGTTCTTGCAGCAGATTTTGTTGCGTCCAGCAGAATATAGCGTTATTGCTACATTGAATCTGAATGGCGATTATATTTCTGATGCGCTGGCTGCTCAAGTTGGTGGTATCGGTATCGCTCCAGGTGCAAATTTGTCTGACTCTATCGCGATGTTTGAAGCAACTCACGGTACAGCACCAAAGTATGCTGGTAAAGATTATGTGAATCCAGGTTCATTGATCTTGTCCGCAGAAATGATGTTGCGTCACATGGGCTGGTTTGAAGCAGCTGATCTGTTGATTTCGTCTACAGAAAAATCAATCACAGCGAAAAAAGTGACTTATGACTTTGCTCGTTTGATGGAAGGCGCAACGCAAGTATCTTGCTCCGGTTTCGGCGATGTTATGATCGAAAACATGTAATATATGTGTTGGCCGCGAAGGTTCTTCGTTGCCTTGCATGTAAAAAAACCGGCTTTTGCCGGTTTTTTTATTGCTCCACACATCAGGCGAATGAATAGCGAATGGTGCGTTAGAGAATCACATTATTCAGCGCATAGCGTATTAAGTCGGCCTGTCCTTCTATATTGAGCTTGCGTTTGATATTCAGTCGATGCGTTTCCACGGTTCTGACGCTCAGCCCCAGTTCATTTGCAATATGCTTATTTGATTTCCCAGTTGCAATACTTTGTAAGATGCACTGTTCTCGTTGAGTCAATATCTGCACTTCAGTGCTCATGCCAGTTTGCTTTTTCAGACCGGAGCTGAAATACACGCCGCCAGCGGTTACGGACTCTATTGCGTTAATAATTTCTTCGGCAGGCGCATCTTTGAGTACATAAGCACGTGCACCTGCCTGAATTGATTGAGCTACATATTCCGCCTTTTCATGCATTGAGAGCATGATGATGGAAATATTCGGATGCTCTTTGGTAAACCTTGCTGTTAGCGTAATACCGTTGTTTCCAACGAGATTGATATCCATAAGCACGAGATCAATCGACCTGTCATTCGCCATTTCAATTGCTTCTGTTGCATTTCCTGCCTCCCCAACGATCTTGAAGTGGGGGATGGTTTCCAGCCTTGCTCTCAGCCCGTCCCTGACGAGTGGGTGGTCATCGACCAGCATAATATTGATTTGAGTTTTGTTGTTCATCCAATTTCTCCATTGGGTATTTGTGCCACCACCCGCGTACCCGCTGCATCTGAATATAATTCCAGCTGACCGTTGATCGTCGCCAGGCGTTCACGCATATTGCTCAGGCCTATTCCTCGCTTAGGGTGTTTGGTAATTCCCTGTATATCGAAGCCTGCGCCATTATCTGCGATTGCTAACGTGACGAAATGTTTATTGGAAGTCAGTTGCATGTGTACGCTGCTTACTTTCTGCGCATGTTTATGAATATTCGTCAATGCTTCCTGTGCAATTCTGAATAACACGGTATTACTGGTTTCGGACAACGCCTGAAATTCACCTGCAAATTCAAATTGCACAGGTATGCCAGAGGCCTCTTCAAATTCTCCAGCAAGATGTTCAAAAGCGGCAACCAGACCAAGATCATCAAGCATGGCTGGTCGTAAATCATGGGATATGCGGCGCACTTCATTCAGCGCTTCATTGATCTGGTTTTTTGCCCTGACGAATGAATGGCTGACGGACTCTTTCTGAGGTTGATCGACAGATAATTTTGCCAGACCGGATTCTATCTGCAATTTGGTTGAGACCAATAATTGACTCAAGCCATCATGCAAGTCACGCGAGAGCCTGGCTCGTTCATTTTCCTGTGAGCGGACGACACTTTGTGCCAGTACCTTCAATTTTGCCTCTGCCACACGAGACTCCGTGATATTGATCACCAGTCCTGACAAGGCAATGATGAAGGAACTGACAATCGCAATGCCAGCAATCCATAACATGGTGCTTTGAATATTTTTTGCGACCTGAATGTCAATTTTATTGAGTGCTGTATCAACGTCATCGAGATAAATACCCGTACCCATCATCCATCCCCAGCGTTCCAGAGGCACGACGTAGCCCATCTTGAGTACCATTTGCTGGCTGGACGGCTTCTCCCACAAATAGCGGATGACGCCGCCGCCATTTTTTGCTTTGTTGATCAGATTTTGTATGGTGGGCTGTCCCTCAGGGTCTTTAAGATTCCATAAATCTTTACCCACCAGTTCCGGGCGGCGAGGATGCATTAAATTTTTGCCTTGCATATCGTAGATAAAAAAATAACCATCATCACCAAAATCTAGGGAAGCTAATATTTTTTGAGCTTCAATTTGCGTTGTTGCATCTTGATGATCCGCGTTATAAAGGTGGGAAATCGCTGCCGTACCTAATTTAACGTAATGCTTGAGTTCAACTTCTTTACTGGCAATATAAGCTTGTTCTACTGTATTTCTTTGTTGCTTTGCCAGAATGGTTGTTTGGTAAAACATTGCTGCGGCGAGCGCAACGAAAGATAGGAGTAGCGGGGTTAAAGCAAGTAAAATAAATTTGTAGCGTAGTTTCATTGTGTCGCTTTATCGATACAAAAATATAGGCGTGTGTCAAATGAGACGTATCACTTAGAGTGGATACATGCATGACATTCGTTGTGCATAGTGATTTTCAGACAAAAAAAGCCCCGCATCAGCGGGGCTCTTTA
Source organism: Undibacterium sp. SXout7W (assembly GCF_049339385.1). Lineage (NCBI taxonomy): Bacteria > Pseudomonadati > Pseudomonadota > Betaproteobacteria > Burkholderiales > Oxalobacteraceae > Undibacterium > Undibacterium sp. SXout7W. Next base: position 73,994 of record NZ_JBMPPF010000010.1, on the reverse strand, counting down.
AAAAATCTTTTATCTTTACAGATTAAGGATTTTGAATGTTAGAAGCTTGCTTGCCTTTAGGGCCTTGCGTGACTTCGAACGATACTTTTTGACCTTCTTTCAGAGTCTTGAAGCCGTTCATTTGGATTGCGGAAAAGTGGGCGAACAAATCCTCACCACCGTCGTCCGGAGTGATAAAGCCGAAGCCTTTGGAATCATTGAACCACTTGACGGTACCTGTTGCCATAATGCATCTTTCAAATAAAAACTAATCACACGAGCCGTAAAAGCAAGAAAACTAGCACAATGCTACTCCTCCCTAAACTTGCTCACTTCATATTGACGAAGTGTTATTTATTGCGTCAATACATACCATTCTTGGCGGAAAAAAAACTAATGTCAAGCAATTTTTATTGTTCATATACTATTGTTGTATTTTAAATTGGATAATACGAAATGAGTTGTTTTTCAGTGTGATAAGCATCAATTGCAATAAAACTTGATGTGTGGAAAATGATCTCCATCTACTAAATAAATAGAAAGCGCGTAACATGTACTGAATGCCAGAATTAGGGCATCTTTATTCGCGTATTATTCGCCTCTGAAATGATTCAACGTACTAAAATAGACGTATGGGAAACAAGCATGAAAACGGTACGATATTGGAGCGACAGGCTCAACAGCTGAAACCGCCACCTATGTACCAGGTGATTTTATTGAATGATGATTACACTCCGATGGAGTTTGTAGTGGCGATCGTTCAGGAATATTTTAATAAGGATCGTGAGACTGCAATGCAGATCATGCTCAAAGTGCACAGGGATGGCAAAGGGATTTGCGGTGTTTATTCCAAGGACATTGCGCTGACAAAAGTGGAACTCGTTTTAACGCACGCTCGTAAGGCAGGGCATCCCCTGCAATGTGTGATGGAGGAAGTATGATTGCGCAAGAACTGGAAGTTAGTTTGCACATGGCTTTTGTTGAAGCCAGGCAGGCTCGTTATGAATTCATCACCGTTGAGCATTTGTTGCTTGCGCTGCTGGACAACCCCTCAGCTGCGGAAGTGATGCGCGCTTGCGCCGTCAATATTGACGATTTACGCAAAACACTTGGTAATTTCATTACCGATAATACGCCGACCGTTCCGGGCACGAGCGAAGTGGATACGCAGCCAACGTTAGGATTTCAGCGCGTTATACAACGTGCGATCATGCACGTCCAGTCTGCGTCGAATGGTAAAAAAGAGGTGACAGGCGCGAACGTTTTGGTTGCTATTTTTGGCGAGAAAGATTCGCATGCTGTTTATTATTTGCACCAACAAGGTGTGACTCGCCTTGATGTCGTGAATTTTATTTCGCATGGAGTGCGCAAAGACAACAGCAACGAACCACAAAAATCTCCTGAGAATAATGAAGAAGCGCAAGCAGACACGCAAGCTCGGGAAAATCCTCTTGATCAATTCACTCAGAATCTGAATAAGGCTGCTGCGGAAGGAAAAATCGATCCCTTGATTGGTCGTGATAATGAAGTTGAGCGTGTTATCCAGATTTTATGCCGTCGTAGAAAAAACAATCCTTTACTGGTCGGCGAGGCTGGCGTAGGGAAGACGGCGATTGCCGAAGGTTTGGCATGGCGTATCACGCAAAATGATGTACCAGATGTATTGCAAAATGCCGTTGTTTACTCCTTGGACATGGGGGCTCTACTCGCAGGTACCAAGTACCGTGGGGATTTTGAGTTACGTCTGAAAGGAGTTCTTAAACAATTGAAGGATACGCCAAACGGTGTTCTTTTCATTGACGAAATTCATACGATTATTGGCGCAGGCTCTGCTTCTGGAGGTACGCTGGATGCATCTAATCTCCTCAAGCCAGCATTGTCCAGTGGCCAACTGAAATGTATCGGTGCGACGACGTATACTGAGTATCGCGGTGTATTCGAAAAAGACCATGCTCTAGCTCGTCGCTTCCAGAAGGTGGATGTGAATGAGCCTACAGTTGAGCAAACAATTCAGATATTACGGGGCTTGAAGTCCAAATTTGAAGAGCATCATAATGTTAAATACTCAGCATCTGCACTGACGACAGCGGCAGAACTGTCTGCACGCTTTATCAATGATCGTCATTTACCGGACAAGGCAATCGACGTGATAGATGAGGCGGGGGCTGCACAGCGTATCTTGCCAAAATCAAAACAAAAGAAAACGATCGGCAAGGCAGATATTGAAGATATTATTTCAAAAATTGCCCGTATCCCACCGCAAACAGTGAATCAGGATGATCGAAGCAAGCTACAAACGATAGAGCGTGATCTCAAGAATGTCGTGTTTGGTCAGGAGCCTGCAATTGAAGCACTGGCGTCGTCTATTAAAATGGCGCGTGCAGGCTTGGGTAAAACAGACAAGCCTATCGGTTCCTTCTTGTTCTCTGGCCCAACGGGCGTCGGTAAAACAGAGGTTGCCAAGCAACTGGCGTTCACATTAGGAATTGAACTGATTCGCTTTGACATGTCTGAATATATGGAGCGTCATGCTGTCAGTCGTTTAATTGGGGCTCCTCCGGGCTATGTTGGTTTTGATCAGGGTGGATTATTAACCGAAGCGATCAATAAAAAACCTCATGCAGTATTGTTGCTGGATGAAATTGAAAAAGCACATCCTGATGTGTTCAATATTTTGTTGCAGGTTATGGATCATGGCACGTTGACTGACAACAATGGACGCAAGGCTGATTTCCGTAATGTCATTATTATCATGACGACTAATGCTGGTGCTGAAAGTCTGCAAAAGCGCTCGATTGGTTTCAATGACAACAAAGAAGCGGGCGATGAAATGGCGGATATTAAGCGTATGTTTACGCCTGAATTCCGTAATCGTCTTGATGCGATTATCAGTTTCCGTGCTCTCAACGAAGAAATCATCTTGCGCGTTGTCGACAAGTTCCTCATGCAACTTGAAGAGCAATTGCATGAGAAAAAAGTGGAGGCAACATTTACCGATAATCTGCGTAAATTCCTCGGTAAAAAGGGATTTGATCCTCTGATGGGTGCTCGCCCTATGGCCCGATTGATTCAGGACATGATACGCAAGGCGTTAGCAGATGAGTTACTGTTTGGACGTCTGGTTAGCGGTGGTAGAGTGATTGTTGATCTGGATGATAAAGATCAGGTAAAACTGGAGTTCTCAGATGGTAACGAGACACCACCTGAAGCATCACAAGAGGTCGTAGAGGTTGAGTAGTTTCTTTTCTATCGGTTTCTGATGTCATTTGTGGTATCTGTCATAACGCGTGGGGATAAAAATGTCAGCTCTTGTGCTTCCTAAATATGTACTTGAATACACGATAAAAACGACAGATGCCGTATTGTCACAGGCCGCTTTGCAGGGGCATGAAGTGGAGATCGATGTTTACGATAGAAGTGACGTGAGCAAAAGGCATGTTGCGACAGGACAGCGGCTGAGTGGTGAGGGTGATATGTTCCGAGTTACCGTTGTCACTGATAACGGTTCTCATAGCGATGAGTGGAACTATACGATTTTGCGTGACTCAGCTGGTCGCAGTCGCAAAATGAAGAAATAGAATTGGCAGACTAAATAAAAAGCCCTGAGAAATTCAGGGCTTTTTTTATGGGCAATTTTTGTTAATGATATTCAGATAACTGAGTATTTATAGTTGGTACGTATTGTGATGCGTATTTTGCGTTCAGTATTCAGACATGTAATAACTGAAAATTCTGATGCACACAAGACCTGTACTGCATTGGTCAGTAATAAGATTCAACTCTGGCCGATATTGACTGTTTAATGTTTCCCAGTGCTTCCAAAGCCGCCTTCGCCACGCTCACTATCACCGAACTCCTCAACGATCTCAAAGCCGACTTGTACAACCGGAACAATGATGAGTTGTGCAAGTCTTTCCATTGGATTCAGAACAAATTCAGCTTGTCCGCGATTCCAAGTGGATACCATCAACTGTCCTTGATAATCTGAATCAATCAATCCAACCAGATTGCCTAAGACTATTCCATGCTTATGACCCATTCCACTGCGAGGGAGAATCATTGCTGCGTAACCAGGATCGGCGATATGAATGGCCAAACCCGTTGGAATCAGTATTGTTTCTCCAGGCTTGATGGTGACAGGCGTGTCTATGCATGCTCGCAGATCAAGGCCTGCACTGCCCGGAGTGCCATAACTTGGCAATTGGTCTTTCATGCGTGCATCAAGAATTTTCAGAGCAACGTTTTTCATAAATGTACTAAAAGAAAAGATGAAAATAAAAGCAGGCTATTCTCAATAACAAAGTAATTAAAAATAGTGACGCTGTAAATTATGCCGATACCAGACGCTGTGCCAATTCATCGATGAGTTGAATGGCCAATGTTTGTTTATCAGCCCGTGGCAACTGTACATAGCCGTTTGCATCAAAGAGGACTAATTCATTATCTTCTTTGCCAAAAGTATGGTGTCCGATGTTGCCAACCAGTAGTGGGATATTTTTCTTTACTCGTTTTGCCGCGCCGTATTGCAATAGGTTTTCTGACTCTGCTGCAAAACCTACACAGTAGGGCGCATTGGGCAATGCTGCTACGAGCGCAAGAATATCTGGATTTTGTATAAATTTCAGTTGCGGCGTATTGGATTCTGAAGTTTTTTTCAACTTCTGATCGCTGGCATTGGCAACGCGCCAGTCAGCGACAGCAGCCACTGCAATAAATACCTGCGGATTTTGAATCTGTAATTGTGTCATGACTGCATCGTGCATTTGCTGTGCTGTCTGCACATGAATGCGACGTACGCCATAAGGTGCCGATAGCGCTGTGGGGCCAGACACTAAGGTGACTTGAGCGCCTGCTTCCCAAGCAGCTTGGGCAATGGCGTAGCCCATTTTCCCTGATGATAAATTAGTGATGCCACGCACAGGATCAATTGGCTCAAACGTTGGGCCAGCAGTGATTAATATTTGTTTTCCAGTCAGAGATTTTTTTTGAAATGTCGCAACAATCTCAGAAAATAACTGATCTGGCTCTAGCATACGACCCATACCCGTTTCACCACATGCCTGTTCTCCGGACACTGGCCCCATCATCTGTATTCCATCAGCTTTGATGAGTGTCGCATTACGCTGAGTTGCAGCGTTTTGCCACATCTCCACATTCATGGCGGGGGCAATCAATAATGGTATGCCAGATGGTCTTGCGATACATAAGGTGGAGAGCAAATCATCACATGCACCATGTGCCAGCTTTGACATGAAATCGGTACTGCAAGGGGCAATCACAATGGCGTCAGCATCTCGCGTCAGATCAATATGCGGCATGTTGTTAGGTATGCGCGTATCCCACTGGTCGGCAAATACCGTGTTGCCAGACAAGGCCTGCATGGTAACTGGCGTGATGAATTGCGTAGCTGCTTGCGTCATCACAACCTGAACGTCAGCACCAGCTTTACCCAGCATGCGTGTCAGTTCAGCAATTTTGTAACACGCGATACCACCTGTCATTCCAAGGACAATTTTTTTTCCAGCGAGTCGCATACGGATGCTCCTTATTTCTTGACGCGTCGTAATTCATCCAGAATGAACAGCGCTGCACCAATGCAAATAGCACTGTCTGCAATATTGAACGCGGGGAAGTGATACAGCTCCTGATAATGAAAATCCAGGAAATCAATCACATGACCGTAGAGCAAACGATCAATCACGTTGCCAAGCGCTCCACCCATGATCAATGAAAGTGCCCAGCAAAATAATTTTTGTGTCGAATGTCGTTTTAATAAATAAGTGATGTAACTCGCTGCAATCAACCCTATGCCAGTAAAAAAATAGCGCTGCCAGCCGGATTCTGCCGCTAGAAAGCTGAATGCCGCGCCTTTGTTATACACCAGAGTCAGGTTAAAAAAGGATGTGATACTGAGCGACTCAGCATAGCTGAACAGTTTGGTGACCGTGATTTTGCTGACTTGATCAAACAAAATGACGATGATCGCCAATCCCAACCAGGGAATCAATGAAGAAGAGCCTGAAGATTTGGTTCCAGCGGAGAGATGATTGCTACGTTTTCTTGTGGCCATGTATAAGATCATCCGTGTGCGTCGATGACGGGTATGTTGCTGTTAGTTGGGGCAGTGGTGCAGTGAATGCCTGGCAGCGGTGTAAATCGCTGGTGAATATGTACAAGCCATATTCACCAGCAGCGGTAGTGACATTATGCAAAACGGCGTGATTCACCAGCACCAAATAGGTTGCTGACGCAGCGACCACATAAACCTTTGTGCTCTGCGTGGCTGCCAACTTCAGCGCGATAATGCCAGCAACGCTCGCATTTTTCATATTTGGATGGTGTTACGACGACTGCTTCTTCGGCTTCTGTTGCTACTTGTTCTACGGTTGCAGAAGAGGTGATCAGCGTGAATTTCAAATCGTCTTCCAGACTATTCAGCACCGCAAATTTTTCGCCAGCCGCTTTGATTGCCACTTCTGCTTGCAGTGATGAGCCGATCGCACCGGATACCCGCACTTCTTCCAGTTGTTTGGTCACATCCGCACGCACAGCACGCAACGCATTGAATTTGGCGAGCAAAGCTGCAGCGTCAGTAATTTCAGGCAACTGGTAATAGGTTTGTGTGAAGATGGTTTCTTCGCTGTCTTTGTAGGTATCTGCGGCAGCAAAGAACTGCCATGCTTCTTCTGCCGTGAATGACAGCGTCGGAGCCATCAGACGCAACAGCGATTGCGTGATATGCCAGATCGCTGTCTGTGCCGAACGGCGCGCATGCGACGTCGTACCGCTGGTGTACAGACGATCTTTCAGAATATCGAGGTAGAAGCCGCCGAGGTCTTCCGAGCAATACGATTGCAGTTTGCTGACCACAGGATGGAATTCATAGGCATCATAGTGAGCGAGTACTTCCGCTTGTAGCACTGCCATATTGGCGATGGCGTAGCGATCGATTTCCAGCAGGTCAGCGATGGTAACTGCATCCGTTGCTGCATTGAAATCAGATGTGTTAGCGAGCAAGAAGCGCAAGGTATTGCGGATGCGGCGATAGGATTCCGTCACACGCTTCAGAATTTCATCCGAGATCGATAGTTCACCGGAATAATCGGTCGATGCAACCCATAAACGCAGAATGTCAGCGCCTAAGGTGTCTGAAATTTTTTGTGGCGCAACCACATTGCCTTTGGATTTAGACATTTTCTTGCCTTCGCCATCCACCACGAAACCGTGGGTCAGCAAGGCTTTATAAGGCGCACGGCCGTTCAGCATGCTGGATGTCAGCAACGAAGAATGGAACCAGCCACGATGTTGATCGGAACCTTCGAGGTACAGATCCGCTGGGAATTGCAATTGTTCTTTGTGTGAACCGCGCAATACCGTCTGATGTGTCGTGCCGGAATCAAACCAGACATCCAGCGTGTCGCGGTTTTTGACATACATATCGGCCTCGTCACCCAGCAGGTCAGCGATTTCGATTTTTTGCCATGCTTCGATGCCCTCTTTTTCGACGCGTTGAGCGATTTTCTCCAGCAACTCTGGTGTGCGAGGATGTAATTGTCCAGTTTCTTTATGCAGGAAAAACGCCATAGGCACTCCCCATTGGCGTTGACGCGACAAGGTCCAGTCCGGACGGTTCGCAATCATTCCGTGCAGGCGGGCTTTACCCCAGCCCGGATAAAACGCCGTCTCATCAATGGCTTTCAGCGCAGTCTGACGCAGGCTGTCGCCACCGTCTTTCGGCGTGTTGTCCATGCTGGCGAACCATTGCGATGTCGCACGATAGATGATTGGCGTTTTATGACGCCAGCAATGCATGTAGCTATGATCAAACATTTTCAGGGAGAACAGCGATCCGACTTCTCTGAGTTTGTCGCAGATAGGTTTGGACGCTTCCCAGATCGTCATTCCAGCAAAAAATGGCAGGCTGGAGGCGAATTTACCATCGCCCATCACCGGCGCGATAATGTCGTCGTCTTTCATGTCATGCGCTTTGCATGACTGGAAATCTTCGATACCGTAAGCAGGTGCCGAGTGAACGATACCGGTACCGGTTTCGGTGCTGACGTAATCGCCCAGATAAACCGGGGAAAAACGGTCGTAGCCCGCGTCCAGCGAAGCGAACGGATGTTTGAATCTGATTCCGGCTAAAGCAGTACCAGCGCAGGTCGCAATGATCTTGCCTTCGAGTTCGTATTTGGCAAGACAGGCTTCGACCAGATCCTGTGCCAGGATCAGCAGCAAAGGTGTGCCATCACGTACGGTCTCGACCAGAGCGTAAGTGATTTCCGGGTGCATGTTCAGTGCCTGATTCGACGGGATGGTCCAAGGTGTGGTGGTCCAGATGACGCAGTAACCTTGCTCATGTGGCAGTTTGCCCAGCCCGAATGCTTTGGCGAGTTTGTCTTGTTCTGCGAACGGAAAGCCGACGTCGATAGACGGATCTCGTTTGTTTTCGTATTCAACTTCAGCTTCAGCCAGTGCCGAGCCGCAGTCGAAACACCAGTTGACCGGTTTCAGTCCACGATAAACATAGCCTTTTTCCAGTAAAGTACCGAGCGCACGGATTTCATCGGCCTCGTTACTGAAATTCATTGTCTTGTATGGGTTATCCCATTCGCCGAGTACGCCGAGACGGATAAAGTCGACCTTTTGACGTTCGATTTGTTCATTGGCGTAAGCGCGTGCTTTTGCCTGCACTTCACCGACTGGCAGATTCTTGCCATACAGTTTTTCGATCTGAATTTCGATAGGCATGCCGTGGCAATCCCAGCCGGGAACGTATTGCGCATCAAAGCCTGCCATGTTGCGGGCTTTGACGATCATGTCTTTCAGAATTTTGTTGACGGCGTGACCAATATGAATATCGCCATTCGCATACGGTGGGCCATCGTGCAGAATAAATTTAGGCCGGCCAGCACTGGCTTTACGGATGCGCTGATAGATTTGTTTGTCTTGCCATTCCTTGACCCATTTAGGTTCGCGTTTGGCGAGGTCGCCACGCATAGGGAAGGCGGTTTCGGTCATGTTGACCGGATATTTATTGGCAGATTTAGCCGCTTTGTTTTCAGACATGATGAATTTTCTTGTAAAGATATCGGGGGAAGAAACAATGACGATTTGTTTCTTCAAATTCGGTCAGTAGCGTTACTGGCGGGTATCCTGGCGGAAGTATTAAAATAAGCACGAGCTTGCGTAGCATCGTTGTGAATGGCGGCAGTCAGCGTTTCCAGATCGCTGTACTTTTCTTCATCACGCAGTTTCTGTAAAAATTCAATCTGCACTATTTTTCCGTAAGCGCTTCCGCTGTAATCGAATACATGTGTTTCCAGCAGCACACGACCGCTGTCATCCACGGTAGGACGTACACCAAGGCTTGCCACTGCAGGCAGCGGTTGCTCGGCGAGGCCATGTACCTGTACGATAAATATGCCTGTCAAGGCAGGGCGATGATGCGCGATTCTCAGATTCAGTGTTGGAAAACCAATCGTGCGACCTAACTTTTGGCCATGTACCACATGACCTGAAATCCGGTAAGGATGTCCCAACAGGGCGTGTGCCTCGTCAAAGTTTCCTTGATTCAGTGCTTTTCTGACAGAAGAAGACGATATCCGTACACCTTTATTTTGCACCGAAGGAAGCGTGACGACTTCAAAACCAAATTGCCGCCCGGCCTCTTCCAGCGTCGCAATATTGCCCGCACGTTTTGCGCCAAAGCAAAAATCTTCACCAACCATCAGCCACTTGACGTGCAAACCGTCGACAAGCACCTGTTGAATAAAGTCTTGTGGCGTCAACGAGGCAAAATGCGCATTAAAGTGCTCAACAACAACACGATCAACACCTGAACGCTGTAATGAAGTCATGTTGTCACGCAAATTGGCAATGCGTGTGGGTGCTTTAGACAAATCACCTGCCAACTTGGCAAAAAATGCACGCGGATGTGGCTCAAATGTCATGACTGCAGCGTCAACACCCATTCGGTCTGCGGCTTGCCGCAAGTGGGCGAGCAAAGTCTGATGGCCTAAGTGTACGCCATCAAAATTGCCTATCGCCAGTGCACAGGGCGCACGGGAGGCTGCATTTGGAAGTCCGCGAAATACCTTCATTGTTTCCAGAAAACTGCTGCAAAGCGGTAGATTATAAATGCTTTCCGCTTAAGCATTTATGAAAAACCTGATTCTGAAATGAATACCGCACTGCAATGGCGTGATTTTTCTATTTTGCAGATACGTAAAATCGTTGAAATGAAGTGTTACTGTCACTGCTATTCATCTAATGGTGATGCGACCAGGTCAGGCTATCCGAATGCATATAAGACTCGACGGCGTCTTTATTCCCTGTGGCGTGTTTCATCACTGTGCCGCAGCTGCAAATGCCTTGGTATGGCTGAATATGTGAACAGGCAGAGACTTTTTGCAGGAAAACCTGAACAGACTTTCCACATTGTTTGCATTTAAAAGTCAGGATACGGGCAGGTTTATTCATGATCTTGCTTGGTTGGTGAAGATGAAAACGATAAATTAATATCTAAATAGCAACTAAAAACTCGTTGTTAACGAGGAAAAATAGTAGTGAGCATTATTTCAATGTTAAACGCCATAGAGAGGTAACTTCCTTGACGCGTGCGGCATGCAAAGGGTCGGATGCATCAGTTGATTTAGGATGTCTGGGTTTGATATCCATTTTCCCTCTGACGCTCAGTCCGCCTGCATCAATCCAGTTCCATAGTTCTGCGGAAGTGCGCAAGCCAAGATGTTCTGCAAAATCAGACATGATCAGCCATGCCTCTCCCTGGGGTTCCAGATGTGCCGCAACCCCTGCCAGAAAGCCTTGCAACATGCGGCTGTCAGGGTCATATACGGCTTGTTCTACAGGAGAATTAGGGCGCGCCGGCAACCATGGAGGGTTGCAGACAATCAGCCCAGCTTTGCCTTCTGGAAATAAGTCGCATTGTTGTAATTCAATCTGTTGATTCAAGCCCAGTTTGCTGATGTTCTCTCTGGCACAGGTCAGGGCGCCACTGCTCTGATCTGTTGCAATGATTTTTTTAATACCGCGTTTTGCCAGCACAGCAGAGAGTACTCCGGTACCAACGCCGATATCAAATGCGAGCGACGTCGCTGGCAGTGGTGCTTTGGCAACCAGATCTATATATTCCCCCCGTACCGGAGAAAAAACACCGTAGTGGGGATATATTTTGCTGCCGAGGGCGGCTATTTCTACACCATTTTTACGCCATTCATGCGCACCGATGATGCCTAGCAGCTCACGTAAAGACGCGACGAAAGGTGTACCTATGTCGCCATACACTTCCTGACAGGCTAGTTTGACATCCGGCGCCCGGCGTAAAGGGATACTGAAGTCTGCATTGAACGGAATCAGCACCATGGACAGGACGCGCGCCCGTTGAGCCTGCGCCTGACGATGCAGATGAAATGCTTCTGTTGCGTTTGCCGGAATTTTCTTTTTACTGGATGGCTTTTTGTCAATCCTGCGTGCCAAAGACTGTAGTAACTGCTTTGCGTTGTGAAAGTCACCTCGCCACAGCAATGCCGTTCCCTCACATGCCAGTTTGTAGGCAGTGTCGGTATTCATTCTGTCATCTGTAATTTGCACACGTTTTGGCGCAGGCGTCCCGTTCTCAGCATGCCAAAGACAATGGCGTACTTCGTCGTTTTCTGTCCATTGCAGCTGAGTAGAGGGCGATGTCATATGTTATTCCGTAATAAAGCGAGTAAATCGGTTTATCACTATCCGGCAGTTATTCAAGGCACGGAGTGTATCAAAGAATATGGCCGATGTTGATGGATCGCTGTCGGGCAGCGATATTCATGCGCATTTCATATGGCGCAAGGTTGTTGAATGCAGCTTGAAGAGCGAGATAGAGGATGTTAACAGTTAACAATAGATCATGTCGTCGATACTGTCGGTGGCGTTGTTAATTGCTTGTGCTGGCTCAAGGAAAAATTATTCCGGAATACATAAGATGAATCCCCATAAGGAACGATAAATAGAGGCACACATAATGAAAAAATTTCCGCTGCATCCGAAAAGTCCGGAACGGATTTGTTGGGGATGTGATCAATACTGTGCCGTTGATGCGATGAGTTGCGGTAATGGTGCAGAAAGAGCGCCTCATCCGGCTGAATTGTTTGGTGACGACTGGCAAGAATGGCAGCCGCAGCAGGGGCGGAAGAGTGCTGTGAATGCTGTGCCGACTTCAGCCAATATAGTTGAGACAAGCCATGCAGGCGACAACGGAGTTGACCGCATTGCGGCCGGTCATTCTGTTGTCGTTCCTTGCACGGTTCCTGTCTGATTCTCAGTGTAGAGGCCTGATCAGCGATTGCCGCCGAAGATGCTGGAAAATTGCTGTAGTAATTCCGCCGGCTGGATGTTGCCAGTATCTGGAATTTGTCCACCTGGAGTCATTTTGTCAATCAGGCCGGGGAGTAGATCAGCTAGGTGACCAGCGGCACTTTCATGTGAAATGCCAGCAGCTTGTGCCAAGTCGCTCAAATGTGTTCCGCCCAGAACCTGTTGTATCTGCTCTGCTGATATCGGCAGGTTTTGTCCTGTTCCTATCCAGCTGGATACAACGTCTGTTAATCCGGATTGTTGAAAAGCACTGATGATTCCCTGTAAGCCACTTTGCCCATTTTCTGAGCTGGTCAGCATCTGTATCACTGTTTGCACCAGTGCCCCGGGAACACCAGAAGTACCCTGAGGATTGTCGGCTTGTCCGCCCTGATTTCCTAACATGGATAATGCAGTATCAAGAAGTCCCATGATTGACCTTTCATCTGAAATTAAAAATAAAACAATGTTAATCTCAATTACCGTCAGTAGTATTAAATTTTTGTGAAATTTGGTGTGATGAATGGTTTCATTGGCGGTCTCATCAGAAACCACCCCAAAGCGCATTCAGTGTGGCGATGGCCGCCAGTCCAGCGGTTTCAGTGCGCAATATCCGTGAGCCTATCGATAAAGACAATACTCCCTGGCGGCTCGCCATATTTTCTTCCTCTTCTGTTAGTCCTCCCTCTGGGCCAATTAACAGCGCGACAGCTTGTGGTGGATGATGGCGAGCCCAGTCGGCGAGGGATTCGTTCGCACGTGGCGATAGCATGATGCGTTTGTGAATATCTTGCTGACCCAGCCATTTGCTGATGTCCAGCACTGGTGCCAGATGAGCAAGGCGATTGCGTCCACATTGTTCTGCGGCTGCGGCAATGACACCTTCCCAGTGCGCCATTTTCTTTTCCGTGCGTTCTGGTGATAATTTGACGACACAGCGTTGACTCGCCAATGGTTGTACCGCGCTGACGCCAAGTTCCATGGCTTTTTCTATGATCCAGTCCATTTTGCTACCTTCTGGCAACGCTTGTGCCAGCGTCAGCGAATAAGGTAATTCCACTTCTTCAGGTAAAAAAACTTTAATTTCTGCTGCCGCTCTTTTCTTTGTGATGTCGGTCAGGCTGGCAATGTAGCTACCTCCTTGTCCGTTAAATAGCTGTACCGTATCGCCAATTTGCAGGCGTAATACAAAAACGTGATGAGCGACTGTGTCTGGCAGGTCAACCAACAACCCGATAGACAGAGGAATGGGGCAAAAAAAACGTGGCATAAAAATTATTTCTTAATGGCAAGAAGATGGCGCGACAAAATGTGGACAAACTTTATCCACAGTTACTCTATATTACTCCAGCCAGGCTTAGCATTAATGGCCCATTCATTCCTTTCAGTATCGACGGAAATCCTTGTCGAGGATAAATCGGTGCATGCCACGTGTCCTTTGAATCCTATGTAACTAATATCTGGCATAGTCAGTTTTTATCTTGATATTTTTGATATATATTTAGTTGTTATATTGACTGCATTCCTGTTATCGATCGCAGATATCCTATCTGCCATGCAGGCAAGCTCGCTGATTGCCGCTCAAAATATCTTCGAACCTAGCATCTGGGGATTTATTGTTTCCGATAAAAATATCAGAACAGGCTTGTTATTGAAGGCGTTTCCATACTAAAGGTGGGATTTGGACGATCCCGTCAGGTCACGTCAACGTCACAATTGTATTCTGCTGTCCCGTGCTCTGGTAAAATAACGGGTTTCGCGGGGTGCCTGTTGATACCTCGCTACGCTTCACGGACCATTTCCTCAATACACCACCTATCGTCATGATCTCAACTCTTCAGCCTGCAACACTCACCACCATGGCTAATGCCGTGCGCGTTTTGTCCATGGATGCCGTTCAAAAAGCCAATTCCGGTCACCCGGGCGCGCCGATGGGCATGGCGGATATTGCAGTGGCATTGTGGAAAGGCCACTACCGCCATAATCCAACGAATCCACAATGGATTAATCGTGACCGTTTTGTGCTGTCGAATGGCCATGGTTCGATGCTGCATTACTCCTTGCTGCATCTGACAGGCTACGACTTGTCTATGGATGAAATTAAAAATTTCCGTCAACTGCATTCGAAAACAGCAGGACATCCCGAAGTGCACGTCACGCCGGGCGTGGAAACCACGACTGGCCCATTGGGGCAGGGAATTACGAATGCGGTCGGCATGGCACTGGCAGAGAAGTTACTGGCAGCTGAATTTAATCAAACAGGCCTAAATGTTGTTGATCACTATACCTATGTGTTCATGGGCGATGGCTGTCTGATGGAAGGTATCTCACACGAAGCCTGCTCGCTGGCTGGCACATTGCAACTGAATAAACTGATTGCGTTTTGGGATGACAATGGCATCTCTATCGACGGACACGTCGAAGGTTGGTTCACTGACGATACGCCGAAACGTTTTGAAGCGTACGGCTGGAATGTGATCCGTGCGGTGGATGGTCACGATGCCAAAGCGGTGGATGCGGCCATTGCATCAGCAAAAACATCGGACAAACCAACGCTGATCTGCTGCAAAACCGTGATCGGTAAAGGATCACCGAACAAGCAAGGCACACATGATGTACATGGTGCAGCGCTTGGAGATAAAGAAGTTGCGGCAGTTCGTGAAAATCTGGGCTGGGCTTTGCCTCCATTTGAAATGCCAGCGGACGTGTATACCGCCTGGGATGCAAAAGCCGATGGCGCAAAGGCTGAAGCTGAGTGGAATGCACAATTTGCTACTTACACTACACAGTTCCCGCAAAAAGCAGCTGAACTGACACGCCGCATGAAGGGCGATCTGCCAGCGAATTTTGATGAAGTGGTTGCGAATGCCATCGCTGCTTGCGTTGAGAAAAAAGAAAACATCGCTACCCGCAAAGCCAGCCAAAACGCGATTCAGGCATTTGCACCATCGCTGCCAGAATTCCTCGGCGGCTCTGCTGATCTGACTGGTTCTAACCTGACTAACTGGAAAGAATGCGTCGCGGTACGTGGTAATCAGGCTGGTAATCACATCAACTATGGTGTGCGTGAATTCGGCATGAGTGCGATCATGAATGGTATCGCTTTGCATGGCGGTTATATTCCTTTCGGCGCGACTTTCCTGACTTTCTCTGACTACAGCCGCAATGCGATCCGTATGGCAGCGCTGATGAAAATCCGTACGCTGTTTGTGTTCACGCATGATTCTATCGGTCTCGGTGAAGATGGCCCTACCCATCAATCTGTCGAACACGTTTCCAGCATGCGTCTGATCCCGAATCTCGATAACTGGCGTCCGTGCGATACCGTGGAATCTGCTGCTGCCTGGGCGCATGCGGTTAAACGCAATGACGGCCCATCGACCTTGATTTTCTCGCGTCAAAACTTGCCGTATCAGGAACGTACGACACAGCAAATCGCTGACATTCAGCGTGGTGGCTATGTTCTGCAAGATGCAGCGGATGCTAAAGCGGTACTGATTGCGACTGGTTCTGAAATCGAGCTTGCGGTGAAATCCGCAGCCGCATTGGCTGAACAGGGTATCGCAGTACGCGTGGTGTCCATGCCATCGACTGATGTATTCGATCGTCAGGATGCGGCATACAAAACTGCGGTGTTGGGCAAGGGTTTGCCACGTATTGCGATTGAAGCTGGCGTAACGGACTTCTGGTACAAATATGTTGGTCTGGAAGGCGCTGTCGTCGGTATCGACACGTTTGGCGAATCCGCTCCGGCAGGTGTCTTGTTTAAGTATTTTGGCTTTACAGTTGAAAATGTGGTCGCCAAGGTCAAGGCGACGCTGGCTTGAGCACGATGACAGATTTAGTTGACAGCACTGTGAGCCTTATCAAAGAAGTCAGTCTGCGTCGTGCTACTGTGGCGGACGCAGAAGCGATTGCTGCCGTGCGTGTGGAAAGCTGGCAAACCACCTACCGCGGCATGATTCCGGATACGTATCTGGATCAGATGCGTATTGAGGATAGCTTCCTGCATTGGAAGCAGATACTGGAAGCCTTGCCTGCTGCAGGTGACCGCGTGTGCGTGTACGTTGCTGAAAGCGAAGGACACATTATCGGATTCGCGTCTGGTATGTTGTTGCCTGAGCCGAAGTTGGGAATGCGCGCAGAATTGACCGCAATTTATCTGCGTCCGGCGTGGCAGCGTTCTGGCATTGGTCGTCGTCTGCTGCAAAAGGTCGCCCGGACATTGCAAGCGCAGGGCGCTGATAATTTGCTGGTCTGGGTGATTTCAGGTAATGCCATTGCCCGCAATTTTTACGAAGATCTGGGTGCTACTTTACTGCATGAACAGGCATTTACCTGGGATGGTATCGATTTGAAAGAAGTCGGTTACGGTTGGCGTGATTTATCGGTGCTGATGGCATCGGTGCATGCGATGCCGACATCGAGTGCAGTGCACTGAGATTTTTGCAAAATAGTTTGATTTTTATTGTTCTTTTATTGTTGTTTAGTCCTTTGGAGATAAAACCATGACGATTCGCGTCGCAATCAACGGCTATGGCCGTATCGGCCGCAACATCCTTCGCGCTCACTATGAGGGTGGTAAGTTCAAGAACGAGATCCAGATCGTCGCGATCAACGACCTCGGTAATGCAGAATCCAATGCTCACCTGACACGCTACGACACGGCCCACGGCAAGTTCCCTGGCACCGT
Source organism: Undibacterium sp. SXout7W (assembly GCF_049339385.1). Classification (NCBI taxonomy): domain Bacteria; kingdom Pseudomonadati; phylum Pseudomonadota; class Betaproteobacteria; order Burkholderiales; family Oxalobacteraceae; genus Undibacterium; species Undibacterium sp. SXout7W. The sequence continues at coordinate 56,968 of NZ_JBMPPF010000010.1, read as the reverse complement.
CGTGGTTGAAGGCGACTCCATGATCGTCAATGGCGACAAGATCAAAGTATTTGCAGAGCGCAATCCTGCGAACATTCCTTGGGGTGAACTGAATGTTGACGTCGTGCTGGAATGTACAGGTTTCTTCACAACCAAAGAAAAAGCCTCTGCCCATCTGGCTGGCGGCGCAAAGAAAGTCATCATCTCCGCACCTGGCGGTAAAGATGTTGATGCAACCGTTGTTTATGGCGTGAACCATGGCGTATTGAAATCCACAGACACTGTGATCTCCAATGCGTCCTGCACAACGAATTGCCTCGCACCATTGGCAAAACCATTGAACGACGCGATCGGTATCGAAAGCGGTTTGATGACAACGATCCATGCTTACACCAATGACCAGGTGTTGACAGACGTGATGCATGAAGATTTGCGTCGTGCACGTTCTGCAACGATGAGCATGATTCCAACCAAAACAGGTGCAGCCGCTGCAGTTGGTTTGGTATTGCCAGAGTTGAACGGTAAATTGGATGGTTACGCAATGCGCGTTCCAACCATCAATGTTTCCGTGGTTGATCTGACTTTCATCGCAAAACGTGATACGACAGTAGAAGAAATCAATAAAGTATTGAAAGACGCATCCGAAGGTGCCTTGAAAGGTATTCTGGATTACAACACAGCACCACTGGTGTCGGTTGATTTCAACCACAATCCAGCATCTTCCACTTACGACGAAACATTGACGAAAGTAAACGGCGGCCGTTTGGTAAAAGTATCCAGTTGGTACGACAACGAGTGGGGCTTCTCCAACCGTATGCTCGACACGACTGTTGCACTGATGAGCGCAAAATAACTCCGCGTTTTGATTTCAAAAAATACCCCGAACTTTCGGGGTATTTTTTTGTCTATTCGGTATCACTGTAATAAGCCTTGTGATTTTCATGGTGAGCAATGCACGGTGGAATCTGATGTTGTTTTTACGGTGATTAAAATTAGCCAATAATATTAATCAGGACTGACGTAAAACTGTCCCCAGCAAAGTAACGACTCTTTACTTCCTAAGGCGTCTGCCTTGCCGGAGCAATTTTGTGCAAGTCCAATTAATGATATGTAGCATCCCTTTTTCGGAGTCAAGATGATTAATGTAAGAAAGCTGCTCGTTGAAAACAGAGGTTTTCTGATGTTTTTGTTTGGCATGATATTGGTGCGCAGTGCGCTTGCAGACTATTACACCGTGCCAACCAGTTCCATGTATCCAACGTTGCTGGAGGGGGACAGGGTTATCTGTAACCGGATTGCATACGATGTCAAACTTCCCTTTACGGATATCGTGTTAAAACATATGGCTGATCCTGAGCGTGGCGATGTCGTTACTTTTTCGTCACCGGAAGACGGTACCCGGCTGATCAAGCGACTCATCGCATTACCCGGCGATACTGTCGAAATGCGTGATGAAAGATTATTTATCAATGGACAGTCCGCGACTTATCAGCCTTTGGATCTGAAAAGTGCAGATCATCTGACGCCTGTTCGGGAATATGCCGGTCAGCAGCTCGTTTATCAGGAGCAATTGGGCACGTTGTTACATAAAATGATTGTGATGCCCGAGCGCGAGGCTATGCGTAATTTTGGCCCGGTCAAAGTGCCTCAAGGCCAATATCTGATGCTGGGTGATAATCGGGACAATAGCAAGGACTCACGTTTTATCGGTCTGGTAAAGCGCGAGTTGATTACTGGTCGAGTACAACATTTGCTTTATTCTCTGAACGCCGATCATTATTATCTGCCGCGTACTGAGCGATTTGGTGCCGCGCTGTAAGCCTTGGTGATAAGAGTGACGCAACGTAGGACGGATACGAACGAAGGGCGGATGTCAGGCAGATTCTGCTTAACATCAGCCTTATTTCATTGTTTTGAACGCATGGATGACTGCCATTATCTGAACGCAGATGTTCTCATTGGTTTGATGAGTGACTGCTGATCAGATTTATGCTGTCGTGGATGCATTCTGCCGGGATACTTCAGTATACTTTTTCACACAAGAGTGAGTATCAGGCGATTTTGTAGCCTAACTCAGCAGAAATTTGCTGCGCTGTATCAGTCAAGTTAATCAGCCAGTCATCCTGTAAGCGATCTGCCGGTGCAGAAATTGATAGTCCGGCGATCATTTTTCCGCTGTCATCACGGATTCCGGCTGCCATGCAGCGTACGCCAAGTTCGAGTTCTTCATTGTCACGGGCGTAGCCATTTTCACGCACTTCAGCGAGTTCTTTTTCTAACTTGAGCAAATCCGTAATCGAATTTTTATTGTGTCCGGCAAGGCCAGTCCGCGTTGCATAGGCACGTATTGCTTTCGGCTCATCCAGAGATAAAAACAGTTTTCCGGTCGATGTGAGGTGCAATGGGGCGCGACCACCAATGGCACGCACAACCTGCATTCCCGAGCGCTCAGAGAATGCGCGGTCAATGTAGACGATTTCATCACCTTGACGTACAGACAGATTGACAGTCTGATTGGTTTGTCGATGCAGGGCACGCATGAATTCCAACGCAGCTTCACGTACATTCAGACGGCTTTTGACAATATTGCCCAATTCCAGCAAGCGCATCCCTAACCTGTACGAGCCAGTATCTGCGCGGTCAACAAAACGAGTAATGACCAAGTCATTCAGTATCCTGTGCGTGGTGGATGGATGAAGTCCGGTAACAATGGCGAGTTCTTTCAGACTAACCGGGTCCTGGTAGCGAGAGAGGGCATCAAGCAAAGACACCATCCGCTCTATAACCTGGATAGATGTTTTTTCGGTGGGAGTAGATTCGTTTTTCATATTATGGTTGGTGCAGTGCAATATGTATGTTATACCACAATGTGAAATATTCGTCACGATGACGTCGCTAAAATGCAGCACAAGATTGAACCTGCTCAGAATCTCGTTTGATTTCTGTCAGTGCTTCCTTTCGGCTATCACTATATTGTCCTGTAAAATCCGGCTGCGAGCAGGGAGCTGGTGATCGCTTCCACAATTTCACCGATATTGAGGGCATATATGTCGAATCAGGAACAACCAGTCAGTCAATTCAAAAGCAAGAGTGGTCTGCGCAGAATTTTTTCAGCTTTTTTCTATTCCGTTGATGGATTTTGCTCGGCATGGAAAACGGAGCATGCCTTCAGGCAAGAGTTGGTGTTGGTGATTATCGGCGTCGTGATCGCACTGGTATTGCATGTATCCGTTTTTGAAAAGTTAATGATGATTGCTGTGCTGGCCTTGATATTGGTAGTGGAATTGATTAATTCCGCAATTGAGGCAGTGGTGGATCGCGTTTCTCTGGAGCGCCATACCTTGTCAAAAAATGCCAAGGATTTTGGTAGCGCCGCCGTATTGCTGACTTTTCTGATTGCAGTTGCCACCTGGACTGTGATTTTACTTGACCGTTTTTATTATTAAATCGAATTCCCATGATTCCTACGATCGTCACAACCGCTGATCCCGTATTGCAAGAAGCGCTGACACTGCGCATTGATCACAAAACAAAACCCAGAGGCAGTTTGGGCAAACTGGAGCAACTGGCGGCACAAATCGGTCTGATTCAGCAAACAACTGAGCCATCCTTGCAGCAGCCTGCCATTTTGGTATTTGCCGCCGATCACGGTGTGGTAGAAGAGGGAATATCGGCATTTCCTCAGGATGTAACCTGGCAAATGGTAGAGAATTTTCTTGCGCAGGGAGCTGCTATTAATGTATTTGCACGCCAAAACCGAATCGCTTTGCACATTGTGGATGCTGGTGTGAACCATGAGTTTGGCTCGCGAGAATCATTACTGCAGATGAAGGTGGGCAAAGGAACACGTAACTTTGCCAGACAGCCTGCGATGACCCATGCAGAATGTCAGCTTGCCATTGAACATGGAAAAGCGCTGGTATCTGGTTTGGCAGGTAATGTTCTGGGGTTTGGTGAAATGGGTATTGGCAACACCACATCGGCAGCAGCATTAATGCATGCACTCACCGATATTCCGGTAGCGCAGTGCGCAGGCGCGGGAACAGGGTTATCAGAAGCAGGAATATTGCATAAGCAGCATGTCATTGAGCGTGCGATGACTTTACATGGGAAACTGAGTTCACCTTTGGATGTACTAGCCACTTTTGGGGGCTTCGAAATTGCGATGATGGTAGGTGCGATGCTGGCAGCAGCAGAGCGTCGTATGGTGTTGTTGATTGATGGTTTTATCGTTAGCAGCGCGCTGCTGGTCGCCGCCAGACTGCAACCGGCAATTCTTGACTATTGTGTGTTTGCCCATCAATCAGATGAGAGTGGACATGCCAGAATGCTGGCGAATCTGAACGTCAGTCCTGTTCTAAAGCTGGATTTACGACTGGGGGAGGGGACAGGTGCTGCTCTTGTTTATCCTTTGCTGGAAGCTGCCGTTCATTTTTTGAATCAGATGGCGACATTTGATTCCGCGGCAGTCAGCGGTAAAAGTTCCGACTGAATGACGGATATGAAACCTCTGACGCAGCAATTGTTACACCAGTTGCGCCTTTTTTTTATTGCCCTGCAATTTTTCACCCGCATACCAATTCCAGCCTGGGTGGGTTTCGATCCTGCATGGCTGCATCAGGCTTCACGTTATTTTCCAGCGGTTGGATGGGTTGTCGCATCATTGACGACAACCGTTTATCTATTGGCGGCGCAGTGGTGGCCGCAGGTAGTTGCTGTCTTGCTCTCCATGATTGCAGGTATATTGCTGACCGGTGCTTTTCATGAAGACGGTTTTGCCGATATGTGTGATGGCTTTGGCGGCGGTATGACTGCGGAGCGGGTGCTTGAGATTATGAAAGACTCAAGGATCGGCGCGTATGGGGCGATCGGTATCGGCATGATGTTATTGCTGAAGCTGATCCTGCTGTCGAGCATGCCAACGGCATTGTTGATACCTGCGCTTTGTATCGCACATCCGTTGTCGAGACTTGTGTCATGCAGCCTGATTTGGCTGCTTGATTATGCAAAGTTGGAGGGGAAGGCAAAGCCCTTGGCGCAGCATATGACGAGTTCAGAATTTGCGATTGCGTGCATGACCGTATTACTGCCTGTTGTCGCGATTGCTATCTGGGAACCCGCTGTGGCAGAAAGACTGTTGCCAGCGGCCGTTTTAATGATTCTTGCGACGGTATGGCTTGCCCGTATGTTTATACGCAAAATCGGCGGGTACACTGGCGATTGTCTGGGGGCCGTTCAGCAAGTGGCAGAAGTGATGTTTTATCTGGGTTTGCTGGCCCGTACCGGCAATTAAAGCCAGTTGAGGCCGGCAAATCAATAGTGCCAGATGCCAGGTAAGCTGCATTAAAATTATGCAATAAGTTCAGCAAATTGGATCAATAAATAAGATCGGTAACGACCATCAACTTCAACATGCGACTGCACTTGATTCGTCATCCCCCGCCGGATATTGCCTCCGGTATTTGTTATGGGCAATCTGACGTGCCTGTGCGTCAATCGGATTGTCATGCAATAGCAAAACAGCTTCAGCCCTGTATGCCCGTTGATGCGCCCTTGTTCTCCAGCCCTTTGCAGCGTTGTTTGCAATTGGCGCAATTACTGCACACCACTCCGCGCTGTGATTCCCGCCTCATGGAAATGGACTTCGGTAGTTGGGAGATGCAGTCGTGGAGGCAGATTGCACGTCACGAAGTGGATTCGTGGGCAGCTGATGTCGTACATTATTCACCCGGTGGGTCTGAGAATGTGCTGGCGATGGCCACCCGTATTATTGCGTTTGCAGAAGAGATGATCTGCTTACCTTGTTCAGACATTGTGATTGTTTGTCATGCAGGTTGCATACGTCTGTTAATGCAGTGGCAGCCTGGCATGAGCGCAGCGACATTGGCTGCCCGTACTTGTGAACAGCAGCGTCACTTCGAGTTTGGTAGTTGTACACTGCATACATTGTTGATATAGAATCAACCCATCTGTTACCTGAATTTCCTTTCTCTTCCATGCTAGAACTTAGAAAATCTCCTCGTCTGAACGTCAATTGGCGTGCGGGTATCAAATTGCCCGATGGTAGATTTATCTTTTGCCATGTGATGAATATTTCCAGCGAAGGCTTGTTATTCCATTCTCCCGAAAATCTGATCGTTTTACGTGGTTACCCTATGATGATAGAGATTCCGGGTATTGATGGTGCTGAACAGATGTATAAAGTGAGCTGTAAAGGGATTGTGAAGCATACGATATTGAGTTCGGATTATTACCGTATTGGTGTTCTGCTGACAGACATTTCTTCTTTGCATCAAGAGCTGGTGAATGCTTGGCTTTCAAAAGTGAGCAAGTAAATACCTGATTCTTCGATGTTTCATTTGAGATCAATTGCCATTTAATATCTGTGGGATTTTTGCTGAAATTGATATCCGTCATGTTCAATTCTTGCCCACACCGGCTTCTGCCTATAGAATGGCACTGTTTTGGTGCTCGCGGATATGTTCATATCTGCGGTTAAACGGGAAACATAATGCACCCTGATATCAATCCAGAGAGACAGATTCTCTTTGAGTAGAAGATATAAGGTTGATGCAATAGTGTGCTGCCCCCGCAACGGTGTACAAGTTGCTGCAAGCAAGATGTTGCAGCAAGCCATTTTCCAATACCACTGTGCAATGTGCATGGGAAGGTCAGATGGTGATACTTGTCAGCCCGGATACCGGCCAGAATAAGTGAAGTATTACGGACGGGGAAATTTCGTAAGATGACAGTGACTTTGCAAGTCACTGTGCATTGAGACTGGCGATTGGTAGATATCGAAAACCATTGTCTGTCGAACTCCATTGTTCCTGATATTTTGTTGAGTGTGGCCTGCGGGGACGTCGGCTGCATGCACCTATATAATCTGAAGATCATGACTTTTGTATTCAAACCGCTTGCCATTAGCTTGGCAATTGCTACCGTATTCCCTGCCTACTCCGTTCAGGCTCAGTCCGTTTCTGTTGCCGCAGCCTCCAGCGTGATTGTGACAGCTGGTCGTCAAGCACAGGCTGCCAAAGATGTGCTCGCTGATAATGTGGTGATCACTGCTGAAGAAATTGCCCTGTCCGGTGCCGTTTCTATCGTTGATTTGCTGCAGCAACAGCGAGGTATCGAAATTTCTCGCACTGGTGGGCCTGGCAACGCGTCTTCCGTTTTCATGCGTGGAGGTTCTAATGCGCAGAACGTTGTTCTCGTGGATGGTGTCCGCATTGGTTCCTCCACTACCGGTGGTGCGACCTGGTCTTCTATTCCTTTGAGCCAGATTGATCATATCGAAATCGTGTATGGCCCGCTGTCGAGTTTGTATGGCGCAGATGCGGTAGGTGGTGTTATTCAGGTGTTTACCAAAAAAGGTGAGGGCCCAATAGCCCCAACCGTTTCTGCCGGTTTTGGTACCAATAATACGCGTAAATTACAGGCGGGTGTTTCTGGTTCCGTTGCCAACAATATCAGTTTCGCACTGAGCGCAGGCCATGATGAAAGCGACGGTTTTTCTGCAACAAAACCAGCCGCTGGCCCTTACAGTTATAACGCCGATAAAGACGGCTATACATTGGACAGTGTCAGTGGTCGCCTGAACTGGGAGTTGAGCAAGGGATTTGATCTGGGTGTGCATTTTCTGCAAAGCCGTTTGAACGCACAATTTGATTCTGGACCAGGTTACGATGACCGTAATATTCAAAAACTGGAAACAGTTGCTGTGTATGGTAAAGCCAGAATCAACGACATCTGGACTACCTCTTTGCAAGTATCGCAATCGTCGGATAAAACAAAAACAGATGCCTCGTATGGCAAAAGCAATATAGAGACGCGTCAACAGGCAGTCACGCTGCAAAATGATATTCGTATCGGCAAAGACGTACTGCAACTGATCGCGGAAACTCGCCAGGAGAAAGTCGATACCACCACATTGGCACTGAATGGCATTCGCAATACGGATTCGCTGGCAGCTTCTTATGTATTCAAACAAGAGGCGCATCTTGCCAGTGCCAGCGTGCGCTATGACCGTAGTTCTGTTTATGGTTCTAATACCACCGGCAGTATCGCATACGGATATCGTCTGAATGATGCTTTGCGTGTCAACGCCAGTTATGGCAACAGTTTCCGTGCTCCAAGCTTTAATGAGCTGTATTACCCAGGTTACGGAATTGACAGCAACAAGCCAGAAAAAGCAAAAAATGCAGAAATCGGACTTTATTTTGAACAAGGCGATACTGAACTCAGTGCTGTCTATTATCAAAACAAAGCCACAGATTTACTGGTGACAGCGAATGTTTGTCCTGTACAACAATCTACGCATCCGTATGGTTGTGCTTACAACGTCAACAAGGCAACGATGTCCGGCCTGACGCTGGGTGGGGCATATCATCTGGGCAATTTCATGTTGCGTGGCTCCCTGGATTTGCAAGATCCTAAAGACGATACAACAGGTCTACGTCTCGCCCGCCGTTCCAAGCAGCATGGAACTTTGGCTGCAGAGTATGCGTTGGCGAAAACAAAAATCGGTGTTGAAACAATTTTTTCCGGTGAGCGTTTTGATGACGTGGCAAATAAAAAACGCCTCGGTGGTTACAACTTGCTGAATCTGTATGCCAGCCATGAAATCTCGCATAACCTGTCTGTACTCGCTCGTTGGAACAACGTGCTGGATAAAGACTATGAACTGGCAAAAAATTACGCAACACCCGGTTCTACCTTGTTTGTCGGTCTGAATTACGGTTTCAAATAAGTAGTGTCATGCAAAGTGCCGTGTCATCCGATGATACGGCACTATTCTGAACATTCCCTGTCGCGACGATGAGTGGCGACAGGATGCTATTGACAGCAATGTCGGGTTGAGGCGATCACTAAGCAATACATGTCATCGTGCACATCTCGTCATGCAATATTTTTCAGCCTGGCAAAACATGATGTCTCTCTTATTGAACCGGAAGAGCGTGTCTGCTCCAGCGACATCCAGCATGTTGGCAGCCAGACGTGCGGGTCTGGTGTTGCCGGCATTATTAGTACTTTCTCTTTTCAGTATCTTGCTTGCTTGTCTGGTGGGATCGATATCACTGGGATTCTCAGACTTAGCTCAGGCTGCGCTTGAGTTATGGCATGCACATCCATCGTCATTAGCAGCGAGCGTGCTGGATTTACGTCTCAGCCGTGCATTGACCGGATTTATTACCGGCAGCACATTGGCGTTGTCTGGCGTCATGATGCAGGCCTTATTGCGTAATCCGCTGGCCGATCCTTATGTACTCGGGATTTCTGGCGGTGCTTCGGTCGGCGCGCTGGCAACGATTTTATTCTACGGCGCATTCTGGATGGTCGATCTGGCAGCCTTTGCCGGCGCTGTCGCGGTGGCCTTGCTGTTGTTTGCACTTGCCTATCGGGATTTGCGTGGCAGTGGCAGTAGTGACGGCAGTGCTCCGATATTATTATTGACCGGAGTGATTGTGGCCTCCGGTTGTGGTGCACTGATTACATTGATGTTATCCATCGCGCCGGATAGCCGTTTGCGAGGCATGGTGTTCTGGATGATCGGAGATTTGTCCAATACACAGTCGCGTTATTTGCCGTGGTTGATTGGTGCAGCTGTTTTCTGGTTTGCAATGCGTAATGCGCGTGCGATCAACATCACTGCGATGCATGCTGACAATGCCAGCAGTCTTGGTGTCAATGTGGGACGTTTGCGCCAATGTCTGTTTCTTTGTTCGGCTTTGTTGACCGCCAGCGCTGTGAGTACTGCGGGCAGTATTGGATTTGTGGGACTTATCATACCGCATGCTTGTCGTTTCGCCCTCGGCCCTGATCATCGCTTACTGATTCCTGCGGCGACGCTGACCGGAGGCAGTTTTCTGGTACTGGCAGATATGATTGCCCGTACCGTTGTTGCACCCCAGCAGCTGCCGGTTGGTGTGATTACCGCCATGATCGGCGTACCTGTATTCCTGTTGCAGTTACACCAGTTAAGGAGACGCTGATGGAAACCCGTGCACTCGATATTGTGATTGCCGATCGTCAGCTTGTTCGTCAATTGAATTGGCAGGTCATGCCCGGTGAGTGCTGGTGCATTATCGGGCGTAATGGTGCCGGTAAAACCAGTCTGTTACGGACACTCGCAGGACTGCGACCAACTGATGGCGGGCAGGTTTTTTTACAGAACAAATTATTACCAGATTGGTCGTTGATGGCGTTGGCAAGAGAACGTGCATTTTTATCGCAAGGACGCGTTGATGCTTTTGCTTACTCAGCCATTGATACCGTCCTGAGCGCAAGACATCCCTATCATGATACCCAATACTGGGAATCAGGTGATGATCTGACGACTGCAATGGCGGCGTTAAAAGCACTGGATGTCGAGCATCTTGCACAGCGAGACGTGCGTAGTTTATCTGGCGGTGAGCGTCAGCGTGTGGCGATTGCAGCACTGCTAGCTCAGGATGCACAACTCATGTTGCTGGATGAGCCTGCGAACGCGTTAGACCTTGCACATCAGATCAGCGTGATGCAATTACTCTCCCGACTTTGCAAGGAGCAGAAAAAATCCGTTGTCATGGTCAGCCATGATCTGAATCTGGCACAGAGTATTGCCACACATGCCTTGTTGCTGATGGGGAATGGACAATGGCTGGCAGGTCGCGCGCACGACATTCTGACGGAGCAACAACTGACTGCATGTCTGGGACATCCGATACAACGTATTGAATATCAAGGGCAAATCCTGTTTGTTCCTCAACATTAAATTTTCATCTGCGAATTGTTATGCCGATGACGGATGTCAACGCTTCAAAAACGCTTCAACACGAATACATATAATCATGAGTACAACACAAGAACAGATCGCCGCCGACAATATCAATACCCGACACCAACGTCGCATGGAGCGTAAAAAGGCGTTGATGGATGACAAAATTCAGAGTGCGCAACGTGAAACTGGCGTGTTGCTGGTACATACCGGCAATGGCAAAGGAAAAAGTTCGAGTGCCTTTGGCATGGTCATGCGAGCTATGGGACATGGGATGAAAGTCGGCGTGGTGCAGTTTATTAAAGGTGCGATGTCGACTGGTGAAGAGATTTTTTTGCGCCGTTTTCCAGAAGAAGTCCAGTTTCATGCGATGGGCGAGGGGTATACCTGGGAAACACAGAACCGTGAACGTGATATAGAAAAAGCGCAATTGGCGTGGGAGCAGGCAAAACAATTTTTGAGTGATCCTGCCATTGGTCTGGTCGTGTTGGATGAATTAAATATTGCCCTGAAATATCACTATCTTGATATCTCAACCGTCATTGCGGATATTGATGCTCGCCCCGAAATGCAACATGTCGTTGTCACTGGACGTGGTGCATTACCGGAAATTATTGCCATCGCCGATACCGTCACAGAAATGAATGTCGTCAAACATGCATTCAAAGAAGGCATCGTCGCACAAGCTGGTATCGAGTGGTAAATCCATGAATACCGTGACTGCCAAAGTAGTATTGATCTCTGCCATTGCATCGGGCCAAGGAAAAACCACCACGACTGCCGCTCTGGCGCGCAAATTGCGTCTGCGCGGAGAGCGGGTGGTCGTATTCAAGACGGGGCCAGATTTTATAGATCCTGTTATGCTTGAGCGCGCCAGTGGCGCCGCAGTACATTCTCTGGATTTATGGATGACCGGATTGCCAGCATCCCAAGCGATGCTGGCCCATGCAGCTGCCAATGCTGATGTGATTCTCATCGAAGGTGTGATGGGTTTATATGATGGTAATCCGTCTTCCGCTGATCTGGCTAGCGCGTTTGGTGTGCCTGTGGTGGCAGTGCTGGATGCGTCAGCAATGGCGCAAACCGTTGGCGCACTGGCGATGGGGCTGCGTGATTTTGGTCCCGTCAATCTGGCAGGTGTGATCGCCAACAGGATCGCATCGCCTGGTCACGCGACGATGGTCGCTCAAGCGATGCGTGATATTCCTTTGCTCGGTAGTCTGTCACGTCAGGAAGACGCCTTGCCTGAGCGTCATCTCGGGCTGGTGTTGCCGGAAGAAGTCGGGCATATCGACAACATACTCAGCACGCTCGCCAATCAGCTCATCTTGGATGACGATGCCTGGAATGCTTTGCCCAGCACGACTTTTTCACTGCCTTCATCAGCAGAGAGTGCATCAGAGTGGCAGTCACCGCCGCAATTATTGAAAGGCAAAACGATCGCCATTGCGCGTGACGCGGCTTTTGCATTCATCTATCCGGCAAATCTGCGCTGCCTGCGCGCGTTGGGGGCGACATTGATTTTTTTCTCGCCGCTGGCCGATATGCCTGTGCCTGCCACTGCGGACGCTGTATATCTGCCCGGTGGCTATCCAGAATTACATGCGGAAACATTGAGTAGTGCGATGCAATGGCGTGCATCTGTAATTGCCGCCCATGCAGCGGGCATGCCAATCCTCGCAGAATGCGGCGGCATGATGGCGATCACGGATGCGCTGGTGGATATGCAGGGACATTCATGGACTATGGCGGGCTTATTGAACGGACGTGTCATCATGCAAAAAAAACTGGCTGGTTTAGGTGCGCAGGCCTGGATGTTGCCAGCAGGAGAGTTGCGTGGCCATACCTTCCATTATTCCCGTTTTGAGACAGAGTTAAATGCCGTCGCCCACACGCTTAAGCACAGACCCGGATACAACATTGAAAAAGGTGAGGCGATCTATCAAAATGGCAATCTGCGCGCTTCGTATTTTCATAGCTACTTTGAGTCTCATCCCTCAGCGACTGCCTCTTTGTTTCTGAGAGCTGCTACATGAGTTGTACGTTGATTTTCGGCGGAGCACGTTCAGGCAAAAGTGCCTATGCGGAACAGCTTGCACAACAATCTGGGCGGCGATCCGATCAGACCGCAGCACACAGACAAGTATTGTATCTGGCGACCGCTCGGGCCGATGACGAAGAAATGCAGACACGGATTGCACATCATCAGCAGCGTCGCCCGGTGGATTGGAAAACCCTGCAAGAACCACTCAACCTCGGGACTGTGATACGTGAAAACAGCCGATCTGATACCGTCTTGCTGATCGACTGCCTGACTGTCTGGTTGTCGAATTGTCTGTTCAGTAGTGGGCAGGTGTTTCCTGAGGTGGGAAACATCGAAGCACCTGCAATCTACGTGGAACAGCGAGCAGAATTGTTGGCAGCACTATCAATTGCCAGTAGCCAGAAAGCTGAAGTGATTCTGGTATCGAACGAGGTTGGCATGGGCATTGTTCCGATGGGAGCTGCATCGCGCTGGTTTGTCGATGAAGCGGGGCGGTTGAATCAGGCGGTGGCAGCCTTGTCTGACCGAGTGATCTGGGTTGCTGCCGGATTACCTTTATATCTGAAAGGGCAGCCATGCTGATGTTAAGTGGCTTCACACTGGCGCTATGCCTGGTGCTGGGCGTGGCCCTTGATATGGCTTTAGGGGAGGCGAAACATTGGCATCCTTTGGTTGGATTTGGACGATATGCAGGCATGATCGAAAGAGTGACCAATCATCCGGCCAGCACGCGCTGGAGAGGCGCTGTGGCATGGATACTGGCAGTGATACCAATCGTGATAGCGATTCAGAGCGCGCTGTTACTGGCTACCTATCTGAGCACATGGCTGGCACCGGTATTACACGGTGTATTGCTATATGTCTGTCTGGGTTTGCGCAGCTTGCGGGACCACAATTTACCGATACAACAAACACTGGACGCGGGCGATTTATCTACCGCACGACAACTCACTTCCCGTATTGTCAGCCGTGATACTGCCGATGCCGATGAGGCAGGGTTGGCTAAAGCCAGTGTTGAATCATTACTGGAAAACGGTTGTGATGCTGTGTTTGGTACCTTGTTCTGGTTCATTTTATTTGGTGGTGCCGGGGCAGTGTTATACCGGCTGGTGAACACGCTTGATGCCATGTGGGGTTATCGCACGCCAAAATGGATACGTTTTGGTTGTGTGGCGGCGCGTGCCGATGATGTACTGGGGTGGATACCTGCCCGGCTGACGGCTATTACCTACGCGCTACTGGGGCATACCCGACGGGCGTTGAATTGCTGGCGTATCCAGGCACCTGCATGGCCTAGTCCGAATGCTGGGCCTGTCATGTCGGCGGGAGCAGGTGCTCTGGGTATTATATTGGGTGGAAGCGCACGTTATGACGGTGTGGATGAATTGCGTCCTGTGTTGGGAAGCGGGACTCCAGTTGTGGTCGCTGACATTACCAGAGCATGGCGGCTGGTATTGTATGGTGCGCTCTTGTGGTGTGGCATTGTCATCCTGGGAACGATTTTTCTGAGCGGAGTTTTATATGCTTGAACACGGCGGTAATCTGCGTGATGCAGTGAAGAATTTTGGACGTCCGCTGGAGGACTGGGTGGATTTATCCACTGGTATCAATCCTTATTTTTACCCCGTTCCAGCGGTCAGCGTACATGCCTGGCATCGCCTGCCAGAACCATTGGAAGCATTAACAGACGCGGCTCAACACTATTACAACGCACCACATCTGTTGCCAGTAGCGGGCACCCAGGCAGCAATTCAGGCCTTGCCACGACTGCGCAAGACTTTGCATGATATTTCCAGCGTCGTAGTGTCTGCTCCATCCTACGCTGAACATGCATACCAATGGCGACAAGCAGGACACACCGTGACCGAGTGTCTGTACACAGAATTGGATGCAGCGAGTCATGCGGCAGATGTCGTGGTCGTCTGCAATCCCAATAACCCCACTGGTGAGACGCTGGAGGCAGCGCAGTTGCTTGCATGGGCTGGACGCCTTGCTGAACGGGGGGGCTGGCTGATTGTTGATGAGGCTTTTGCTGACACACTTCCTGAACTGAGTGTAGCCGCACACTCTCAACAACCTGGTCTGATCGTATTGCGGTCGATTGGTAAATTTTTTGGTTTAGCAGGAATACGACTGGGTTTTGTCGCGGCGGAATCTGCTTTGTTGCGAATGTTATCGAGTTTACTGGGACCATGGACGATCAGCGGTCCTGCACAGGAAATCGCTATTACTGCGTTACATGATCGCCATTGGCAGCAACAGACTACCAGGCACCTTCAGGAGCAAGGGCATCGTTTGCGCAGTTTGCTGCTGACACATCAGATATCGAGTTCTGGAACTGATCTATTTCAATGGGCGAGCCATAGAGACTTGAATTCATGCACAGAAATTTTCTGGCAGTTTATGGCACAGCATGGTATTTGGTTACGCTGGTTTGCTGAAGGTGAAGCGCGACCACATGGCGTACGCTTTGGTTTGCCTGGTTCAGAAGCAGCGTGGGGGCGGTTGGAGAATGTGTTGTCAGCCTGGAATAAAAAACATGCCTTTACAGCAGAGAGTTAGCGTGCCGCAGTGAAAAAAATAATAAAAGTAATACAAAATAACTGGCCGGTGTTTTTTTTGCTTGGCGTCTTTTCTGTTGCAACTGCCGCACCTGTGATTGTTTCTGACGATGCTGGCAATACTCTGACAATTAATCGGGCACCACAACGTATTGTCAGTCTGGCTCCGCATGTGACAGAGCTGATTTTCGCTGCAGGTGCGGGTGACAAGATTGTTGGCACCGTGAGATATAGCGATTTTCCTGCGGCAGCAAAAGATATTCCTCGTATCGGTGATAACCGTCAGCTCGATATGGAGCGTGTTATGGCGCTCAAGCCTGACTTGCTGGTAGTTTGGATGCATGGTGCATTTGAACGCCAACTGGATGTATTGAAGCAATCAGGAATCCCATTTTTTTTCAGCGAGCCACATAAACTGGAACAGATTCCGGAAACACTGGTCAAATTCGGCAGTATGTTCGGCACCGAAAAAACAGCCAATGCGGCTGCGGCTGATTTCCGGCAACGTTTGTCAGAGCTGACGAATAAATATCAGGGCAAGCCGAAAGTCAGAACGTTTTACCAGGTATGGCATAAGCCTTTGTACACGCTCAACGATAAGCATATCGTCAGCGATGCGATACGTTTGTGCGGCGGGGAAAATATTTTTGGCAAGTTACCAGTGACGGCTCCTGTTGTCAGTATTGAGGCTGTATTGCACGAAAATCCAGAAGTGCTGATTAGTGCCGAGAGCAAAAATCAGCGCGATAACGGACTAGAACAATGGAAGACATTCAGCAGCATGACTGCTGTAAAAAATAATCAGCTGATGACAGTCGATGGTGATCTGGTGAACCGCTCCGGGCCACGTATCATCGATGGAGCAGCAGCGATTTGCGATGCTCTGGAACAAGCGCGCATTCATCGTAATTCCGGCAATAATAAAGAAAACAAAGGGAAAAAATGAGTTATTACCAGCGCATTGCTTGTTTATCTACCGAAGCTGTTGAGGTGATGTACGCCCTGGGCGCAGAAGATTTACTGGTGGGTATTTCCGGTTATACCGTCAGACCGCCGAGGGCGCGTGACGAAAAGCCAAAAGTCAGTGGTTTTTCGTCTGGCAAGATAGAACGCATTCTGGCGGTGAACCCCGATCTGGTAATCGCCTATTCGAACATGCAATCTGAATTGTGCCGCGATTTGATCAGCGCCGGTATTGAAGTTCATGCGTTTAATCAGCGCGATGTTGCAGGCATATTCCGGATGATAGGCGTGCTTTCAGCATTGATCGGTAAAGCGTCAGAAGGGCAGGCACTGATCAGCAGGCTGGAACAACAGATCACCGCCATTCGCGCTCAGACAGCCACCTGGACCCGCCGCCCTAAAATATATTTCGAAGAGTGGAATGCGCCTCTGATGTCCTGTATCGGCTGGGTCTCTGAGCTGATCGGCATTGCTGGTGGTGAGGATGTGTTTTCTGATCTTGCCGGTTTTCACAGCGCCAGAGAACGCATCATTGCTGACCCATGTGAAGTGATACGTCGCGCGCCCGATATCATTATTGGTTCCTGGTGTGGTAAAAAATTCAGACCAGAAACTGTCCGCGACAGAGCTGGTTGGGAGCAGATTCCGGCGGTTCAGTCAGGTCGGGTGCTGGAAATCAAATCGCCCGATATTTTGTCCCCCGGGCCATCTGCTATCGAACACGGATTGTTGCAGTTACATGTGCTGATCGCAGAATGGCAGTCTGCACAAACCAGATAAATCACAAAAATGACGTAAGCCGGAGGCTGACGCAAAACTACTCCGGTGGTGTGATGGTTTTTTTTTAAACCTGTAAAAACACAGTATATTCAAATTCGCATAGCACTCGTTTTTTTCAGATCAGGATGGGCATGAATATTTCCACTTTAATGGTACAAGGCACGACGTCTGATGCGGGCAAAAGTACGGTTGTTGCCGCTTTGTGCCGGCTGTTACATCGCCAAGGTGTCAGTGTCGTGCCAATGAAACCCCAAAATATGGCGCTCAATAGCGCGGTCACTATCGATGGTGGTGAAATAGGCAGAGCACAGGCTTTGCAGGCAATTGCAGCGGGTTTGCCTGCGCATACGGACATGAATCCGGTTTTACTCAAGCCGTCATCCGATATTGGGGCGCAGGTGATTGTGCACGGCAAAGTCAGGGCAGATATGGATGCCCGTGATTATCATCAGTATAAAACTATCGCCATGAGTGCTGTGCTGGAGTCTTATCAACGTTTGCAAGAACAATATGACGCGATCATTGTGGAAGGGGCTGGCAGCCCGGCAGAAGTGAATTTGCGCGATCGGGATATCGCGAATATGGGATTTGCCGAAGCTGTCGATTGCCCGGTCATTCTGGTTGCGGATATTGATCGTGGCGGCGTGTTTGCTCATTTTATTGGCACACTCGCTTGCCTGTCTGAGTCAGAGCAACAACGCATCATTGGTTTTGTCATTAATCGTTTTCGTGGTGATATTGGATTGTTGGAACCCGGTCTGGAGTGGTTGCAGAAAAAGACCGGGAAGCCAGTGTTGGCGGTATTGCCCTATCTGCACGGTTTGCAACTGGATGCGGAAGATGCGATTCAGTCCAGTCAACATAGCACCGGAAAATTCCGCATCATTGTTCCTGCAATTCCTCGCATCTCCAACCATACGGATTTTGATGCGCTGCGTGCTCACCCTGATGTCGATTTGCAATTCATTGGCCCTGATATGCCGATACCGGCCGCAGATTTAATTATTTTGCCTGGCAGTAAAAATACGCGTGCCGACCTGGCATTTTTACAGCAACAAGGTTGGGACCATGTGCTGGAAAAACATTTGCGCTATGGCGGTAAAGTGATTGGTATTTGTGGTGGTTACCAAATGTTGGGGCAGGTTGTCAGTGACCCGCACGGTGTCGAAGGAATCCCCGGCGATTCTGACGGTTTGGGCTTACTGGAAATGAAGACCGAATTGACGCAGGAAAAGCGTCTTCAGCAAGTGAGTGGTGTCTGTATGTTTGAGGCGGAGAATAATGAAAGTCCGGCAGCAGTCAGTGGCTATGAAATCCATATGGGGTTGACGTATGCCACGCATTCGACTTTGCCGGTATTTCATATCGATGGTCAGAACGAAGGTGCACGGTCAGCAGATGACTTGATTTTGGGAACCTATCTGCATGGCTTGTTTGATCACCCTGAGGCATGTGCTGCGTTGTTGTCATGGGCCGGACTCAAAAGTGAGTTCAGAATTGATCTATCGGCATTACGTGAACACAGCATTGATCGTGTTGCGGATGCCTGCATTCCTTTATTGATGGCGTTGCAGGCACTCTAGCGTCCATATTATTTTTTGCTGATGACATGTTGAACCATTGTTTTAAGGCAGAGTGGCATGAATGATTTTGGCGACATCAGCAACATCAATTCCATCAATATCGACAACAACTTTGATACATCAGATGAAGATCGATCGATGAAACTTAATGAAGCTTCATCTGATACAGCAATAGTTTACTGCCAACGGATTTTGTTAATCCGAATGCGATACGGATAGTGTGATCAACACAATCTTTATTGCAGACTGTTTTAACATTCATCAATCACCTCTTTTAAATCTTCTCAACTCAGCTGCACCTTACTGGGCTCATTGCTTCGGCATTGCGCGGTTTCTCATCTCACAGCAATCTGAGTGCAGCATGTATTTTTCATTTTATATGGTGAGATATGTTGAGCAACGACACCTGTTCTTTTCAATGAAAGCTGATTTTTTTAGTGCGTTTTGATACCGCTGAGTAGAAATGCGTCATTTCAAGGTCATAAAAGGTCACTAAGCTACGCGGGCTATTTATATTGCTTTGCGTTACTTACCTTATTTATTGAAGAGAAACAGATGAAATCAGCTCAATTAAAAAAGAAATCGAAGGCGCCGACGGTTTTTCCATTGCTCGCCATTTCTGCCGCTTGTTTAATGGCATTCTCTCCTGTAATCAGTGCACAAACTACGCCCGTAAAGGCTGGTACAAATCAGGATGATAAGGGAGACAAGGCTGAAGGTAGCGTGGCAACTGTGGAAATTTCTTCGCAAAGCACACGTTCGGCAGTGTCCTTACGTGGTAGCGAAATGCAGAAAATTCTTCCTGGCATCAACCCTGTCAAATCCTTGCAGACCTTGCCAGGCGTGACCTTCGCAACTGCTGATCCCTGGGGTAATAACGAACAGAATCTGTCATTGTTTGTTCATGGATTCAACGGGCAGCAACTGGGCTACACGATGGACGGCGTACCATTGGGTGATCAGCAATACGGTAATTACAACGGGCTGTCACCGCAACGTGCTGTCATCAGCGAAAACGTGCGTAACGTCATCTTGTCATCGGGCGCTGGTAATCTGGCGACGCCATCCACTAGCAATCTGGGCGGCACGATAGAGGTATTTTCCAGTGATCCGCTGGCCACCCGTAAAACAACGCTAGAACAGACGCTGGGTAGCTATCGCGCCTCCAGAACTTATGCACGCTTTGACACCGGTAATTTT
This sequence comes from Undibacterium sp. SXout7W, assembly GCF_049339385.1. Classification (NCBI taxonomy): domain Bacteria; kingdom Pseudomonadati; phylum Pseudomonadota; class Betaproteobacteria; order Burkholderiales; family Oxalobacteraceae; genus Undibacterium; species Undibacterium sp. SXout7W. The sequence goes on along the minus strand of NZ_JBMPPF010000010.1, from coordinate 37,099 downwards.
GGCGAGGGCAATGCTGCTTATGTGTCAGTCATGCGCCAGGATGCACGTGCCTGGGACTTTGATGGAAAACAAGGCGGCAAACAGTTCAATGGTAAATTTGTCAGTAATAAAGATGCAGGCAAGCTGACTTTATTCTTCAATTACAACGACAAAATAGAACCGAATGAAGATAGCACCGTGCATGTTACGGGGGAAACCAGTGCGCCATATACCCGTCCTTTCCTGTATCCCGATTTCAAGGCGGCATTAGCGTATTTGTCAGCAAACGGTGCCACGCCTGCTGCAGATGGCTCCAACTATCGCAATTTTTACAGTGATGCACAGCGTAAGGACGTGCTGACTTATGCCAAATACGACTGGAATCTGAGCCCAACTACTGTTTGGTCGAATCAGGTATATTTTCATCGTGATGATGGTGTCGGTGTCGTCGCAGGCCCTATCAGCGCGGCGGGTTTGCCTGCTTTGTTCGGTGTGTATTTTCCTAACCAGGATTTGAAAAAAGTATTTGGTAATTCTGGCTATGCCACACGAACAACCGAATATGATATTCACCGCACCGGACTGATCTCTAATCTGCGTACCGAGTTCGGCAATCATCAGATTGAATTGGGCGGCTGGTGGGAACACAACGAATCTTCCGCATATCGCCGATGGTATCCGCTGGATGTGAATAATCCAAGTTCCCCTTACGATCGTCCTTCTAATTCGCTGATCACACAATACGGTAGTGAAATCCGTAACAATGTCGTGCAGTTACATTTGCAGGACGAGTGGCGCGTGCGTTCTGATCTTGCTTTGCAAATGGGTTTCAAATCCAGCTTGCAATATGCAAAAGGTGATTTCCCGGTACAGCCATTGCCAGGCGCAATCTCAGGTGGCTCTACTGCATTGCCAGTCGGTGATATCACGACGAAGAAATGGTTCTTGCCACAAGTTGGTTTGTTGTGGGATATCAATTCACGTGATCAGCTCTTTATCAATATCCAGAAGAACATGCGCCAGTTCGTCACTTATGGCGGTGGTGGCGCATCGCCGTGGAGTTTGTCCAGCCAGTCTGCTTTTGATCTGTTCAAGAACACTGCACAGCCAGAAACATCGGTGACTTATGAAGCAGGTTTGAGGGGTAAGCGTAATCTGGATCTTGGTGCATTGACGCGTGTTGATGGTCAGGTGACTGTCTATCATGTTGATTTCAGTAACCGTTTGCTGCAGATTAGCCCGACTCCTGTGATTTCTTCTATCGTTGGCGGCAATCCTGTGCTGGCGAACGTAGGTAGTGTGACTACGGATGGTATTGATCTGGCCGGTACACTGCATTTTGGGAAACACTTCAGCTTCTACAATGCGCTGTCGTATAACCGTTCTGTGTACAACGATGATTACAACAATGGTAAAGCGCTGGTTTCCACTTCTGGCAAGCGTGTTCCGGGTAGCCCTGAATGGATGAATAAGTTTGTGGCGACCGCAAACTTTGGCAATATCGAAGCGCAATTGATTGGTGATTACGTCGGCAAGCGTTACGCGACTTATACCAATGATCTGGCCGTTGACAGTTATTTCATGCTGAATCTGGGGGTGACGGCGAAAATTCCTATGGAAGGCAATTCATTCGTCAAGAACGCCCGTGTGCGTCTGAATGTCACGAATTTGAATCAGATTACCGGCGTATCCGCTGTTGTGGTTGGCGCCGCAAGTGGTACGTATAACACTTTCCCTATCGCACCGCGTCAGTTCTTCGTCACTTTTGGTGCTGACTTTTAATGGAGAATCGTATGAGTCAATTTCGCAGAACATTGTTGAAAACCGGCACAGTAAGTTTGTTCATGGCTGCTGCTCCGATACGGTTGTTATCTTCAGCCCTTGCCGCAACGCCGAGAACGGTTGAGTTGTTCGCGCATCGTGGTGCCTCTGCATTGCGTCCTGAACATACCTTGGCGTCTTACGCCAAGGCGATTGTGGATGGTGCAGATTATATTGAGCCTGATCTGGTTATTACTCGCGATGGTGTGCTGGTCGCCAGACATGAGGCATTTCTGAGTGAAACAACGGACGTTTCCAAACGCCCTGAATTTGCTTCTAAAAATGTGACGAAGACAATTGATGGCGTGACGCACACAGGATGGTTCGTCGAGGACTTCACACTGGCAGAACTGAAGACTTTGCGCGCAGTTGAACGCTTGCCAAGCGTGCGTCCACAAAATACTCGCTACGATAGGATGTTTCAGATACTGACCTGGGATGAGATTATCGATTTTGCTGCGGCACAATCCGTCACTAGCGGTAAGGTGATTGGCTTAATTCCAGAATTGAAGCATTCCACGTATTTTTCCAGCATCGGCTTGCCGCTGGAAGACCGGTTTTTAGCAAGTATCGCGGCGCATGAATATACGCAACGTTGTCCGCTGGTGATTCAGTCGTTTGAAGTTGCTAACCTTAAATATCTGCGAAAGAAGATTGGTAAAAGTGCGCATATCAGGCTGATGCAATTGGTCGAGCGTGGCAGTGTTCGTCCTGCGGATGTGGTTGCCAGCGGTGGTGATCTGACATTTGAAAAAATGTGTAGTAAAACAGGTTTACGCGACATTGCTCGTTATGCCGACATTATCGCACCACCAACCCGAGCACTGATACCATTGTTAAGCAACGGCAAATTAGGTGAACCCACATCCTTGATCGCTGATGCACACGACGCTGGCTTGTTGGTGCATACCTGGACTTTCCGTCCAGAGAATCGCTTTCTGGCAGCCGATTTCCGTAACGACCAAGGTGATGATGCGAGGCATGATCAAGGATCGGTGGCAGAAATGCGGCGTTATATCGATGCTGGAATTGATGGATTTTTCTCGGACGATTCTGCGCTTGGCCGACTGGCAATTTCAGGGCGGTGATCGTTTGATGACGAGGTTGATAAGGTAGTCTCACTTATTCTCTAAGCCGGCATGAGCATGCCGGCTTTTTTATTTATTTTGCAGACCGTAGAAGCGAAATCCGAGATGGTCAGGGGAGAGCAATGATGACCGCTGTGTAGGTTTTGATCCTGCTGCTGGATGGAGGATCATTCACTTTTGTTCAGCTTGCATTGGCTGCACTGTTACTAAAATGGATTCCATCATGATTTAGTGGTTGCTACTGGTTCCCATTCCCGTGCAGTGGCTGTTGCTTCCTCTATTTGCTCTTCACTCATGCTCTGACGCGCATATTCACGGAAAGTCACTGCATCATCATATTCACCTGCCAGCGTCATCCATTTATAAGCCTCTACTTTATCGACAGTCATTCCTTTGCCTTTAAAGTACATCAGGCCCAGCTGATACTGGGCGCTGGCATTGTTTTGATCGGCTGCTTGCTGAAATAAATCTTTCGCTTTGTTGAAATCCAACGATGTGCCATTTCCCGTCACATACAGTACACCCAGACTATATTGCGCATCCGCATACCCTTGATCAGCCGCTTTTTTGAACCACGAAACTGCCGTATTGTAGTCAGGTGCGACGCCTTTGCCTTTGGCATACATACGAGCCAGATTCACCTGTGCCCGGACATTATTCTGCGCTGCGGATTGTTCAAACCAGTGCATGGCTTGCTGGTAATTTTCTTCTATACCTTCCCCATTCAGATACATTAGCCCCAAATTGAATTGTGCATCGGCATTGTCCTTATCTGCCGCGGCCTGGAAGGCATCAGCAGCCTCAGACATTTCCTGATTCTCGTATAAATTCACGCCATCTTCAAAGTCATCAGCATGTGCCAGGTGAATGGAAATGCCAGTGAGCGTGATGGCTGACATCGCGATCGCGTATTTGAATATCCGGGAGTTCATATTATTGCCCTGTTGCAATTAAACGAGAGCTTTTATTGTAGTCGTTTTATCTGGCAACTTAAAGAGTAGCGCGAGAGAATCGCTCCAGATGCCGCCGGATATGGTTTGGGTCTATTTGTACCTTACACAATATTGCGAAGAAATAAATGCACAGACGAATTCGTAGGTGAATCAGCAGATGGCTCAACATCTCTTCTCAGTGACATTTTATAGGCCAGATGGGGAGTTCAGATAATGAGCAAATGGATTATATGCTCACTGTATGGGGTGGAATTTAACCAGCAGTTTCTGTGCTGACTTTATCCCAATCATGTTCGTCTTCGTACTGAATCATCCAGTTGGCAGCTTGATGCCATGCATGGACCGCATGAGCATCAAGCCTGCCAGGTGTTGGCTTACCTGTAATCTGCGCATGTCGGACAGCCCAGTGCAAACGGTAAAGTAAGTCAGCCCAGTCGAGTAATAATGTTTTGGAACGGAGTTTGATTTTTTTTTGCACAAGCATCGCGTCCGCGCTGACATCTCTCCAGAGTTGCTCAACAACCGATTTTTGTTGTCTGCCATCTGGCATACCAATATCTTCTAGTCCGGCAGCCCACATTAAAAAATGTAATGCCTGAGCTTGTTGATAAACCATGCATGTCTCATCAGTCATTTTTGCGCCAGAGAAAAGATATGACTGCTCCTGTGGAGAAAAACATGCCTGTAGCTGTGCAGACTCGATCAGATCGATCACAGCCTGACGCTGTTCCGGTTGGGCAAACTGATGCATGAGACATAGTGCGATCAGTCGTTGTGATATTTCGTCAGAAGAGCGTACATGAATTTCATCTTCACTTTCTATGAGCGGAAGTTGAAAGTTAATGCGAATACCGCGCTTGTGTAACATTAATTCAGATAGTTCTTTGCGCAATTCCGGAGATTTCATGACTAGCCGGTAGAAAAAAGGGTGCCAGATTGTACCGCGCTCATCAAGTCTGCAACAGATGCATTCTTTAAAGCAGTGATATTTTTGAGCAACTCGATATTGAGGGAGTGGAAGTTATTCACTTCTATCGAAGTTCGATGCGCTTATCGAGGACTGCAACTAATATCAGAAGCTTTCGTAAATAAAGCGGTATCGCAAGATCATAGGATTTTATGATCGGTTTTATATTCGTTTGTACTGAAATGTACTTTTGTCAGAATTTAAAAACAAAAAAGCCCTTGATTTTTCAAGGGCTTTTGTAACCTTGGCGGAGAAGGGGGGATTCTTCGCCAACATTTATAAGTCATTGATTTGTTAGAGGTTATTTTTTTGAATTTCACAGAATGAAAGCAAAAAGGAGTGACCCCAATGAGTGACACCTGTCGATTATATTGGAAAGTGGAATGCTGCGTCGATTCAATACGAATTCGTGTTTGGGATTCGAATTGCTGATAACAGGATTTTTTTAGGGGCAGGTTACTTGCCCCCGCCTAATCTATACTCCCAACGCATTCGTACATGTCCATGTCGTGCCATTAAAATCAAATTCGCATAAGTCGCCGCCAAGCTCACAGTCACGAGCATATTTTTCGTAATCAATATAAGCACGGACTGATTCAGGCACGTCGTCTAAGTAGAATTCGTCAAACAGGGTTTCGGCTACATCCATCAAATTACCTTCAGACAAATTTACGTCGTCCAGCTTATCCAAAGCATTTTCCAAGCAGTAGCCCAAAACACTCCGCAAATAATACAAGCCAGTTTTTTCATAATCGCTCAGGTCAACGATCGTTTCAAACCATACAGCCAAACTCCCCTGATCAATGCTACAAGCTGAAAATAACTCGCTGTCGTCGCCGTCTATAAACTGGATTTCAAACTCTTCCACAGGGTTTCCAAAGCGATCCAGCAGGTTTTCCGACTGGCTGGTGTAATCGTCCAGGCTGTCAAAGTAAAAACCGTTTGCATTGGTGTTATACGGCTGCGCAAAGTAGGTGCTCATGGTGTTCCTGCTTTCGTATCGTTTTTAGGCTGGTTGAGCCTGAAGTTGATTTTGACTTGCTCTGTTTTTGCAGACTTCACAACTCGTTTATCTGCATCATTTTTGAGTCGTTTCGCCTGCCAGCGATAGGCACGGACGAACAAGAAGCAATGCAAGCAATTTGTCAAAATCGCAGTCGCAACGAAGTGAGAACCGATTGCAGAAAATCCCGAAGGGCGTGTGCTTGTGTTGATTCGCGTCCGGGCAAATCTTGGTGACTTGGCGAGACGGGGAAACGGTGGTGCAGATAGATTGACGGGCAAAAACAGAGAAGCAGTGGAGGTTGAATTTGAGTTCAAAAAAATTTTTTCAATTAAATGAGGTTTTTTTATCAATATTGAATAAGGCAAGCCCAATGCCATAATATGAATTTGTTGACACTTTTGATACCATTTAACGGTTAAATTTATTGTCCCTCTCGTCGCGTTAATTACTCAGGAATCTTATGGAAATTACGGATACTCAATTTGCTCGGGCATACGCAATAGCAAAACAAGTATTTATTGGTCAGCTTTCTGCTTCACGTGGAATAGAGGTTTTACATTTAGAACACGGGTTAAATGAAGCCTCAGCAGGTGACTTCATAAATGACTATAAATATTTACGTCGAGGCCAGGTTTTTCATAGGACGATGAGTGCTTCTGCGATGCACTACTTCATTGAGCAAATTTTCACAGAGCATGGTTCTACTGGATTGAATATTGCTTTAACTTCTCTTCGCTTACATATCCAATATTACGAAGGACACACAAAGACAACTATGCATCGCATGCGGTCGGTCGTTGACGACTTAGAATTACTTGTCGACAAACCTGTTGAATCGTCAATTGCAAAGGCGGTCACGTGCGCAGATTTATGTCCGATAGAAAAACTATTGGTTAAGAAGGTTGTTGAGCTAGTCAATATCAGAACTGACGACTGGAAAGGAGTTGGCGATACATACAGAAATAGCCAATGGAGTTTCGGTGGTAAAGGTGAACCTGTCTTACTATTTATTTGGTGGAAACATTTAGAAAATTCAGAAAACGGCAAAATATTTGTCAAAATCAATATGCTTAGTCTGGCAAACAAACTGAGAAGAAGCACAAATAAAAATCTTGGGATTAAAGCTAAACGGGCAGAAGAATTTCATGGTCGATGTCTCACTGCATTCAGTAACAAAACACCGGTTAGAGTAGCATTATTAGCAGGGCAAGAATTTAACGACATAGATAAAGCTGATACTGTCGACGCTCGTGAATTAGACAGTGAGAGTTGGTATGTCAGCAATTACGATGAACCGACCAATGAGTTTATTTTGGTTCGTGGATCTAGGAGTTTCGAATGCTCAGACTCGATTGGTAACACCGAAAATGAAATTTCAGCGAATGCAAATTTGCCTATTAGTGACACCCGACAACAGAAGCATATAAGCCGCACAACTACATTTTCTCGTGACTCCGAAGTTGCACGAACTGCAAAAAATCGTGCCGACGGAATATGCGAGTATTGTAAGCAGCAAGGTTTTGAAACTGCACAAGGCGGATATTATCTGGAGGCACACCACGTAATTCCATTAAGCTGCAATGGAGATGATCAAGAATGGAATGTTGTTGCCATTTGTCCAGAAGACCATAAGAAAGCACATTTCGGAATTAATAGAAATGAAATGCGAGATGAGCTAATTGAATTTTTAGGAAAAGAATACAGCGCATTCCATGAAGTACTTAAGCAAAAAGCACTATTAATGGACTCTGACTTAACCACTGGTGATCTACTAGAAACCAATCTTGAACTTTAATTCATGGGCCAGATAAATATGAGAAAAATTTCTGACCAGTTTTTATGACTTGAATTGAGGAGTAAATTTATTTTGGCTCACATATTTATGATAAGCAATTTAATATCTGAAGAATTTGAAAGATTAAAAGATAAATTTTCGTCTATTCAACATTACCAACGATTGGTCGCTAAGAACACCGAGAATATTTTAGAGAAATTGCTAAATGATGAGGAGCGTAACCAAAACGCACCTGAAATTTTCAAAGATATTGTTGGTACTTCCTACGACAGTTTTTATTATCCAGCTCCTTGTACTGGCGAACCACTAATTTACTCGCATAAAAAAACCAGTATTCAAGAAATAATTCAACTTACGTACCTGGTCAAGAACAAGCAATATCAATGGCTTCTTTCTGAGGCATATGAAGCATTTGAAGATTTCATCGAGATGGTTTATGCCCATTGCGGATTTGTGGAAAATGATTTTTGGAGTATGCAACACAGAAAAAAATTGTCTCAAGCTTCCGACACTTCAGACATTGAAAATTTTAAAATAGCCTCAAAAAATATTTCAGTTTTTGAAATACTAAATAGAATTCGTTGCAAAGTTCCAAGAATAAAAAATGATGAAAATGGGCATTCAATTCATGGTCATCTTCGGTTTTATTTGATTCTTATAGAAAAAATCCGACACGTTGTGGTTCATGTGAATGGTATTACCGCAGATAAGGAAAAATTTGCAAAGGAGATATTGGACAAATGCAATGTGTCCGGAAATAAGGAAGTTGAACCAATAGTAAGAAATATGATTGAAGAATATTTCGGTACCGAAGAATATTCAAATTATATTAACCTTTTAGAGAGAAATATTAAACATCCGTCTGGGCTACCATTAAATTCGAACATACAGGAAAAATTGATCAACAAAATGCTTACGTATGCACATCTTTTAATTACACATCTGAACAGTTATTTTGAGCCTGTAAATTCTGATAGCCAAGTGAGAAAGAGTCTAAGTTCAGGTACTTTGCAAGGCTGAGATTCATTATTTTGAATTGTGCAAAAAATTCTGATAGGACTATTTCAGGCAATCGTGTGACGAAATGATTTTTTCGCTGAACTCTGGGAACTGTTCAAGAAAGCGAAGCAGTGAATAGGAATGTTTTGGCGCTGAAAATCCATCTTTCCTGCAATCAATGGTAAGAGTCGTCTTATCATCAAAAATTTCTATTTCAGGATAAATCAGGGCGATCCAGACATGCTCAATATTTGCATTGGTATCGTCGTCAAATGGCGATTGAATGAATGACTTAAAAAACGCGAGAGACGATTCGGCATTCACGTTTGTATCGGATTTCGCAGCCATGGCAATGGTGGGTAGTTGCTGGTGATTTGTACACTAGCGGCGTACCGATTTCTGCGTCAACTGGAATTTAACGGTGCGAATATGTTGAATGCAGGAAGTGTATGAACAATCTACTCGATTATCGTTCAAGCCAAAAAAGCGCAGAACCGTACAAGCCAATGCCAGCAACACTCTTAAGACGAAACCCTTACTGGCATTGGCTTTCAGCCGAGTAGAACCATGAAAGCCTTGTCTATCAATGCTTTTCAGCAAAAAAACAGGTTCTGCGCGAATCATGGAAGTTTGGTATAGGTAAAAAGAGCAGTAGCCTTTCTGCTCTTTTTTTATATCAATTATTTAGAGTAGAACCGCAGAACCAATAAGGAAAGCTATGCGGGGTAAGGCTTTCATGGTTCTACTCGGTTATTTTTTTAGAGTAGAACCGCGCAGAACTAACAAGCAAGATGTTTGTGTATAACCATCTTTATCGCCAGTCCAAGCAATTTACAACTTCGTTAGTTGAACGGAATTTGAAGTTTGTCAAAGAATGCTCGATTACGTTTTTTCGCATCATTAAGCATTTTGTCGTAAGACAAAATTTCAATGTAGCAGCCACTATTTTTATGAAAGAAAAAATATCCTTCATCATCAGCAGTGGGCGTAAAATCCCTGTCCGCCGCAATTTGTCTTATTTTTGGAGTGAGGCTGCAAATTATGTAAGCGTAAAATGGTATCCGCTGACCATTTATAGTTTTACCTTTAATACTCTTAGCTTCCCCATCCTTTATTTTTCGTACATAACGAAGAATTTGCTCTACAGGGTCTTCATCTTTGCTCGGATATTCATTTCGTTCTGGGCGTTTAAACTCAACGAGTACAATTGACTGAAACGCCTGCTCTGACTCAGAAAAAGCAGTTGGTGCATTGAACACAACAATGTCAGGCTCGTCCGTATCATCTAAATTCACGACCTTCAATTTTTTTAATGCAACATCAGAGCCTAAATGCATATGAAAGGCAAGTCGTTCGTCAATAACCCAAAGATTCTGTTCTGAGAATGGAACATCGTCAGACGTAACACGCATTGGAAAAATTAGTTTATGCACTAACTCCTCTTTTGCATAACGACCGTCTTCCTGAAACTCTAGTGCTCTATCCAAAAGCTCAAGAATGGTTCTCCTATGAATGACATATTTTGCTAATGCGGCTTTTCCCAGCTCATTTTCTTCTTGGATGTAGCGATCGTAAAGTTCCGTATATTGCTCAGAATCAGACTGCGCATTATTTGAAAGAGTTGTGATCTGTTTTGCTCTTTCACGGTGTTCAATTTCAATGTCGCGTTGAACCTTAAACAGTGCTAAGTCGAGTGCATCATCTGACAAGTGAGGTGGAACAGAATCAAGATGCTCTTCGTATCGTTCGTTCAAAATGAATCTATATTCAGGCCCTTTATTTGCGACAAACTGCTCCACATTTCGAATTTTTTCGACTTTTAGCGTGGCTAAAAATGGTGCAGCTACACTTCTAATTTGAGCACCAACGGCTTTGTAGAGATCTTGCTTGGAAAGCTCCTCGATTAAGTCAGTCTCGTCATCACGCATAAATAAAAAATCTGTGCGTTCAGAATTCACATTCTCATCTAAATACTGCCCTGAGACATATGTAAGAAACACAAATGACTCTTCTGCGTCGTCCAATAATTTGACCGTTAAATCTGAAACTAACGAACTGGCTTTTTGTGTTCGCACTTCTCGCTGATGTGCGCAATAGGAAACGGAATGCTGTTTTGCTGAACTTGAATGGTATTTCACAATTCTTGCAGTGAATGGCCACTCTTTAACTTTGAACGACATCTCTGTGACGGAAGAACGAATTTCGTCAGCAAACATATTATTGACACTTAGCGAAGGGCTTCCCAAATTATCATGCAGCCAAATTTCTGGGCAATTTCCTGATACAAGATAAATCAAGAGGTGGTCAATAATTTTGCGACTTATTGTTTCCAAATTTTTTGGAAAGTGCTTTTGGTATTCTGTTCGTAACGAATTTAACGATACTATCGTTTGATATTTTTTATTTTTTGCTTCTGAGGTATTTTCGTTTTCAACCCCGTTTTTCGTTTTCAAGAAATCGAAATTACGCTGAGACCAGTCTGCTCCATCAAGGTATGTACTTCTAACAGATGCTTTTTCAAAAACCTTCAGCCATGTAAACCGACCAATTCCTTTATTACCGTTTGACACTTTGTTAGTGGAGTCTGAAAGAAAAAAAGCTTGAAAATTTGTATCATCAAAACCAACGCCAGTATCGGAAATAGATATGTTTTGTATTGACGATGCGGCCTCCTCAATACCTTTTAAACCTTGCTGACGAATATCGTGCTCAATACTGACATCAATTCGTCGCGGACTAGAAGCCGGCAAATTTTCCATAGCTTCAATCGAATTGACCAAACATTCAAACAATGGGATATATGGCTGAGTTCTTGGTAATTGCAGATTATTAATTCTTCCAACAATATCGACCAGCATTCCAGCTCCCTAAATTTTCAGCTTCGATAAACTTGCTTAAATGTGGTACGTAAATTAACAGAAAATTTACTAAACAGCAATTTTAAAAACCACAAAAACAACCATCTTCAAATTTGCTCAAAGTAGATATATATTTTTATTTTTGCGTCCAAACATCCGATCAATCCATACAATCTTGGACTCGACTACAAAACATCTCCAAGAAACTTTTCAACGACCTTCCTGTCTTTCGGATTGAGCTTGCCCATAGCCAGTGCAACCTTGCCGAATAACTCCAGCAACACGGTCTTTTGACTATCGCTGAGGTCTTCCATACGGTTCATCAGGGTTAATGCCTGGTCATTCACATCCGGTGTGCTGATTTTCAGCAAATCGCTGATTTCGCAGTCCAGCAATTTGGCGATCTGAGCCAAGCGTGCCAATGACGGGGCGATATGCCCAGTTTCCAGTCTGCTGACCGATTCTTTTTCAATGTCCATGTGCTCGGCAAGTTGTGCCTGAGTCCATCCCTTGGCTTTCCTGCGAATCGCAATGATCCCGCCGACCTCACGGGCTAACTGCTTTTCTGAATTTTTTTCTTCTTGTGGCATGACATGCTCCGTCATCTTGGAGCTGGAAGCATGATCTTTTTACGTCAACCTTGGAATGATTCAATGCGTTAATGTAAAATGACATATTAAATCATTATTAGTTGATTTTATAGGTCTATTACTTAACGGCGGCACTTGCTGCCTCATCAAGCGAAAGGAAGAGCATGAATTGCCCTTACTGCCAGTCAGAGCACTCACATAAGCTGTCGGCGATCTATCAGGCTGGCACAAGCATTTCAACCGGATCAGGCATTGTTATTGGTTCGCAACCCGGTCAGTTTGGGACGGTCAATACCACCACGATATCCAGAACGATTGAAGCGGAAGGGGCAAAACCGCCAGAGAAAATGTCCTACAGCAATATCTATGTCGCCATGATTTTGTGGATTGTTCCCATGATTGGTTTGGGCATGGCGGGAAGTCGGTTTGTGCCTGTTCCGTTCCTCCTTGCCTTGTCCTACATCATTTATCACTTCCCGACGATTTATCACCAGCGAAACTCAGTCTATCCCGAATTAATGCGCTTCTACCACAGCACACGGAAATGTCAGAAGTGTGGGGGAACCTTTCAGGAAAACTTTGAATGGAATCCTGCTGTGTATGACTGGAGCTGGAAAAAATTCATTCAGGATAATTTCAACTTCACGACAACTTCCCTTGTACTGATTGGTCTGGGGGCGGCGTTTGCCCTGTATCCGTTCGTACTGAATTTCGTGTTCATGCATTCACTTCCGTATTTAGGCGGGTATTTCTTTGAATTTTTCGTGGCAACACTGCTGATTCTTTCGGGATTGATTACTGCGAAAAATTCCAAACAAAAAGCAGCAACTTAAAACAGACCGATTTTCAGTCGGCACTTTCAAACACTTATTTCAACTTAAGGAAAACAACATGAAATTACATATCGTGGTCGCTACTGTATTCGCATTCGCTCTGTCAGCCTGCGGTGGTGGAAGTGGAAATTCGGGAGGTGGTTCTGGTTCAGGTGGTGGTTCAGGTGGTGGTACAACAACACCGACAGTTACAACCTATGTCGGTTACAACTATCTGCAAAATCTCAATGCCACCTCAGCCTATACCGCGACATTCACGGATAACGGGCTTGGCAATGCAGGGACTTTGAATTTTGGAGTCACACCTGTATCTGTAACCATGACACCAGATTCAAATGGCGACGGTGGCATTGCCTATGGCACACCTGTCACGGCGGGTGTTGCTATCGGCACCAATAGCAAGGATAAAAATCTGCCTGCGGTCGCGATGATTTGCCAAAGTGTTGCGGGGACTGGTACTGGCTCGTTCGGCAAGTCCACCGACGCGCTAATCACCAGCAATGCCACACAGATTACCTCGGCTACCGCATTGGCGAATCAAAGCTTTACCTTCCTCCGCGAAGATTGCCTGCAAGGTGGAACCAATCCACCGACAACGACTGGCAATGTTTTGGCATTTGATGCAAACGGGAATGTCGCTGTGACGGGCAATGCCACGGTTTTGTTGTCGACGATTTCATCTGGAACATTTACCTCGGCATTAAATGGTCAAGCGATTTACAACCCCGCCTCCAATGCCTACACCGTCTTTTACGCATACAGCTACACCAAACAAGATGGTTCAACGGCTTATGCCATTATTGAACACGATGCACCTGGATTGACGGGATTGAGTAAGGGTGTGATTTCTGTTTGGACTCAGCAGTAATTTTGCTAAATGTTTTAACATAGGCCGAACTCATGGACAGTTTTGATTTTGCATGTCCATGCACCACCTATCCTAAGTCCACAGATAGCTACAGCACCTCGTATGTTCCACCGGGTTCTACAGATTATCAAAGCTACGGTGCAAATGTCACAACGGGACCAAGTATTGGAAACGTCGTCCTACCTGATAATCAAAACGGTAAGCGCAGCCAACAAGCTAAGTTAAGGGCAAAAAATTTAGAAACGAAAGTATGCAAATCAAAATTATTTTTTATTTAATATTTAGAGTTCGTTCATTCCACTCATGTTGATATCCTCATTGTTGTATTCAGTTTGCAATATGACTGGACCCATCTTTCAAAGCTAGTATTTTATGAAGATACACGTTTGAAAATGCTTTCACATTTGATTTTCTGACTAGGTGATCTGCGCGACTAGGTATACTTGTCCTCCGAGGAAAATGGAGAGCAAAAGCTTCCCCAAGATATAGATCTAAAATACTGTTCTTCGCTAGTCGCCAGTCCCCATTCATACGGCCACTTCCGGCTTCAGCAACAGCTTCACATACGATCTGACTCAAGAACAGTTTGCAGAGTCGATCACGAGTGGCAACATACGGAAATACTAAAGTTTTGCTATTTATACCTGCTTGAAATATTGAAGTGGTTGGTAAAATTAAATCATTGGATAGATTTTTAATTTTTTCTTTTTGGACTTCATAATTACTGGCAATTTTCATATCTTCTCTAACTTTTTCGCAATCTTTACCATGAAATAATTCTGGTCTTTCCTTGACAAGAAAAACAAGACCAGCGAAGTAAAAGTGAAGCTGAAAAATCGGAATGTCCGAATATAAAATTAAGCCAGCCAACCATTCAAGTTTTTTCTCGGCAGACTCATTTTGATGATAAAGATAAATGATGGCGCTTAAGTATCCTGACAGAAGGTCGGCGTTTTCAATAAAACTCGGTTTGCCTCGCTCCAAATCGGCCTCAAATTCCTCCAAATTTTCTAAAGTAATTTCGTGGTTAAAGGTCTTACGCATGTAAGTTACATATAATTTCAAATCATCAGACGCTTTCGCGTATTTTTGCCTCTGCTCTACGATTGCCAGCGTCGGATTTATTTCAATGCAAACAGTTCTGAAAAGATTTTCCAAAAATCTATTATTGGCTGGACGACGCTCTAAAATTAGATCCTTAAAAACATTGAGATCAAGTATCAGAGTATTGTGAACATTCACAGCTGAAACAAAAAATTCCGACGGCAACATTGGCTTAATATAAAGAGCATCATCCTCTGGTGCTGGAGTTTTTTGACTGATTCCGTCTAACACCCACTGCTCTTGAATAATAGGTTTTACTGCGATCATTCTGCCTCCTAGGAAATATCAAAAATTAACTAATATTGCTATGAATCGGTTCATTCATTGTTGTATAGTTAAAGCCATTCGGACAATCTTAGCACCGGAACCAATCAAATTTTCAATCGTGGAATATGCACCTGTTCGGCTCCACCAGTTTCACCACTACCAGATTTATCCACGGCATAGCTCTTAATCACATTGCTGTCATTCGCAATCTTCAATGCAGGTCGGCAATCACGGATAACTTCCAGATTGGCTTTGCTTGGTTTGTAACCAGTGATTTGTTCAGGACGAAATGCCCCTGATAAAACTGCCTCAAGAAACACCTGCTCTTTGAAATGCTCACTGCCAGTTAGGTGCAATCCTTCCCAACCCTTTTCCTGAGCAAGCTTGATCGCTACCTTGATTTCTTCGTCTGTGCCATTCTCAATTTTGATTTGACTTCCATAGTCATAGATTTTTCCTCCACCGATCAGATTGATTTGAAAGCACATGCCAATATCGGTTTCTATCTGATCTACACCTGTGCATAGCTCTTCAAATATCTCCAGCAATATCGGAATGTAAGTGCGACTGAAATTCGCTTCACGATATTTTCTGTGGTTCTTATAGTCGGTGGCATTCAGGAATAAATGTCTGGCTTTTTTTGCTTCTACTATCTCGGTTTTTATTGTGCTGTCGCTGGCTGGTTCGTTTTCCAATTTCAATTCGGCGATTGCTTTTTTCCATTGCTGGTTACTCATATTTTTCTCCTTGATTAAATTGTTGAGTTCCTTTCGTTTTGAGGTGATACCGCGTTTATCCATAGCATGAGAATTTGCACCGACATGCACGGTTGGGATTTGGTCCAGTCCTTGATTCTGCAAACTGCGGTGATCAATGCGGGATTGGCTACATGCGACAGATAGTCGTCTGTTGCAGTGTTTCGCCCATTGCTCACGCCATTCTTCCAATTGTTCTTTACTGTTCCAGTCACGGTTCTTCTTGCCGAAGCCGTCATTAGTAATATTGATTTCACGGGTGGTTAGGAGAATGTGAGCATGGGGATTGTCCTTTTTGTTGTGTATGCAAACGTCGGCAATCATGCCTTTGCTGGTGAGTTGGGTATGCACAAATCGCTCTAGCAAAATAATGTGCTGTGACGGACTTAATTCAATCGGTAAGGCGACTTCTATCTCGCGGGCTACCTGTGCATCCTTTCTGGTTTCAGACTGCTCTACGGCGTTCCAAAGCTGTTCACGGTCTTTCATCCATTGCGGTGCATTTAGTGGTGCGAAGATACGGCGGTAGGAAACCTCTTTTTTCCTGGAATAGTCAAAGATTTGACCGGTGCAGTTGTCGTGGATTTTTTCACCTGCACGATATGCAGCGGCTGCGGTAGCACTTCGCCCTGAAGATCGTGCAATCACTTTTGCACAGAGGTGGTATATCGCCATAGGTTTTCTCCTGAACGTCTTTGTTTAGGCTTTCAGCTTTGAGCACACGTCGAGTAACGACGTATAAGTGCGCATTTCGCTGTTCTGCTCTTGACGTTTCTTTTTTGTTTGTTATTTGTGGTACTACAGCGTGAATTTGAAATGTCAACGCTCAAACAATAAAACAGGAGATGAAAAAAATGAGCAAACCAAATTTGAATAAATTACTTCAGCAAAAAGCAGAACTCGAAACCCGCATTCAGCAGACAAAAAATCGTGAAGCTATGGAGGAAAGAAAACGCGATACCAGACGAAAAATTTTGGCAGGTGCTTATGTGATCAGGCTCGCTGAAAATGACTTGAGAAAGCTAGGAAAGGAATTGATTGCAGCAGGCATCCTGGAACCAAGAGACTATGCTTTATTTGGGATTGGAAATGATCTTGATGGCACTGATACTGATAGTCTGGCTTTGGTCTGATTGATGTTTGTGCATTGGTACTTGTGGTCGCTGAATTCAGAAATCTTCTTGACCCTTTGTATTAAGGTTAGTCACAGGATTTTCATTACGAGCGTTGTCAAAATAATCACCGTCTGTTACTATAGGTAACAGGGAGGTGGCAGCATGGACACAAGTCCAATTCGGATGAACCGTGTGATTAAAGTCGGGATGTATCTTTTATCACTATGGCTTTTGCTTGTTCTGATATTCGTCAATAAAATTGACGTTAACTTGTGCTTTGACTGCAAATTCGCCACCTTGAAGCAACTTTGTGACATCGCTTTGAAGAACTATCTACCGTTGATATGTGTGATTGTTCTAGTAGTGTCAATCGGTTTTTACATCGCTTTCACACGAATCATCGAGGGGGCAAAAGACGGTCCTTTCAAAGTAATCGAGATTGAGGATAAAACCGCAGATCACCTAGTATTTCTTGCGACGTATGTGATTCCGCTATTGAGTTTCAATCTGGACACGCTACGCCAAATCGTGACTCTCGTCATCACTCTCTCATTGATAGGGGCGATCTATGTTCGGACTAATCTCTTTTATGCGAATCCGACCTTATCGCTACTCGGGTTCAAAATCTGTACAGTTAAATTCGAACAAAACGGCGCAGGTGTACCAACGGGTACAGCAGTATTGATTACACGGGAGGATATTGATTTGAACACTTGTGTGAATATGCTCAGACTCGATAAGAATATTTTCTTCGCACGGAAAGCAATCGTCATCAAACCATGAAAACAATAGAAGAACTACGGACGGGACTGGCTGAGATTCTGCATGCCGATGGGATTAATTTGAAATTGTATTTGGGTACAGAGAATAGTCAAACTCGAGAATACCGGTTGGCTGATTTTGCTGATGGAGCGACAGAAGCGGTCTGTCGGCAATTCGTAGCCAGCATTGATCAATTTTTGTTGAACGAAGACTTGGCCACTAAGTCTCTTACGGAATTGGACCACCGAACCGATACATTATTCGTCTACGACCTTGACGAACAGCCGGTCGAGTTCGCGAAGCTCAGCGAGCTAGTGACAGGGGACGATCCAGACGTGTTTAACTTTGCAGAGCGTGATTTGGCGGATGTGACCAGTCTTGCGATCAAAATTTCGTCAGCACAGAATTCTGTATTATTTTTCAAAAAATTCTATCCTGTCTCGCTTGTCAAGCGAGATCAGATCTTACTGGTTCTTCGGGATAACACACGATTTTCGCTTATTGATCAAGACATTCTAAAAGTGACCGGTGGCTTCGAAGTTCTAAGGCTAGGTGACGAGTTTTACATCAATGATTTTGGGAAATTTGAGAAATCCTTTGCATTCGACCAGATAGCAAAGAATGCGATAGGGCAGATCACAGCCAAAATCGTGGCTAGCGACTTGGTGAGCGACGTTAAGGGGTACTTGGCAGCCGGATTTGGATCGAGGAAAGATATTCTTCGAGCTAGAAAAAGTCGAGTGCTGAATATGGACGTAGCTACGGTCATCGCTTTCGCACAGGCTAAACAGCAACAAATTGGCATCAAGGTGGCAGATGGGAAGTTGTTACTTTCGTCGAAAGACAGTATAAAAAAACTTTATAGACTTTTGAACGACGATTATTTGACCTCAGAATTGACGCATGTTGACTACGAAACGCTGGCTAAGAACGAACTGACTGCCGCCCCTAACCCCGTTTGATTTCACCCAGTTAGTCACATTGTAGGATTCTACTTTTGCAGAACGAACGGCTTGTTGGGAGACTTTGAGACTGGTGAATTTGGCCGTCTCTCCTCAGTTTCTGAAAATCGACTAAAGCTCCATTCAAAACGATATGTAATTCAGCCTGGTTCTGCGCGATTCTACGCTTTTAGAAATGCGGGTAGAACCGAGAAAGCATTACTAGGCATAGCTTTTCCCATAAGTTCTGCGGTTCTACTCTAAATAATTGATATAAAGAAAAAGAGCAGAAAGACTACAGCGCTTTTTACCTGTACCGAACTTCAGTCATTCGCGCAGAACCTATCTTTTTAATGCAAAACCGCATGGATATTAACTCTCCCGGTTCTACCCGGCTGAAAGTTAATACCAGCATAGGTTTTACAATAAGAGTGTTGCTGGCATTGATTTATACGGTTCTGCGCTTTTGCTTGATCAGGTATACCAATCCGAGAAATGAAAAAAGAGCCTCACGGCTCTTCGTTCGTTGCAGGTCAAACTGATTATGCCTGTTTCTGAAAATTCACAACATTGGATTTGTCGTCACTGGATTCCAATGCTGCCTCATATTCATAGTCAAAGAAAACCATTGCTGGTTCAGCCCTGCAAATGTTTTGAGCGAATCGCTTCATACATTCAGCTCGGCTTGGTAGCTGGTAAAAATAGCCTTGTGTTTTACTCTTCCAGTTGGATCTCCAGTTGGGATTATCCTGCTCAAAGGCAAACACTTTGCTCATAGCCTTTCCCATTTCATCAGCACTAGGCATAAAACGAAATCCAAGGCTCTTGCACCACTCCAAGCAATCAGCATAGAAAGCATTGCGGTAACAACGGCTGGTGCCATCAGCCGCCTTTACAATCGTTTTATTTTCGACCAAGGCTGAACCATTCAAGACTTCATAAATAAATCGCTCTGGCATTGGCAAGCTGCGAATCATCAATGCCATGCGAGCCTTGGTATTCGGAAAATCTCGTGGTGCAAATTCTGAAATGTCGCGAGTTTTAAGGGCATGGAAAATCGCTTCACGACCACCGTTTTTAATCCAGTCATTGTATTGAGAGAAGAATTCGCCCGGCTTGGTTTTTCCCTTATAGCGAGGGCTACCTTCAATCACAAAGAAACGACGATCTTCTTCGCCAACAGGAATACACCATTCTTCATTGGAAGCCACAAAAATACGAGAATAATTGCGAACTTGAATTTCAGGTCGTCCTTTGTCATTAATCGAATTCGTGCCTTCGGTGATCATGGCTTTCAATCGCCCTTCGGCTGATTTGTCACCACCCCACACGGCTTCGTCGGCAAAGATAACGAAGGCATTTAATAAGTGTCCATTGAATTGCCCGGTTAGGCTGTTGGTGGAAGATAAGTGCTTGTAGTTATCGGTAAATTCACCAATCGTTTTCATGAGCGAACCTTTGCCGATACCTTGAGTGCCGCGCATCACAATTGCCACCTCTGGCAATTCGGCAGGTTTTTGCACCATGTGAGCCAGATAGTTCAGCAAGTAGGTAATGCAAGTTTGATCGTCATTGCACAAGGCAGCAATCAAATCCATGAATAATGAAATATCGCCCTGCTTAGCTTGAACCTTAAATCCTCGCCACAAGTTCCAATATTTCTTACCGCAGGTTTCTGACGGATCAAACACAATGCCCTCGTAACGAGTCGCTTGTTTATCTTCAAGGAATGCCTGAGTGACCAGCACTTTTTTGTCTTCACGGACTTTTCCTGACTTCGCTTTTCCCTGTGGGATAAAGTGATAGTGTTGGGCATTGAAATTATGGAAGTCCACAATATTTTGAAACTCGAGAGTTTGCAAAAATGTGTCTTCCCAGCAGATATAGGTTTTGCCTGTGCGATTGATAATCGCATATTTCTTGCGGAATTCCTGCAAATCACGAAGCAAGGCTAATTCGCTTGCCATGTCGCTGTAGCGATCAGCAGGTTTGCCATTTTCAGCTTTATTCTGAGGGACACCCACGGTGACAGGTGCGTCAGCAAATGGGTCAAATAAATCTTCATTCAAATCGTCTGTTGTATTCATAATGTTTCTCCATTGTTTTTCGTTTTTGTTTTCCATGGATACGGTGGAACTTCAAAGCCTGCACCCACAGGCCTGAACCGCTGTGCCACCATAAACCCCGCTGCAACAGGGTTCTACACATAGGTGCGTCGCTGTAATTTTCGAGTTGATCGCTATTAGTGGAAAGTCGCCGTGCAGTCGGATTCGTCTTTGAAGTTCAACTTCAAGTCAAAATTATTGCCTGCTTGGTTGAGCTGAATCGATTGAATGTCCGTGACGGAATAGCCTTTGTGGGCAATATCAATGATCACTGCGAACATAATTCCCATGGCTTCGCCATCCATACTTTCAGTCAAACCTTCAGTCAAACCTTCAGTCAAATTCACCCAAAGGGAAAGGCTGATCGGTGAAAGATTTTTGTCCAACACAATGCCTGCGGCATCGGCAATATCTTTAATGGTTTGAATGCCAGAAATGGCGGAAAGAACGGGATGCTTTTTATGTTTGATAGACATGATTTTTTCCTTTAAAAATAGTGGATTGTTTTTACTGCTGCTTTTTATCTTTTTCCTGATCGCAGGTGGGTTCCTGTGATTTCGGATTGCCGCTACTCCCGGCAAGCTCGCTCTATTTTTTGGAAACTTTATCGCTGTAAATTTGCTGCATGATTTTGCTACTATTAACCCACTGTCAGTGCTGCTTATCGTGGGCTAATTATTTCTATGCTGTTTTACACCTGAGCATAAACGGTGGTGATCACTGGATCGCTTCTGCCATAGCCTTGCCTTGGTTTGGCAAAGTGCTGGTCAGGTATGACGGTAATCGCCTGGATTTTTTGAATATCCAATAGCTTCCAGCCGACTTCTTCGGTGCAACTGGTGCCACCGACTTGATAGCCACGCACAAATTCTTGCCCTGCTGAATTTGCGCCAACAATATGGGCTTCAATCATTCTGGGTAGCCCCTTATAACAAACCATTAGAACCTGCTTATTCTTTATCGCTTCTTGAATCACTTGCATACAATTTCCTTTCGTTTAAATGTTGTTTACTTCTCCTTGTGCTACAAAACTTCCGCGTTAAGCGATGGATGTTTTATCGCTGAATGTGCTGCTTAATTAGTTGTGCAGTGCTTCGTAATACTTGTTGCTGAAATTTCCGTATCGCTCAAACTGCCTGTCTTCTGGTGGATCGGTATAACCGACTTCCCTACGGATTTCTGCCCTTGTAACCGTCTCGCAACGAGCGATATAAGGTGGCAATCCTCGCTTGGGTTGGTAATCGCACAGAAAACTGTCAATGGCAAATTCCTCGTTACAGGCACGGACGATTTTTTCGTCAAAGACACCCATGTCGTAATAGCCGATCAGGTAGTCTTTTTCGGTGACCCTGTCTTCCCTCGGAAAGTAAGCATAGTCATTCCATTCGTCTTCTGTCAGCGGTACGGATGTACTCATATCCAAGTCGCCAAACCACTCGCTAAAATCAAATTCGTCGTTCGTTTCTGGTTTCATATTTTTTCCTTTATGTAAGTTGCTGTTGCGGGGGAAATTATATAAATTTGACCAGAGCTTAGATATTGATCGTTTTGGCAGAAATGTGCTTGGTATAATTGCAATTATTCTGTCATGGAAAATTACCCTGCTTGTTATTGAAAAAAACATGGAAGCCAATAAGAAAATTGCCCAAAAATTGCTGGGATTACCGAAATTAAGAAACCAACTTTGGTTAGCTTCAGTCATCAAAGGTAGTGGGCAAGTATCCCTTGAGCAAACGCTCAATTGGCTGTATCGCAAAGGGCTGGAGGGGGATTCAAACAAGTGGTATCGGTACAGCTCTAATTCTTCCAAGCCGCGACCAGAGCTCATTAGCGAGGTCGATAAAATATTGCCTGGCACAGCCAAGATATATCGCTCAGGTTCTGACCGATTTCCATTGTTTCTTGTACTGGACAGGAATGAAGGTGCTTGCAAAAGAGTGGTGTCTAGCTTGCTGGCAGATGCGAAACTATATAGGTCAGGGCAAACGTTGACTGAAAAATGCCACACCTTGTTTCAGCATATTGTTGAAATAGATTTTCAGAAAGTTTGGTGTCGCCCACACTATGATTTTGAAAAATTGATTGCTGAGCCAACTGCAAATGCAATCGGCGAGAGTATTCAAGTGCAGAATTTGTCGTCACGGACTATGCTGGCGATCATCGCTTTGTGGAACGTCGCCGTTTTACATGCAGATGCTGTCGCGATTAATTACAGCAAATATTTAATGCTTGGGATATTAGGGAAGCCGTTAGAGGAGAATTTCGGTCAGCCTGTCGCTGAGTATGTGACTGACATGTTTCAGAAAGCGGATTAAATCAGGTAGCCTGTCGAGTGATCAGGCTACCTATTCTTAGGCGGATTAATTTAGCTTGGCTTTCGCCAATTTATTATTTTGACGTTTTTCTTTGAGACGTAACTTTTGTCGCGTGCCATCTAAAATTAACTGGCGTGGATAAATTAACTCGGTAAATGGCAATTCAAATGAGAGTTTCGGTGCAACATGTTCCAGCAAATAGGTGACAGAATGTTCGCTGGAATAGACTTTCGAGTTGGTTGTTTCATGCTCATGCCCGATAAATTGGCAACGAGTTTCTTCGGGAATGCCGTTCTGCTTCAGCATGTTATTTGATGTTGAGCGGAACGAGTGAAACACTTTCTTGGCATCACTGATACCCAGAACGTCCAAATATTTTCCGAAACGTTCGCTCGGTGTTTCGCTGAAATTTCCAAATCTGTTTGGGGTCAGATATGGAAATAACATTCCGCCAAATTCCTTCATATCTTTTACAAAGTCCAGGAAGCCGATTTTAATTAGGTTGGGATGAACAGGAATTGTTCTCTTGGCGGCAGGTGTTTTCAGGCGCTGACATTCATCTTCATCACTGATAGAAATAGCCCATACCGAGTCAATTTGCTTAATGTCGTGAATTAGTAGTTGGCATAATTCACTAATCCGTCCACCTGTGTATAGCCCTAACAAGGGGAGCCAAAAATCCGTAGGATTTTGTTGATTTAAATAGTTGCTTGGATTGAATATGATCAACAAATCTTCGGCGGTAAATGGTTTCCAGCTATTTTTTTCCTTAACCTTTTTTGCAGTCGCTTTGGTAAAAAGCTTATGTCCATAGGTCGGGAAAGTCGCCTCCGCTTCCCATAATCCAGAATTTTTTGCCAATTCAAATAAGCCTGTGACTGCACTTAGGTATTTGAGTTGCACAGTTTGATTGGATAGTCCCTTTTGTAAAAGCTCGTCTATAAAATCAGAAACGTCTTGACGAGTAATATTTTTGATAGGGAAGTGGGGCGTATTTTTTCGGGTAGCAATCCAATCTGAGAAAAACTGTTGGTGCTTTCGGTATTCGTATAAAGTTTTGGGAGCAAGCGTATCTTTTTTGCGGGTTGCAAATTTTTCGATTAAATCTGGCAATGGGGTGCCTGCGACAATCTGTGTTTCAGCGATTGCTGTTTTAATTGCCGAATTGGAAATAGTGTTTAAGGCAGGTGATTCGCTAATAGCTCGTTCTGATTGCACCATGTTTAATTTCATGGATTGACCTATTTCACTCGCCCAAAAATCCTTGCTTGCCTGAAGCATGGCTTGGATATCTGCTGGATTATTTGGGTCGGCTTTTATAGAAATATTGCCGCCGCTCGGTGGAGTAATAACAATTTCAAGATTGCGGAATGCTTCTTCCAATTCTTTTTGGTTAAGTAATTCAATCTTCTTGAGAATTTCGCGTTCGTTATCGTACATACGTTCACCTGTTTTATTTGCAATCATCATAGCGGAAATGAGCAATGATTTTTCTTTTGCAATAGCGGGGTTTTTGGTTTTTAGCGAAATTCTGCGTTCTCTGCGAATACCTTGGGCAGAAAATTGGTGGCGGTAGTAATAAACGCCATGACGGGATTGTTGAATTCTGCAAGCGATTTTCATAGTAACCTCTGGAGAAGAGGTACCCCTATGAGTGCCACCATGTGCGAATCCAAAAGAAAAAAGCCCTTGATAAATCAAGGGCTTATGTATCTTTGGCGGAGAAGGGGGGATTCGAACCCCCGGTAGGGATAAACCTACGCACGCTTTCCAGGCGTGTGACTTAAACCACTCATCCACCTCTCCTGCTACATATCGCTGTTGCTGCATCAGCGAAGCTCACTATTCTAGCAAAAGATCCTTTGCTTTGGAAGTTTTTTCTTAGCCTTCGTGTTGATGATCCAGGTTTCTTTTCAGGCTCCTGTCCATGGAAGACCTTTTTGACACCAGCCACCCACGGTTTTTCTATGTCCGAGGGCGTCTTTATCGCCTTCGAAGCCTTGCAGGATGTCATAGCATTGCGTGTACCCGTTTTCTGTCGCCAGTTTTGCAGCGTGTCTTGAACGGACACCGGATCGGCAAAGAAATAACAGCGTCGTATTTTTGTCGGACGTGATGGTAGTTAATTGCTGTATAAATTCTGGGTTTGGGATACCTTCAGGATACAGGCTCCATTGAACTGCATGATGTTGTTCTATCGGCAGTTCTACTCTGCCAACCCAATCGCGCTCTGCATTTGTACGCACATCTATGAGTAATATCTGAGGAGCCTGTTGCAGGAGTTGATAAGCCTCTTCGGGGTTGACAGCGCCGGCATAGGGAAGCGATTGTTCGTGACCGCGTTGGCGAGCGATATGTAAATAAGTGGTTGTCATGATGCATTGCCTCGATATGAAATGTTCTTGGTCTGTTCGCAATTATGCATGATGCTATCAAGCTTGGTAGTCTGCTGGCTTACCGTAGGAGTTTATTTCTGTGGCGATGTCAGGATTGGGTTTGCCGAACAGATAGCCTTGAAACGCTTGACAGCCTTGAGCCTGAAGTATTGTGCGTTGTTCATCCGTTTCCACGCCCTCCGCAATAACAGTTAATCCAAGACTCTGACCCAGACCGATAATTGTTTTGGTAATCACTTCATCGTTGGTATCGATAAGGATGTCGCGGACAAATGATTGATCAATTTTTAATTGATCAAGCGGTAGGCGTTTTAAATAAGATAAAGAAGAATAGCCTGTACCAAAATCATCAAGTGAAAATCCAACACCGTAGGATTTCAGTAAATTCATTTTTGCGATAGTTTCTTCGATATTTTCTACCAGCAGACTTTCTGTTAATTCAAGTTTGAGGCAACGCGCATCGATACCTACTTCTCGTATCACTGAAAGCACTTGTTCAACAAAATCGACTTGTCGAAACTGGCGTGCGCTGACATTCACTGCCAGCGTCAATTCTGCTGTATGCGCTGATTGCCCCCATTCGCGTAGTTTCTGACAGGCTGAGCGCAGTACCCAGGCGCCAAGAGGCAAAATGAGTCCAGACTCCTCGGCCAGTGGGATAAATTCGGCAGGGGAAATCAGATTTTTTTGTGGGTGTACCCAGCGTATCAGGGCTTCAGCACCGATCAATTTTCCTTGGTGGTTAATTTGCGGTTGGTAATACAGAACGAATTGCTCCTGAGCGATACCGATGCGCATATCGCTCTCCATCGCCGCACGTGCGCTGACGATGTTAAGCATATCGGGATCAAAGAAGCACAGAGAATTGCCACCTTCTGATTTGGCTTCGTACATGGCAACTTCTACTTGTTTGAGTAGTTCTTCGGCAGATTCGTTGTGCTGCCCATACAAGGCAATACCGATGCTGGCACTGCTATGGTATTCCAGATGGTCGAGTTCATACGGATGCTTCAGATCGGCCAGTATGTTGGTGGTAATGAATTTGGCTTCAATTGCTGCGTCACGAATGTTATCGCTCAAATCTTCCAAAATCAGAACAAATTCATCTCCCCCCAGTCTTGCCAGGGTATCGCCCTTGCGTACGCTATTGACCAGGCGTTTTGCAACGTGTTGCAATAATAAATCACCTTTCCCATGACCACTGGTGTCGTTAATTGTTTTGAAATTATCGAGATCAAGAAACAAAATCGCACCGTAACGCTTGCTGCGCGTGTTGGCAATCAACGCATGTTGTAATCTGTCAAGCAACAGCCGGCGATTGGGAAGGCCGGTCAGAGGATCATGATAGGCAAGGTGTTCGAGTTTTGCTTCTGTCGCTTTGCGCTGCGTGATGTCGAGCATCGTGCCGACGTAATTAACCGTGTGACCATCGGCAGATTTGACAGCCGTGATCGTCAGCCATTCGGGATAGACTTCCCCATTTTTTCGGCGATTCCAGATTTCACCCTGCCAATAACCAGATGTTTCTAATTGGCTGGCCATCTCAATATAGTAGCTGTCCCCGTGCAAGCCCGACTTCAGGAGACTGGTTGTTTTGCCGATAGCCTCTTCGCGGCGATAGCCGGTGATGCGGGTAAAGGCGTGATTAACGCGTAGAATTTTTCTCTGTGCATCAGTGATGACCATGCCTTCCTGACCTTCAAATGCAATTGCAGCAATCCGCAGATCGTCTTCAGCTTGTTTGCGATCAGTAATATCTTGCACGATACCTAAGTGATGCTTCACCTGTCCATTTTCATCTTTATCAAATTCAATTTGGGAATGTATCCAGCGAATCTGATCATTGATGATGATTCTGTGCTCCAGCGCGCAGCCACTCTCCGCAGAAACATTTTTCCATGCTAATTTAACTGCAGCTTTATCTTCAGGATGTATGCGCTCCAGTATTAATTTACAACTTACTTTTTGTTCCGGAGGTAAGTGCCATATTCTGCGAGCTTCTTTGGAGAAGCGGATATGCTGATAATCCGGAGTAGAGATCCAGCTACCAGTTTTTGAGATGGTCTGGGCTCTGTTGAGGTCTGCTTCACTTGCTTCCAACTCTGCCGTTCGTTGCGCAATAGCGATGTGCAAACCCTTTTTTTGCTCTCGTATGGCAAGCAATAATTGCACGAGGTAGGCAAGCATGCTGCTGAACACCAGGCCTAATAAAATATTGATAATTAATCGATATGGAACATGATTATTTGTATGACTGGATACCTCCAGCGTCCAGACGGCATTAGGAAGATGAAAGGCTTGTTTGATTGTTTCTTCCGGTTTGTACTCATCACTTTGAGTGATGATTTGTTGAGCACCGTTGATGGGGTTAATACGCCATAACTTGTATTCGTATCCACGTTGTTCCAGTTGCGGCAACGCTGCATCAGAGACTACTTTGGGTAAGGAAATAACAGCCGATACTAATCCCCAAAACTGCTTTTTCCCTTCTTCATTTGTCAGGAAAATAGGGAGGCGACCAATTACTCCCATGCCGCCTTGCGTTAATTCTAATGGGCCAGCTAAGGTCAATTGCCCTGTATCACGAGCAAGTAGTGCTTCCGACTTTCTGTTTGAATCTGTTAGCAAATTAATGCCCGTACCTTTTGCTTTCCAGGACCGGGGTACAACATTGCTGGTAATTCCACCGGGTGCTGCATACAGCGCACTCACTCCAGTGTGATAGGTCAATATTTCAGCTGCAAATGAGTCAAAATGATCAATGTTCCCATTGCTATCTACGATTAATGCAGCAAGTGCGTAGGTTGCAGACAATGCCTGTTCTATATTTCTTTGTAGTGAATGTGCATGAACGCGAGCCAGATCATTGGTAAATGTTCTTTCTTCCTTGCGTTGAATTTTTTCAAATTCGAGAATAATTCCGCAGCAGGCAATCACCGACAAAAAAAATGTCAGAATAGAATAAAAAGATGGCCTTTTTGAAAAATAAGATGGCAGCGGAGACATGTTCAATGATGACGAAAGACAAATTACTGCGTTAATAATATATTACGCAATGATTAAGCGATTTGCTGGCGTGCGCAGTTATTGTCGAGTTGCAAACAATAACTGTCGATTAAATGAGAGTCAATCTCATTTAAGTAAAAGGAAATTATAATTGATTTAAATCAATTTCTTTTTGGAAATTAATTCAGGCAGTAAATTAAGTAATTAATTGAAATAATACGCTTATGTATTTGCGTTTCACATTCCATGTTAGGTGAATAAGTCTGATGTTTAGTGGCAAAAAATTTCATGTGCCAATTTTATAATTTTTGTTCTTACTTGCATGAAGTATAAGCCCTGTTATTTCACCAAATAAGTGCATAATTAATTCCTGCAAATATAAATGCACCAAAATAATTCATTTTATTTGTTTTGCACTTATTTTGTGCGTTGTTATTTTGGATATTCTGATTCTCATCCTTCTGTTTAGTCCAGAAATCAGCACAAAAACAAGTATTTAGAAAAAAACTTATTTGAGACAGTTAATCTGGAAGATGGCATGGATTCTGCTATCATTGCCTATTGAGTTTGACCGTCATATTTTTCTGTAAAGATTTAGCGCAGTTTATTTGGCAGGCAAAATAACTCAGCAATTTCCGAATTTATTTTTAGCTCTATTTGAGGAGTTTCACATGGCAATGACAGCCGCAGAAGTCTTGAAAATGGCGAAAGACAACGAAGTTAAATTCGTTGATTTCCGCTTTGCTGATACACGAGGCAAAGAACAGCACGTAACTGTTCCAGTTTCCCAGTTCGATATCGATAAATTCGAATCTGGCCACGCATTTGACGGCTCGTCTATCGCAGGCTGGAAAGGTATCGAAGCATCTGACATGATTTTGATGCCAGATCCAAATACAGCAAATATCGATCCGTTTATGGAAGAAACGACATTGTTCATGCAATGCGACGTTATCGAGCCAGCAGATGGTAAAGGTTATGACCGTGATCCACGTTCCATCGCGAAACGTGCTGAGGCATATCTGAAATCCTCCGGTATCGGCGATACAGCGTTTTTTGGACCAGAACCAGAATTCTTTATTTTTGACAGCGTTCGCTGGAAAATCGATATGTCTGGTTGCTTCGTGAAGATTGATTCTGAAGAAGCTTCCTGGACGACAGGCGAAAAACTGGAAGGTGGCAATACTGGTCATCGTCCAACAGTTAAAGGCGGTTACTTCCCAGTTCCACCAGTCGACAGCTTCCAGGACATGCGTTCTGAAATGTGTCTGATTCTGGAATCTTTGGGCATTCCAGTCGAAGTACATCACCATGAAGTAGCTGGCGCAGGTCAAAATGAGATCGGCACTAAATTCTCTACATTGGTTGAGCGTGCTGATTGGACGCAAAATCTGAAATACGTTGTATGGAATGTTGCTCATACCTACGGTAAAACAGCGACTTTCATGCCTAAGCCTATCGTTGGCGACAACGGCTCTGGTATGCACGTTCACCAATCTATCTGGAAAGATGGCAAAAACCTGTTTGCAGGTGATGGCTACGCTGGTTTGTCTGATTTTGCACTGTATTACATCGGCGGTATCATCAAGCACGCTCGCGCACTGAACGCGATCACGAATCCAGGTACCAATTCTTACAAGCGTTTGGTTCCAGGTTATGAAGCACCAGTAAAATTGGCTTACTCTGCTAAAAACCGTTCTGCCTCGATTCGTATCCCTTATGTTGCTAATCCAAAAGGTCGTCGTGTTGAAGCACGTTTCCCGGACCCTCTGGCAAATCCATACCTGTGCTTTTCTGCATTGATGATGGCGGGTCTGGACGGCGTTCAGAACAAGATTCATCCGGGCGAAGCTGCATCTAAAGATCTGTATCACTTGCCACCAGAAGAAGACGCGTTGATCCCAACAGTCTGCCATTCTCTGGAGCAAGCGTTGGAAGCTTTGGATAAAGACCGTGAATTCTTGACACGTGGTGGTGTGTTCAGCGACAGCATGATTGATGCTTACATCGAATTGAAAATGCAAGATGTACAGCGTATGCGCATGACGACACATCCAGCTGAATTCGATATGTACTACTCTCTGTAATTGAGATGAGTTACCAAAAGCGGGGGAAACCCCGCTTTTTTTATTTGCACAGTCTGGTTCCAGTAATTGTGCTGCTTCGCGGCATGACATACACTAGATGCCTGTCATTAATGATTGTTTTGATATGAACCGACTCTTGATTGGCCTGGCTTTTATCCTCTGCGCACAAGGCGTTGCTTATGCGCAGGCAGATGTGTATTTGTGTGTGGACGAGAACGGTAAAAAAGAATACAAAAACACGGGCGCGACGAAAGGGTGTAAGCGCGTCGACTTGCCCGGCATCACTGTCGTACCAGCTCCCGTGTTACCACCTGCGACAAAAAAGACGCAAGGTGCCAAGACTTCTGCCGGACCTTCTGATTTTCCGAAGGTGGATGAGGGAACGCAAAAAGCTCGTGATTCAGATCGCAAACAAATTCTTCAGGATGAGTTAAAAACGGAAGAGCAAAAATTGGCTGACCTGAAAAAGGAGTACAACAATGGTGAGCCGGAACGTCGCGGTGATGAGCGTAATTTTGCCAAGTATCAGGAACGCACCACAATGATGAAAGAAAATATTGCACGCACCGAAAAAAACATAGAAGCGCTCCGCCGTGAACTTAGTAATTTGAAATAATTTTACCTATTCCATGCTGGTTTTATACATCATCAGTATGTTGCAGGCATGATGCTTGCCTAACTGGGTCGCTATTGGCGACCTTTTTTTATGGATCATCTTGAAAACTCTTCTTACATCATTTGCTGGCCTGGACTTACTGACGTCTGCCGTCATTGTATTAAATCCAGATGGCTGCATTATGTTTGCGAATGCAGCGGCCGAAAGCTTGCTGGATAGTTCGTTTAAATCACTGACGCATCAGAAACTTGGTGATTTGTTTTTAAATGGTAATGAACTATTGGCGGTATTTCATCAGGCGGTAGAGCATCAATTTGCGGATAAACGTCAGGATTTGACTTTGGAGCGTGTCGGGCGAGAGCCCTTGCATGTTCATAGTATCGTGACCGCCTTGGATAATCCTGAGATGCCAGTATTGATCGAATTGCGAGAGAACGTTCAGCAACTCAAACTGGATCGTGAAGAGCGAATGCTGGATCAAAGCAAGGCGAATAAAGAGCTTATTCGTAATCTTGCTCACGAGATTAAGAATCCTCTTGGCGGTATCCGTGGCGCAGCCCAATTGCTTGAACTTGAGTTACCAGAGCGACACTTGCGTGAACTGCGCGAATATACGCAGGTTATTATCAAAGAGGCTGATCGTTTACAAACGCTGGTTGATCGTTTATTGGCTCCTCACCGCTTGCCGCATATTGTTGGTGATGTGAATATCCACGAAGTATGCGAGAGGGTAAGAAGTCTGATCGTCGCTGAGTTTCCGCAGGGTTTATCTATCATGCGTGACTACGACCTGTCGATTCCAGAGTTTCGGGGGGATAAAGAGCAACTGATTCAGTCCGTGTTAAACATCGCGCATAACGCTGCACAAGCACTCAATGAGCGTATCCGACAGGGTGACGCGCGTCTGATCTTCAAGACGCGGGTAGTGCGTCAAATCACTCTGGCGAAAGTGCGCTATAGGCTGGCATTAGATTTGCATATCATTGATAACGGTCCTGGAATTCCTCCCGAGATTCGTAACCGCATTTTTTATCCTCTGGTATCAGGAAGAGATGGCGGTAGCGGTCTGGGGCTGACTTTGGCACAAACTTTCGTTGAGCAACATATGGGTGTCATCGAATGTGAGAGCCGGCCCGGATATACGGATTTCAGAATCCTGATTCCACTGCCTTGAAGCAGGGGAGTGGAAAAAATAATGGCGTCAAAAGCGCTGTTCCCAACCGATATGTTTAAACCTGACAGTTAGACGACAATATGAAACCAATCTGGATAGTGGATGATGACGATTCAATTCGCTGGGTGCTTGAAAAAGCCTTGGCCCGTGAGAGTCTCATTACAAAAAGTTTTACGAATGCACGTGATGCCATGCTTGCACTGCAGAACGATACGCCTCAGGTGCTCGTTTCTGATATCCGTATGCATGGTGCGTCTGGACTGGAGTTGTTGCAAACAGTAAAGGCAAAGCATCCAGGGCTTCCAGTGATTATCATGACTGCGTTTTCAGATCTGGACTCTGCAGTCGCAGCTTTTCAGGGCGGTGCTTTTGAGTATCTTGCCAAGCCGTTTGATCTTGATAAGGCCGTAGAGTTGATTCGCCGTGCTCTGGATGAGAGCTTGCGTGAATCCAGTGTTGAACAGACGATATCGGAAACCCCCGAAATACTGGGGCAAGCACCCGCGATGCAAGATGTATTTCGTGCGATCGGACGACTGTCTCAATCGAATGTCACCGTTTTGATTACGGGTGAATCTGGAAGCGGCAAAGAGCTTGTTGCCAGGGCATTACACAAACATAGTCCCCGTTCCTCGCAGCCGTTTATTGCGTTAAACACGGCAGCCATTCCCAAAGATTTGCTGGAATCCGAATTGTTTGGTCATGAACGTGGAGCCTTTACAGGTGCGCAGACAACCAGACGCGGACGTTTCGAACAGGCTGAAGGTGGAACGTTATTTCTGGATGAGATCGGCGATATGCCGTTTGATTTACAAACACGATTACTCAGAGTGCTTTCGGATGGGCATTTTTATCGCGTTGGCGGGCATCAGCCGATGAAAGCCAATGTGCGCGTCATTGCAGCCACGCATCAGAATCTGGAATCCAGAGTGAAAGATGGGTTGTTCAGGGAAGACTTATATCATCGTTTAAATGTGATTCGTCTGCGCCTGCCAAGTTTACGTGAGCGTCGTGAAGATATTCCATTGCTGATTAAATATTTTCTGACACAAAGTGCCAAGCAGTTAGGCGTAGAAGTGAAGAGAGTGTCTGAACCTGCCATGCATTTTTTATCAGGTCTCGATTTCCCGGGAAATGTGCGTCAGCTCGAAAATTTATGTAACTGGATTACGGTCATGGCACCCGGCCAGACTGTAGAAATTCCGGATTTACCTCAAGACCTGACGCCTGGCGCCCCGTCCGTTTCACACACGCATATTTCTGCTAGTGTCGAAGAGGTGGGGGGACGCGCGCATGAAGCTGCGCCACTGACTCCCGCACATGCTTCCGCTGCCAGCATGTCGGATAAAAATCTGTATCGTACTGGCGATAGTTGGACCTTGCTATTGGAAGCGGAAGCTGCCGCCATGCTGGCAGAGGGGCAGTCGGAAGTGATTGATAAATTAGGGCGCAGTTTTGAATCGGTCGTTATTAAAGCTGCCTTGAAACACACGCACGGACGTAAGAATGATGCTGCGATACGGCTCGGAATCGGGCGTAATACCATTACGAGAAAGATTCAGGAGTTAGGTATTGACGGCGCTAAAGATGATTAGTTGAACTGCATTAATCCTTGCTACTCCAAAAATACTGACTGATATTCAATTACTTGTATCAGTCAGTATTTTTTTGTCTTGCCGTATTAGTGCGTAGTCGATACATCAACAGGCGTATCAGTTGATAGAAAAATATGTTGATTCGGTGAAGAACAAGGTATTATTTTCTGGGTAAAAACAACGATAAGTTCCTCGGGATGTGTTGAGGTGATAGACGGGCTAGATTTCGTATAGCTGCAATCGTTACGCTATCTGATCAAAGGAGATGCCATATGAATATAGATACTCTATTTTTGCAGCAAAATGCCCTGCCAACGATTCCTAAAGTTGTTCAGGAAGTCATTGATAGCTTTAATGATGATCATATTTCGATCGATGAAATTTCAAAAAAGCTGTCTGCTGATCAAGTTCTGAGTGCCAAATTATTACGCCTCGCTAATTCCTCGTACTATCATTTTTCTCGCAGTATCGGCACGGTAGATGAGGCGGTCCTGATGTTGGGATTCATGAGTGTCAGAACGCTGGTAATCAGCAGTGGGCTGACTGGTGGTTTTAAACCCGTTCACGGCCTGGATTTACAACAGTTCTGGCATTACAGTTTGCGGGTGGCTGTGATTTCAAAGTGGATCGCCAAAAAAATCAAAAATAATCAGGATTTTGCTTTTCTTATTGGTTTGATGCATGCCATTGGTCAATTGGTGATGCGCGCCGCAATGCCTGGTCAGATGTCGGAAGTGGATAAGCTTGCACATTTTTTTGATGCGCGCAGGGCGAATGCCGAAGTGGATATGCTGGGATATAGTTTCTTTGATATTGGCTCGGAATTGGCAAAGCGCTGGCGATTTCCCGAAACATTTTCTACTGCAATAAAAGAATGTGCATCCCCTTTGGCATCAACTGAATTCAACCCTGTTTCTGGAGTTGTTCACGTTGCTATCTGGTTGGCGAGGGCGCGCGAATGTGCCTGTTCTCAAGAAGAAATGGAGGCGACCATTCCTGAAGATCTTCTTCTTCGTCTAGGTTTGACAACTGCGCTAATTCTTGACGAAATGCCTCCTTTTTCTGAAATCAGTGAAGGACTGGATGGTTTGATAAACTAAATGTTCTTTTCTTGATGTAACCGCAATTCGTTTTATACTCAATTACGGTTACGTGGTCGTAATTCTTATGAAGAACTGTTGTTTTGTATATCGAGCGCGATTGCTTCAGCGATTCTGATACCATCAACGCCCGCAGATAAAATACCACCGGCATATCCCGCTCCTTCTCCCGCAGGATAAAGACCGCGTGTATTCAAACTTTGCAGATCATCATCGTTACGCTTGATTCTGATGGGGGAAGATGTTCTTGTTTCTACGCCTGTTAATATGCCATCTTGCATGCCAAAGCCTTTAATTTTTTTATCAAATGCAGGAATGGCTTCTCGTATTGCAGTAATTGCAAATTCAGGTAATGCATCCGCAAGATCGCATAGCGTGATGCCGGGTTTGTACGATGGCTCGACTCCCCCGAGACTGGTTGATTTGCGTCCCTTCAGAAAGTCACCGATCAACTGACCAGGTGCATTGTAATTCTGACCGCCTAACGCATAGGCCCGTTGCTCTAATTTCTTCTGAAATTCAATACCTGCAAGTGGGTGACCAGGATAATCCTCAGGTGTAATGCCAACAACAATAGCGCTATTGGCATTGCGCTCGTTACGGGAGTATTGGCTCATGCCATTAGTGACTACATGACCAGGTTCGGAAGTAGCCGCGACCACTGTCCCGCCCGGGCACATACAAAAACTATAGACAGAACGCCCATTGCTGGCATGGTGAACCAGTTTATAGTCAGCCGCTCCTAATATTTTATTTCCGGCATTAGGACCAAACCGCGCTTTATCAATAATGGATTGCGGGTGCTCAATTCGGAATCCGACAGAAAATGGTTTTGCTTCGATATAAACCCCTTTTGCATAAAGCATATGAAAAGTATCTCTTGCGCTATGCCCAATAGCGAGGGCGACATGATTGGTTGGAATATATTCGCCATCATTAACATGAACGCCAAATACTTTGCCTTCGCGGATGTCAATATCAGTTACTTTTTGTTCGAAGCGTATTTCACCGCCAAGAGCTTCAATAGAAGTCCGCATTTCTTCAATCATTTTAACTAAGCGGAATGTGCCTATGTGTGGCTTGCTGACGTACATAATCTCTTCTGGTGCGCCAGCCTTGACAAATTCCGTTAATACTTTACGCCCATAATGTTTTGGATCTTTAATTTGGCTATATAGTTTGCCATCAGAGAATGTACCGGCACCACCTTCGCCAAACTGAACATTGGATTCCGATTGCAATTCGCGTTTTCGCCACAATCCCCATGTGTCTTTGGTTCGCTCTCTGACTGTTTTTCCGCGCTCCAGAACGATGGGGCGAAATCCCATCTCGGCCAGAACTAGCGCAACGAATAAACCGCAAGGACCAAATCCGATTACCACAGGTCTTTGAAAATTCTCGTTATGTGCCTTCGTGACAAATTTGTAGCCGGTATCGGGCGTGACTGATATTTTATTGATACCTTGCATTCGTTGCAAAATATCCGCTTCAACATTTGTTTCGACATCTAATGTGTAAATAAGAACGATGGCTGTTTTTTTTCTTGCATCGTAACTACGACGAAATATGGAGTAGCGTACTAGATGATCAGGTGTAATTGACAGTGTATTGAGAACGGCATTTGTCAGTTCATTCTCAGAATGATTCAATGGTAATTGTAAATCCGTGATGCGTAACATGAATGGGCTCGTGTGACATCAGCGCAATGAGTACATGCGTTGATGGATAGTCGATAAAAGTAACATTCTACCTTTTGTAGTCAATGCTCACTATCTCTTGATAACCTACCCAGCAAAAAGGCATTCGTATTATCAAACAAGTTTTTATGTATGTGGTTTTGAATCAGTTAAGGATGCCTATCTTTTGATTCTGTTGATAAAGTTTGGCAGGCAGTTGACATGTACGGTTAGATCCTGCATAATCTCGCTTCTCTGCTGCTGACGAACACAACGCTTCGAAGCAAAAGCAGAAAAGAATACGGTTCTTTAACAATTAACAGTCAAT